>NZ_JBEEAB010000082.1:0-912 GCF_040120725.1 Actinopolymorpha sp. B9G3 | reverse complement strand
TAGGCCGTGTCTCCTAAACCCTGGCGGTAGTTGAGGATGGCGGCAGCGAGGGTGAGTCCGCCGAGGTAGGTGATGGCGTACTTGTCGTAGCGGGTGGCGATGCCGCGCCATTGCTTGAGTCGGTTGAAGCCTCGTTCGGCGGTGTTGCGCCACTTGTAGATCAGGTGGTCGAAGCTGGCGGGTCTGCCGCCTGCTGACCCCTTGGCCTTGCGGCGGCCGAGTTGGTCGATCCGTTCGGGGATGGTGTGCGGGATCTTCAACGCCCGCAGGTGTGACCGCGTGGACGGATGGGAGTACGCCTTGTCGGCCAGCAGCCGGAACGGTCGGCGGTCATAGAGCCGGTGCCGGGTCAGCAGCGGCGCCAGCATCGGGTTGTCGCCGGCCTGCCCGGGACTGAGCAGCAGCGTGATCGGTCGGCAGTCGGCGTCGACCAGCGCGTGGACCTTGGTGGTGAACCCGCCCCGAGACCGCCCCAAGCCATGATCATCAGGCTCGGCCGGCAGATTCTTGTAACTCGACTCAGCCCCTTTTTAGGCCGGGGGCGCCGGCGGCGTGCTGATGGGCTCGCACGCTGGTCGAGTCCGCACTCAACAGCCGCCTCATGTCCTTCGCACCCGCCGCATCCGGGCACGCGAGGCGGACCGCGGCAAAGATCCGGTCGTAGGTTCCGTCGGCAGACCACCGTCGGTGCCGCTTCCACACCGATTGCCACGGCCCGAACTCCGCTGGCAGGTCACGCCACGGACAGCCGGTCCGGAACCGCCAGCAGATTCCCTCCAACATCAACCGGTGGTCATTCCATGGACGCCCCTGACGCCCATCCCCACAAGGAAGAACCGGCTCGATCACAGACCACAAACCATCGTCGATCACACCTGAACGGATCATGAAACCAATACTGGCCGACCACAC
>NZ_JBEEAB010000081.1:0-997 GCF_040120725.1 Actinopolymorpha sp. B9G3 | reverse complement strand
CCACTCGGCGGTGTGGAGGGCTTGGTCGAGGTCTCCCACTCGGGGCACTTCGGTGTCGTCGAGGATCCAGTGGTCGACGTAGGGGTCGTGGAAGGTGAGGTGGGCGCCCATTCGGCGGAGTCGGCGGGCGACGGGGCGGGCGGGTGATTCGCGTTGGTCGGCGACGTTGGGTTTGTAGGTGACGCCGAGGATGAGGATGGTGGAGCCTTTGACGGATTTGCCGGCGTCGTTGACCAGGTCCTGGACGCGTTGGGCGACGTAGGCGGGCATCCGTTGGTTGATCTCTTGGGCGAGTTCGACGAAGCGGAACGGGTAGCCGAGCCTCTTGACCTTGTAGGACAGGTAGTTGGGGTCGATCGGGATGCAGTGTCCGCCGACGCCGGGGCCGGGGTGGAACGCCTGGAACCCGAACGGTTTGGTCGCGGCGGCGGCGATCGCGTCGCGCAGGTCGATGCCGAGTTCGTGGCAGAAGATCGCCATCTCGTTGACCAGGGCGATGTTGACGTGGCGGTAGGTGTTCTCCAGCAGTTTGGCCATCTCGGCCTCGCGGGTGCCCTTGGCGCGGACCACGTGGTCGCAGATCTTGCCGTAGAACTCCTCCGCCCGCGCCGTACACGCCGGCGTGTGCCCGCCGACGACCTTCGGGGTGTTCCGCAGACCGTAGGTGGGGTTGCCGGGGTCGATCCGTTCCGGGGAGAACGCCAGTGCGAAGTCTGTGCCCGCCACCAACCCGGACTTCTCCAGAATCGGGCGTACGACCTCATCGGTCGTGCCCGGGTAGGTCGTGGACTCCAGCACCACCAGCATCCCGCGACGCAGCTGGCGGGCGACCATCTCCGCCGCGAGGGTGACCGCGGCCAGATCGGGCCCACCGTCCTCATCCAGCGGCGTGGGTACACAGATCACCACGGTCTCGGCGGTGGCAAGCACGGCTTCGTCGGACGTCACGGTGAAACCCGCGGCCAGCATGGCCGCGATGTCGGCATCGCAGATGTCA
>NZ_JBEEAB010000080.1:0-964 GCF_040120725.1 Actinopolymorpha sp. B9G3 | reverse complement strand
CTAGGGCGTGTCCCGTAGATCTTGGGTTGGTGGGTCGCGGAGCCAGATTCTGATCGATGCGATGTCGATTGTGCCGCGCCAGATGTAGTCGCGTTTGTCGTATCGGGTGGCAACGGCGCGATAGCCCTTGAGCTTGTTGATGCAGCGCTCGACAACGTTGCGCTGTTTGTATGTCTCGGCATCAAACAGGGGCGGTCGGCCGCGGTGTCGCCGGTTGGCGGGTTCGGGGATGGTTGCTTTGATGCCTCGGCGTCGTAGGTGGGAGCGGACCTTGTTGTTGGCGTAGGCCTTGTCCGCGAGGGCTCTGCCTGGGCGGGTGCGCGGGCGTCCGCGGCGGCCGAGGGCGGGTTGGATGCAGATTCCGCCCATCACTGCGGTGAAGGCGATGGAGTCGTGGCGTTGACCCGCGGTGGTGGTCCGTGACACCGGCCGACATTGCGCATCGGCAGCAAGGTGAACCTTGGTGGTCAGCCCTCCCCTGGACCGGCCCAACGCCTCCCGATCACACCCGTCCGGGCCGGAATTCTTGTAATTCGATAAAGCCCCCTGTGGTGAGCACAGGCGGTGGACTCTTCGGAGCACCGGCCGCGTGCTGATGGGCACGCATGATCGCCGAATCAACCGCGACCGTCCACTGCTGGCCCTCCTCATCAGCGCAGCCACGGCGCAACTCGTGAAGGATCCGTGCCCACGTGCCATCGGCCGACCAGCGCTGGTGCCGATGACAGACGGTCTTCCAATTCCCATAGCAGGAAGGCACATCACGCCACGGACTGCCGGTGCGCGTCCGCCACAACACCCCATTGATCACCATCCGGTGATCCGCCCAACGCCGACCCTGCCGCGGCTGCTCCGGCAGCAACGGCTCCAGCCGCTGCCACTCCTCATCAGTCAAGTCATGACGATCAAACACACCAATGATCTATCGAACTTCGACCACCAAGATCTACGGGACACGCCCTAG
>NZ_JBEEAB010000008.1:0-289239 GCF_040120725.1 Actinopolymorpha sp. B9G3 | reverse complement strand
CGACGCGACCACCGCGTCAACGTCTGGCACTCCTCATCGCTCAACACAAGCTCAGCCTTCGGCCGCCCAGTCCTCGCCATCCACCAAACCTACACTTACCCGACGAATTTCAGGCGGAGGACACTAGGTTCCAGAAGCGCCCGGAAGGGTGCGGAGAGTACGCAGCGGTGACATCACCGCGACGGCCACACCCGTGAGCATGCCGACGCTCGCGACGACCATCGTCGACCGGAGCCCCAGCGCACCCCCGGCGACGCCGCCGAGCAGAGCGCCGACCGGTTGGGCGCCGAAGACGAGGAACCGCCAGGTGGCGTTGATGCGCGTCAGCATCTCGGGCGCGACGAGGGACTGGCGGATCGTTCGCTGGTTCACGGCGTAGAGCAGCGGCCCACCTCCCGCAAAGACCTGCCCGATCAGGACGATGCCCAGCACGAGGGGGAGCGGACCCGTCGCCGTCGCGAGGACGAGGCCTGCCGTCGAGGCGATGAGCCCGCCGGCGATGAACGTCGGCCCGTGGCCCAGCCGCCCGGTGACTGGACCGGCCACGAACGCCCCCAGCACCGCGGCCCCTCCGCTGACGGCGATGGCGATCCCGACGACGCCGGGTGCAAGGCCGAGCTGACGGGTGAGATACAGGACGAGCATGACGCTCTGCATCTGGCCGGCGAGTGCGCCGATCGTCGCCGACAGGACGATGGCGCGCAGGATGGGGTCGGCGACGGTGGCGCGCAGGCCCTGTCCCACCAGCGACCACAGGCGCTGTTTCGAAGGGTTGTTCGGCCTGGTCGCCTCGCCAGCGAGCGGCCTGCTCGTTTCGGCGCCCGACGCCACCACCCCGGGCGTACGGATCCACATCGTGGTCAGTCCCGCGACCAGGAACGAGAACGCGTCGGCCGCGATCGCGATCGGAGCCGTGAGCAGCTGCACGAGTGCCCCTCCCGTCGCCGCCCCGATGGTCTGGACGATCGAGGCGCTCTGCACCGTGGCACTGTTCGCCTCCAGCAGGTGCGCGCGCCCCACCAGCAGCGGAACGAACGACATCGCGGCGAGGGTGGCGAAGAGTGTCCCCACACCGGCCAGCATGGCCACGGCGTACAGGTGCCACATCGCCAACATGCCCAGCACGGCCAGCACCGGGATGCAGGCGAGGAGCAGGGCACGCGCCAGGTCGGCGAGGACGAGCACCCGGCGGTAGGGCATCCGGTCGACCCACACGCCGGCAGGCAGGCCGAGCACGAGATGCGGAAGGAAGGTGGCGGCGCCCAGGAGTCCCATCTGAAGGGGCGAGGCGTCGAGCACGACCACGGCCGTCAGCGGCAGTGCGACCGTGCTGATGCTCGATCCCCACCCCGAGATCGTGTCGGCGGTGAAGAGCTTCAGGAAGTCGGGATAGCGCGCCAGGGCGTTCCACTGCCTGAGCACTACGGAAGGTCCCCTTCCACCGACGTCGAGCCTGGGGCGTCGAGCCAGCCGAGCCTAGCCACCTGCCAGGCGAGCTGCATGCGCGTTTGTGCGTGCGTACGCCGCATCAGGTCGTGGATCCGCCGCTGTACGGTCCGCTGGCTGATCCTGAGCTGGGTCGCGATCGCCTTGTCGGTGACGCCGGCGACCAGCAGTGAGAGCAGGTACCGCTCGTCCTCGGCGTCCGGGTCGCCCGGCCGGCTCTCGGTGAGCCGGACCGGCGACCCGCGGTCCCAGTAACTTTCGAACAACGCGAGCAACGCCGCCAGCAGGCTGCTCTCGCGGACGAGTGCCGCCGTCGGCTCCCCAGGACCGTCGGCGACCGGTACCAGCGGGCAGATCGCGATCGACCGGTCGGCGATCACCAGGCGTACGGGCAGGTCCGCGGTCGCGCGTGCGACCTCTCCGTGCCGGATGCCCTCGGCGACGTTCTCGAGCATGCCGGGTTCCTCGAGCAGGGCGCGTTCGTAGAGCACGCGGTAGCGGACGCCGGCAGCGAGCGCGTCGAACTCCTCGGTGTTGTCGTTCGACGTCATGGCGACATGGCCGGCCTTGCAGAACCACACGAGCTCCTCCCGCGCACCCAGCTGCAGGTTGCGCAGTTGCTGGCGGATCGCCGGTGCGCCGGCCAGGACCTCGACGAGCTGCCCGGCGTCGCGGCGGCGGGCGCTGCTGCGGTACTCCTCGGTGAGCTGGGCGACCGCACTGCGGGCCCACTCCAGCGACTCCTGACCCTTGAGCAGCAGCGGGCCGAAGCCGACGTCCGGCGGGGTCGGCGCGAAGCGTGGTGTGGGGCCGGACATCCGGCTGACCAGGCCCTTCGCGTGCAGGGACTCGAGGATCCGGAGTGTCTCGCCGGCCTCGAGGCCGTGCCGCTTCGCGATGCGGCCCGGCTCGGTCTCGAACGACGTGACCAGCAGGCGGTAGACGCGCTCCTCCTCCGTGCTGACGCCGGCGGCTTCGAGCATGCGGACCTCCCATGACGGGTCGTGCGGCGATTCGGTCGTACGCATGCACAGCCTCGACCATCCGGCCGGCTTGTCCAAGACGCGACATGTCGCAAGTCCGGCAGCCCGGCACCGGTGACAGCGGCCTGTGCATGGCCCGACGCTGTGCGGTGGCGGAGTCCTTGCGTTCCGGTGGCGGAGCCCTGCGTCCCGCCGATCCGGAACGGCTGGAGGGGCGGATCGATGCGTACGAGGACCATCGCCGGGAGGGCACGCACCAGCAGCGCGGCACTCGCCGGCTGCGCGGCGCTTGCCGTCGCCGCGTCGTTGATGGCCGTCGTTCCGGCGGCGGCGGGTACGCCCGGCGTCCGGTCGGCCGGACCAGGCGTGGCGACGGCAGGGGCGTCGCCGACGTCCGTCCATGCCGGCGTGGGCAGGACCCGGTCCATCACGCTCGTCACCGGCGACCGGGTGGATGTCGACCAGGTTCAAGGTGGGCGGCAGGCGGTGACCGTCGTCCCAGGCGAGGGTCGGGCGGAGGTGTCGTTCAGCCAGGTCGAGGTCGACGACGAGCTGCAGGTGATCCCGCTCGACGTCGTTCCCTATCTCGCGTCGGGTCAGCTCGACCGGGCGCTGTTCAACGTGACGGAGCTGCTGGAGCAGGGCTACGACGACGCGCATCGGTCGAGCGTCCCGCTGATCCTCACCTACCGAAAGGGCGTCGATCCTGGCCACGCGCGCACGGCCGCTCCGCTCGCCGCGGCCGACGTCGGCCCCCGGCTCGAGAGCATCAACGGGCAGGCGGTCGCGGCCGACAAGCAGGACGCCGAACGGTTCTGGGCGTCGGTGGACGACGACCGGCCGGCCTCGGCCCCGGACGCAGAGATGGCGGGCGCGCCCAAGCTCGCCGGTGGGATCGCCCGCATCCGGCTGGACCGCCAGGTGCACGCCACGCTCGACCGGAGCGTCGCCCAGATTGGCGCCCCCGAGGCGTGGGCCGCCGGCTACGACGGACAGGGCGTCGCGGTGGCCGTACTCGACACCGGCGTCGACACGACGCATCCCGACCTCGCCGGCGTCGTGACCGAGACCCGCAACTTCACCACAAGCCCGTCGACGGCCGATGCGGTCGGCCACGGAACGCACGTCGCCTCGACGGTCGCGGGCAGTGGGGCGGCGTCCGGCGGTGCCCGGACCGGTGTGGCGAGGGGCGCGACGGTCATGGCCGGCAAGGTGCTCGGCGACAACGGGACGGGCCAGCAGTCGTGGGTCCTCGACGGCATGGAGTGGGCGGCGAACTCGGGTGCCCGCGTGGTCAACATGAGCCTCGGCGCCGGCCCGACCGACGGGACGGATCCGATCAGCGAGGCGGTCGACACGCTGACCGCGCAGACGGGGACGCTGTTCGTGGTGTCGGCCGGCAACGACGGAAAAGACGGGAAGTTCACGGTGGGTACGCCGGGAGCCGCGACCTCCGCACTCACCGTGGGCGCGGTCGACCGGGACGAGTCGCTGGCGGAGTTCTCCAGCCGCGGACCTCGTCTCGGCGACTTCGCCGTGAAGCCGGACATCACCGCGCCGGGTGTCGGCATCGTCGCGGCCCGCGCGGGCGGCACGAGCATGGGCAGCCCGGTCGACGCTTCGTACACCGCGGCCTCAGGAACCTCGATGGCCGCACCGCACGTCGCCGGCGCCGCCGCGATCCTGGCGCAGCGCCACCCCGACTGGTCGGCCGACCGACTCAAGGACGCCCTGGTCAGCACCGCGAAACCTGCCGACCTCACCGTCTTCGAGCAGGGCGGTGGGCGGGTGGACGTGGCACGCGCGATCGAGCAGGGCGTCTACGCCACGGGCACGCTGGACCTCGGCGTGATGGCCGACGAGGCCGGAGCGGGATCGGCGGAGGCTGCGGAGTTCTCCCGCCCGGTCACCTACACCAACCTGGGCGCGGAGCCGGTGTCGCTGGACCTGGATCTGGACCTGCGCGACGCGGCCGGCGATCCGCCCGCCGATGACGCCGTACGACTGGACGCTTCGAACGTGGAGGTGCCGCCCCACGCGACCGCGACGGTGACGGTCACGGTCGACCCGACCCGGCTCGGGCGCGGCATCTTCGGCGGCCACCTCACCGGGCGTACCGCCGACGGGCAGGTCGTCGTCCACACCTCCCTCGGCCTGGTGAAGGAGGCACCCCGGCACACGGTGACGATCCGCGGGGTCGGGCGTGACGGCGAGCCCGTCACCGTCAACCCGATCTCGTTGTTCGGTGCGGACTCCCGCTTCGACGTCGTGAGCTACATCCCGGCAGGGAGCAGCCGTACCGTCGAGCTCGCGGAGGGGTCGTACCACCTGCACGGGATGGTCACCGAGGGATCGGCGCCGGACACGGAGGTCTCGGAGATCATCGACCCGGCGTTCGAGGTCACCGGTGACACGGACGTGACGCTGGACGCCCGGGACGCGAACCCGATGACGATCAGGACGCCGAAACCCGCTGTGCAGGAAGGGATCCTGAGCTTCCACTCGCATCGCGAGTTCGCGGGAAGGCGGATCACCAACGCGGTGATGAAGTTCCCGGGCATCCGGCATCTCAACGTCACACCCACCGCGCCGGTCGCCGAGGGGACGTTCGAGTTCGGATCGCGCTGGCAGCTGGTGGCACCGCTCCTCGATGCCCGGGTGGTCGGCCACGTACCCGAGGTGCCGGTCGAAATGTTCTACCTCAGCACGTCTCCGGCGTTGGAGGGCGTACGCACCCTCCCCGTGGTCGACGTCGGCGCGGGAGCCCCGGAGGACTACGCCGGCCGCGACGTCAGGGACCGGATCGCGCTCATCGCAGCGACCGGGACGAACTACACCCAGCTCGCCCGCGATGCGGCGGCCGCAGGCGCTGCGATGGCGGTGATCAGCGTCCGCGACGGTGCCAAGCCGTGGAGCCGGTGGAACCCCACCACCAGCGACCGGCTGCCCACCATGGCGGTCCTGGTCTCCCATGCGGCCGGCGCCCAACTCCGTGGCCTGGCGGAGGCAGGAACGACGACAGACAAGGGAAAGCTGACGCTGGAGCTGCGCGGTACGCCGGCCAGCCCGTACCTCTACGACATCCAGCAGGTCTCACTCGGTCGCGTCCCGGAACACATCATCCACCGGGTGAACGACGAGAACACCGCGACCGTCGTCACCTCCTACCGCGAACCCGGTGGAGCCCCGTGGTCGAAGGAGCAGCGGTTCGGCTGGCGGCCGTGGCAGGACTCGGCGCTCAACCAGTACCAACGCCTCGTGCGTACCCCCATGGTCCGGCGCGAGATCGTCAGCTCCGGGGACACGTGGTGGCAGCAGCGGGTGAAGTACCACGCGTCCGGCGAGTCCATCAACCCGTTGCAGGGCGGGATGACACAGCCGCCGCGGCGGTACGAGGCCGGGCAGGAGGCGCACGAGGAGTGGTACGCCCCGGTGATCCGCCCGGCGATCCCGCGCGACGTCCCCGGTCTCACGTCGTACCGCGAAGGTGACACGCTGCGGATCCGCGTGCCGGAGTTCGCCGACGCGCAGCGCGGACACTACGGCTTCGCGGAGGGTGGCTTCGGTGTGCCGTCCGACGTCGGGGAGGCGCGGCTCTTCCGCGACGGTGCGCTCATCGCCGAGCAGGACTGGGCGTGGGGCGACTTCCCGGCCGGCGGCGCCGAGGGCCCCGGGACGTACCGGCTCGATCTGAGCGTCGGCCGTCCGTCGCCGGAATGGGTGTTCTCGCCGACGACCGAGACGTCCTGGACGTTCGCGTCACGCCCACCGGCTGCGGGTGAGCGGGAGCTGCTCGGACTGCTGCAGGTCGACTACCGCGTCGACACTGACCTGCGCAACCGTGCTCTGGCCGACCGGGCGGTGTCGCTCGACCTCACTGTGCGACACCAGGACGGCTGGACGGGCGCACCCGTGCACGGGCTGGCCGCGTGGGTTTCGTACGACGACGGCGCGAGCTGGTCCGAGGTCCGGCCGGTGTACGACACCGGTCATGGGCAGTTCCGCGCGGTCGTGCGGCACCCGCGACTGGGCGAGACGAACGGCTTTGTGACGTTGCGGGTCCGGGCCGAGGATGCCAGCGGCAATTCCGTCGTCCAGACCGTCGAGCACGCCTACGCGCTGCGCTGAGCGCCTGTCTAGACCTTCGATGCCTGAGCCGGGACGGATGTGTCGGGATGCGCGGCTTGTGCGAACTGCTCATGCTGTTCGGAAAGGACGTCCTGGGCCTCGTAACTGCGGAGCCCATTCCCGAGCGCGATGAACGTCGGTGCCCATTCGCCGACGAAGATCCCCCAGCGGTCGGCGCGGTCCATTCCAGCCTTCTCTTTTTGCATCGAAACCGCCCAGGTGGCGACGGCCAACGCGATGCTTGCGAGTCCGGCCAAGTACATGTGATCGGACTTGATGCCTAGATCGTGAATCTTCCGAAGCATGGCTCCCCCATTGTTCTGGCTGCTGCCGTTGCGCAGCCCTTCCTTGCTACCACGCGTCTGGCTGAGTTTCTAACAGCAGAGCAGGCGCTACTTGACGTAAAGTGTCAAGTAGTCTGGTAGCGTCTGTACCACGGCGCGAGCGGACATCAGGGGTGTGGTGGTGAGAGCGTCGACTGCGGAGCACGTGCAGCTGCGCGACGACCTGATCCGGGTGGTCACGAGCCGGCTGCTCGATCCGTTGAGCGTGCTGCTGCAGTCCGACTCCGCAGTCGAGCCGATACGTCGGCAGATGCGCGGGGACGCCGAGATGTGGGCGGCCCAGCTGCTTGGTCCCGACGACACATGCGCACGGCAGCTCGCTGTCCGCCTCGTCGCGGCGCTCTATCCCGGCGACACGCCTTTCGATCCGCCGGAGGAGTGGTGGCAGACCCCGCTCGGGCGCGCCGTCGCGCGGCGGGTCGGCCATCCGGGTGCCGCCCAGGTGTCGTACGCCGTCGCCGGAGCGATGCTCGGCATCACCCGGCAGGGGGTTCATGACCTGGTGAAGCGGAGCAAGTTGCGGCGCCACCCGGACGGCGGAGTGACGACAGCTTCGGTCCGCACCCGCCTCGTCGAACTCCGCCGGACCGCCCCGACTCAGGACCCAGGAGGTACGCATGGCCGCCCCACCCGAGGTGAGCGAAGCGATCGTGGACTCGGGACCCGTTCCCCTGGCCGTCCGTGACCACGGTGGCGACGGTCCACCCGTACTCCTGATCCATGGCGCCGGTGGAAACCTCCTTGCGTGGGAGGGATTCGCGCCGCAACTCACCGAGACGCATCGGGTCGTGGCGCTCGACCTGCGCGGCCATGGCCGGTCCGGCGACGGACCGTGGAGCTGGGCCGAGGTCCTCGACGACCTCGAGGTGGTGATCGAACGCCTCGCCCTGGACGCCCCCGCCGTCGTCGGGCACTCCATGGGCGGAATGCTCGCCGCCATGTGGGCCCGCCGACACCCCGACTGCCCGGCGGTGGTCAGCCTCGACGGTCACCGGTCGGCCGAGACGTACGCCCGGAACTACGCGGGAATGCCGCCAGAGCAGGTCATCCAGGATCTCGCCGCGCTGAAGAAACTCTTCGACACGCAGGCCAGGCAGATGGCGCAGCCCCTGACCGAGGCGATGGTCGACAAGCTCCTCGAGCAGCAACGCGCCGCCGCTCTCGCCATCGGTGCCGACCCTGACCGGGCGGCCGCAACAATGAAACGCGGACTCCGCGTCGACGACGACGGCAACACCTGGTGGCGACCCTCGGCGGCGACCAGCGCGACCTTGAGGGACCTGCCGGAGTTCAAGGACTGTCTGCCCGTGTTCGCCGAGGTGACGAGTCCGTTCCTGGTGGTACTGGCCACGAGGATCCTTCCCGGAGTGCCGCCGCAGCTCGCGCCGTTGCTCGACGCGTTGCGGGCCGGCCTCCGACGCGACCTCGGCGCGCTGGCTGCCCGGAACCCGCAGCTCCGCGTCCAGGAGTTCGACGCCAGCCACGGCATGGTGTTCGAGGAACCCGCAGCCGTCGCCGCGGTGGTCGGCGAGTTCCTCCGGGCGTACGCACCGGCCGCCGATCCGGCTGGCAAACCGGTGGAGGTCGGCGACGGCCAGGGTTAGCGTGCGGTCCCATGGAGCAGACCCGGAACCAGAGCCAGCCCGAGTCGAAGGACCAGCCTCAGTGGCACGAGTCCGCGCCGGTCGCCAGCGCCTTCGACCTGGACTCGCTCGTCGCCGCGGTCGCGGCGGAGGACCGGCAGGTCGACCTGGCCGGTGTCGTACTGAAGTCCGGGTGGGAGAACGTCGTCCTGGAGACCGTCGACGGGTGGATCCTGCGGTTCCCGCGCGACGGCGAGCTGCCGTTCGAGCGGGAGCTCGCCATCCTCGATCGCGTCTGTGGTCGGCTGCCAGCCAAGACCCCGAAGGTGGAGTGGACCGGTAGACACACCCGGTTCGCCGCGTATCGCACACTCACCGGCGCGACCTTCGACGCCGAGGCCTACCTCGCCGCGTCCGCACACCAGCGGGACGCACTCGCCGGCTCCCTGGCGCGGTTCCTGGCGGCGATGCACTCCTTCTTCAGTTCGGCCACCGTCGCGGAGCTGGGTATTCCTCGTCCAGCCGAGACCTCGGACCCCGATCCGTACATGCTCATCGTGAACGGACTGGCGGAGATTCCCGCCGAGGCACGGCCAGCCGTCGAGAGACTGCTCGCGGACCACACGGCGGCCTGGGGGAACGGCGCGGTTCCGGGGCCGGATGTCGTGCTCCACAACGACTTCCACGTCGGCAACCTGGTCCTGGACGGACCGGTCGGCGAGGTCACCGGCGTCTGGGACTTCTCCTGCGTCCAGATCGGGGTCCCGAGTTTCGACCTGCGCTATTTCGAGGACGGCCCCGCGGACCTGCTGCGCCGCCTGGCCGCGGAGTACGAAACTCTGTCCGGCCACCGCATCGACCTCCGAGCTGCCACCCTCGCCTCCCGCGTCGAGACCGTGTGTGACGCGCTGGAGACCGGTACCACGGACACCCTGACCGCGGTCGTCGCTCGCTGGCAGTAACCCGGCGCATGTTCAGCGCGACCGCTGGCCTGTCGACGCCGCTCGGCGGGGTGCGGTTCAGCTCGGCTACAGGCCCGTTTTACAACCTTTCCGGATGTGGCATCGCTGTGGCCACAAGTACGGGAGGAGTGGACGGTGGCGGATCGAACCGCGGAGTTCAGCGCGTATGTCGCAGCACGGCACCATGCGCTCGTGCGTACGGCGTTTCTGCTGACGGGGGACCATCACACTGCCGAGGACCTGGCGCAGACCGCGCTGGCCCGGACGTACCTCGCCTGGGAGCGAATTCGCGACAAGGGCTCGCTGGATGCGTACGTCCGGCGCGTCATGGTCAACGAGCACACCACCTGGTGGCGACGCGCATGGCGCCGCCGCGAGCGAAGTACTGACAACGTGCCCGAGCGGGAAGTGTGGAGTCCGCCCGACATGGGCGAACGGGCCGAGGTCTGGACGTTGGTGTGCAGCCTGCCGCCACGGCAGCGAGCGGCCGTCGTCCTGCGCTACTACGAGGACCTCAGCGAGGCGGAGACGGCGCAGGCACTGGGCTGTTCGGTCGGCACCGTGAAGAGCCAGACCAGTCGCGCGATCGCCACGCTGCGCGAACGACTTGGCCGGTGACGAGCCCCGATCCACGTCCTACCTGACCGCAGAGGGGGGCAGTTGATGCCCGACATGCAGGCACGTGTGCGCTGCACCCTCGACGGTGAGTGTGAGCTCGCCACCGAGGTCCACCCGGCCCCGACCGGCCGCGGAACAGCGTAAGGATGGCGCGGTTGGGCGGCGCGACCGCTCAGGCGTGGTCGGCGTCGAGCGGGACCTCGCCCGGCTGGACGAGCCCGAGCCTGACCACCTGGGGTGGCAGAACCGCGTCGAGCAGCCAGTCGGCGGCGATCCGGGCGCGGTTCGCTGGAATGGCCGCCAGGTGATAGCCGCGGGTCACCGTCTTGGCCGTCGGGCCCGACAGCGGCACGTGGAAGGGGTTGGCGGCGGCGGCGAAACCGCCGAGATCCACCGCGAATCCGAGGTCATGATGCCGGTACGGCCGCATCCGCCCCGTACCGAACGACGCGGCGACGTTCTCCGCGACCTGTTTACCCTGTCGTTGGGCGTGCTGCGCGGTCATCGGGGTGACCTGACCGGGCCGGGTGAGATCCGGTACGGCCGCGGCGTCACCGCAGGCGAAGACCTCGGGCCGGTCAGGGAGCGAGAGGTACTCGTCGACGCAGAGCCGCCCCTTCTCCGTCGGCAGGCCGAGGCCTGCGATCAACGGATCCGGGCGTACGCCCACACACCACACCAACGACCGGGTGGGAACGAACTCGCCGGTCGACAGCTCGACCCCCTCCGCGGTGGCACTCGACACCGACGTGCCGGCGTGGATCTCGACGCCACGGCCGCGGAGCACGCGTTCCGCGGTCGCTGAGAGCCGCTGGTCGAGTTCGGGCAGCACCCGGTCGGCGATGTCGATGAGCAACCACCGCAGCGGCTCGGCGGCCAGGCCGGTCCGTTGGTCGGCGGCCCTGCGGGTGAACAGCTGGCAGGCGGCCGCGACCTCGGTACCGGTGTAGCCGGCGCCGACGACCACAAACGTGCAACGTGCGGACCGCTCGGCCGGGTCGTCGCTCGCGTCGGCCAACTCGATCTGGGCGATCAGGTGGTCGCGCAGGAACAACGCCTCGGCGACAGTGCGGAACCCGTGCGCATACTCGCACACCCCCGGAACGGGGAGCAGCTTGTTCACGCTGCCGGGAGTGAGGATGAGCCGGTCGTAGCCGGTCGTGTGGTCGCGTTGATCGGGGTCGACATAGCTCACCGACCGGCGGTCGAGGTCGATGGCGCTAACCTCCCCGGGGAGCAGTCGTACGCCGCGAAGGCTCGTAGCCAGCGGCACCGTCACGGCCCGCGGATCGAGGATGCCGGCGGCCACCTCGGGAAGCAGCGGAAGATAGCTGAAGTAGTCGGTCGGGTTGATGACCACGATCTCGGCGCGGCCTTTGGCGAGCCGGTGGAGCCGACGGGCCGCATGGAAGCCCGCGAACCCGGCACCGACGATGACGATCCGCGGGCGCGTCGAGAGATCGCGAGTGGTCGACCGTACGTCCGCGGACTCCACCATTCATGACCCCTCGCCTGTGCTGGACTGAGGTCACGTGCCCGTGCCCGTCCATCGCTAAACCGGCTCTGCGCAGATGGGGGTGTAGTGCCTGAGGGGCGATGCTGACGCACCTCAAAGTGCCTTTTGTAAGCTCTCCCTTACTCACTCATGATGGTGTTACGCACTACTAGTGAGGTGAGAAGGAAGATGGTTGAGCAGCCAACTCAATCCGAGGGATCGCAGGTCGTCATCGAGGTGTGGTCTGACCTGGGCTGCCCGTGGTGCTATGTCGGAAAGCACCGACTCCAGGCTGCGATCGCGCAGCGTCCGGACGCGGATCGGTTCGAGATCGTCATGCGGTCGTTCGAGTTGGACCCGGGCGCGCCGCACGAGCCGGAGGAGAACGAAAAGAGCTTCCTCCGTGCCACGGCGGAACCGCCGTCGACGTCCTCCGGGCCGAGCACCAGATGCAGACCCTCGCACGCCAGGAGCGCCGCTGCTGCTCAGCCCGCCGACGCGCTGACCGATGCCTTGCCTCGCCCGACTCCGGTCAGTTCGCTGGCGGCCCGGTTGCTGGCGATCTCACTGTGGTGGGCGGCGGCCCAACCAGCCATCGCCGTCACCGCATCCAACAGGGACCGCCCCAGATCCGTCAGCTCGTACTCCACTCGCGGCGGGACCTCGGCGTATGCGGTCCGCGTGATCAGTCCATCTCGCTCGAGGTGCTTGAGGGTCTGGGTCAGCATCCGCTGGGAGATGCCCGGGATGCTCACCTGCAAGTCGGAGTAGCGCAGCGGGCCGGTGCTCAGGGTGCAGATGACCAACATTGTCCACTTGTCACCGATGCGATCGAGCACCTCACGGATGAAGGCGCTGTCCTCTGGCCACGCCTGGCACGGACCACTGATCTGTCGCGCTGACGCCATCCCTCTCGCCTCTCATCTGGTGTGCAACCGCACTACCAGTATGTAACACCCAGTCGGCGACCACACACCACTCCACACACCACTCCACGACAACGACTCGCTCTGGTCGAGCACTTGAGCGCGCTCTCACGCCACTACTGAAGGGAACACCCAGCCATGTCGTACCTGCTTCACATTGACTCCTCCGCGCTCGGCGAGGCCTCGGTCTCGCGCCAGGTCGCCCAGTCCTTCCTCGAAGGCTGGGACGGCACGGTTGTCCACCGCGACCTCGCCGCAGCACCCGTGCCCCATCTCAGTGCTGCCGGCATCACCGCCCGCGTCACCGATCCCGTCCATCACACCGACGAGCAGGCTGCCGCAGCCGCATTGCAGGACGAGCTCATCGAGGAGTTCCTCGGCGCCAGGGCCTACCTGTTCACGGTACCGATGTACAACTTGTCGATGCCGTCGGTGTTCAAGGCCTGGCTCGACCAGATCATCGTCTTCGGTCGCACATTCAGGCCGTCCCCGGCTGCCGGACGTCCGGCGGTGCTGATCTCCGCCCGAGGTGGCAGCTACGGTCCCGGCGCGCCCAACCACGGCTTCGACTACGTCGTGCCCACCACTGAGGCGGTGCTCGGACGAGAGGAACTGCTGGGACTCGATGTCGCCACCGTGGTCCCAGAGCTGACCATGGCCCCCCACATACCGTCCCTGGCGGAGCTTCTCCCGATGCACGAGGCATCCATGGCCGACGCCCACGACCGTGCTCGTGAGCTCGCCGCGACGATCGCCACCGCGGCCGCCGCCTGAAATCCCCAACGGTCACGGACCACAACACCCGCGACAGCGCTGCGCAGCTATACGCCGTGACGGGACGCTCGACAAGCTGGCGCCGCCGTGGGTCACCACCCGTGGCTCGGTCGCCTCCGCGACCCAGCGGGCGAGTGTGTCGTAGCGGCCGGGACCTACGTCGCCGGGGTGTACGTACTCACGGTGAACACCGCGCCCTGCGGGTCCCGGAGCGTGGCGATCCGAGTGACTCCGGCGTCCGAGGGCGGCACCACGATCTCGCCGCCCAGCTTGGCCGCCGCCTCGACGGTGGCGTCGGTGTCGGCGGAGGCGAAGGTGACCGCCCAGTGTGGCGCCGCACTGGCGTCGTCGCCCGACAGCGGCAGCAGCCAGCCGATCGCGTCGGAGAATCCCTCCGGTGCTCCGCCCTCGGAGTGGCGTCGTCGCAGGCCGGGGTCGAAGGTCTCGAGGAACTCCGCATATCCGGGCCGGCGCCACATGACTGTCTCGCCGAAGCCGAAGTCGACCGGGGTGGCCTCCCAGCCGAACACCTGGCCGTAGAACGCCGCCGCCTCGTCGAGGTCGTGGGTATGGAGGTCGCTCCAGTTCCACGTGTTGGGCGCATTGACCACCTGCGCTCCCTGGTGTCTGCCGGCCTGCCACAGGCAGAACGACGCTCCGCCCGGATCGAGGCACATCGCCACCCGCCCCGCGTCACTCACGTCGAACGGCTCGCCGATGACCTGCCCACCGGCCGCGGTCACCCTGCCGGCGGTGTCGTCGGCACTGTCGACCCAGACGTAGGTGTTCCACATCGGTGTCGTGGCGGCCCCATCGGGTTGGGATCCGACCGCGGCGACATCCCGGCCACCCAGCCGGGCCGCGAAGTAGCGTCCGGGCGCGTCCGCCGGCACCTGGTCCTCGAGCTCCCATCCGAACACGCCGGAATAGAACGCCACCGCCGCCTCCGGGTCGGGCTGGGACGTGTCGATCCAGCAGGGGACCCCGGGCGGAAAGCCGGTGCGTTCGAGCATCGGAGGCGCTCCACTTCGCTTGGTTCGGTCGTAAGGACAAGAACCGTACGACCGACCGGGGACAACGGCGCCACCCACCGCACGCTCGTCAGGGCCTGAGTCCTGCAGCGTCACCGGACCTGTCCGACGATGCTGGGGGCGGAAGGGTCCTATCCTTCGCACAGGTCCGGCCCTCTCCACCGCCGCGGGACGGACCGCTGCCCCCGACGATGGGAGACCCGAGCATGCTGCGTCCCCAGGACGGTCCCACCCGTGACCGCAGGCGCCTCGATGGCCTGTGGCATTTCGTCCGCGATGTGGACGGTGTCGGCCGCGACCAGGGTTGGTGGCGACAACCCCTCCAGGGACCGCGCGACATGCCGGTGCCGGCGAGCTACAACGACATCACCACCGACCGCGCACTCCGCGACCACGTGGGTGACGTGTGGTACCAGACCACGGCGCGGGTGCCGCGTGGGTGGGCCGGCCAGCGCGTCGCGCTCCGCTTCGACTCGGCCACTCATCGCGCGGTTGTCTGGGTCGGTGACACCCAGGTCGCCGCGCACGAGGGTGGCTACACACCGTTCGAGGCGGACATCACCCAGCTGATCACCGCGGGCGCGGAGATCCGTATCACGGTCGTTGTCAACAACGAGTTGACATGGCAGTCCATCCCGCCGGGCGTCGTCGAGGACACGCCGGACGGTCCGCGGCAGATCTACTACCACGACTTCTTCAACTACGCGGGACTCCACCGCTCGGTCTGGCTGTACTCCACCCCACGCACGCACCTCAGCGATCTCCTGGTCATGACCGGAATCGACGGCACGACCGGCACTGTCGACTACGACCTCGACGTCGCCATCGACCACTCCGGGGGAGAATCGGCCCGCGCCGACCGGCATGGGGTACGCGTGGTCCTGCGCGACGCCGCCGGCACGGAGGTCGCCCGTGCCCTCGGAACGGCCGGCCAACTCACCGTGCCCGACGTCCGCCCGTGGGCGCCGGGCGACGGGTATCTCTACGACCTGGTTGCCGAGATCGTCGACAGCGAGCGCGGCGACGAGGTGGTGGACTCGTACACGCTCCCCGTCGGGATTCGTACGGTGGAGGTACGTGGCACGGAGTTCCTCATCAATGGCGAGCCGTTCTACTTCACCGGCTTCGGCAAACACGAGGACGCGGCCATTCGCGGCAAGGGGCACGACGACGTTCTCCTCGCCCATGACGTCGAGCTGCTGGACTGGATCGGCGCCAACTCCTTCCGTACGTCGCATTATCCGTACGCCGAAGAGGTTCTCGACCTCGCCGACCGGCGCGGAATCGTGGTCATCGACGAGACCGCGGCGGTGGGCCTGAACACCGGGATCGGTGGGGGAGTCTTCGGAGGCCGGCGCTACGAGACGTTCTCCGCCGACACCATCAACGACGCGACCCGCGAGGTGCACGCGCAGGCGATCCGCGAGTTGATCGCCCGGGACCGGAACCACCCGTGCGTGGTCATGTGGAGCATCGCGAACGAACCGGAGTCGCACACCGAGGTGGCCCGGGCCTACTTCGAGCCGCTGTTCGCGCTCACCCGTGCGATCGATCCCAGCAGGCCGGTCAGTTTCGCCAATGTCGGGATGGCACCGCACGGGAAGTGTCTGGTCAGCCAGTACGCCGACGTGCTCATGCTCAACCGCTACTACGGCTGGTACGTACACTCCGGTGACCTGGCAGCGGCCGAACGGGCGTGGCAGGCCGAGCTCGAAGCATGGGCGGGTGACGGCAAACCGATCATCATCACCGAGTACGGCGCCGACACGCTGAGCGGCCTGCACGCGGTGGTGCCGCAACCGTGGAGCGAGGAGTACCAGGTCGAGTACCTCGAGATGAACCATCGGGTCTTCGACCGGATCCCGGCCGTCGTCGGCGAGCAGGTATGGAACTTCGCCGACTTCGCCACCAAGTCGGGGATCATCCGGGTCGACGGCAACAAGAAGGGCGTCTTCACCCGCGACCGTCGACCGAAGTCGGCAGCCTTCGCGCTCCGGCGCCGCTGGCAGGCAATGCGACCTTGACGGCGGACGCACGGACACCCGCTTTGTTGCGGCGCCACGACTGTGCGGTCGGCGGACTGCACGTCACCGGCCTCATGGAGCCGTTGCCGGCAACGGCTCGCACGTGGTCGCGTCGGCGGTCGCTTCGTCGCCCGCTCCGTCGCTCGCCCGGTCCGTGCCGTCGTTCGCAAGGTCCGTGCCGTCGCTCGCCCGGTCCGTACGCAGGACGGCGATGGTGAGGACGGCGAGCCCGAGGAAGGCCAGGCCTCCGACGAGTCCGACTACGTTGAGACCGGCGGTGAACGCCGTCTGGGCGGCGACCAACAGTTCCTGCCCCGGGGCGCCCGCCAGCTGGTGGGCAGCGGCCGTCGCAGCGGTGATGCCCTCCAGTGCGGTGGTTGCCACCTCGGCAGGCGCCGAGGCGGGCATGGTGTCGGCCAGCGCACCGCGGAAGACGACGGCACCGAGGGAACCGAGCGACGCCACGCCCAGCGCGATCCCGAACTCCCCGCTGGTCTCCGACACAGACGACACGGCGCCGGCCTTCTCCGGAGAGGTCGAGGCCAGAACGAGGTTCATCGTCAGGGCCATGGGCAGGGCGATTCCCGCAGAGGCGAGGACGAGTCCGGTCACCACCAGAACAAGCCCACCGGCCCCTGTGATCTGGGTGAGTACCAGGAGCCCGAAGCCGCTGACCGCCAGTCCGGCCGCGACGACGTAAGTCGGCCTGAACCTGTCCGCGAGCTTCGGCGCCACCATGAAGCCCGCGACCATCGCGATGCTCCCCGGGATCTGCCACAGGCCGGCCGTCAGCGGCGTGAACTCCTCGACCACCTGCAGGTACAACGCCGTCTGCAGCGAGACACCCGCCATGACGATGCCGCTGAACACCATGATCGCCATCGCGGTGCTGAACGACCGGCTGCCGAACAGTCGCAGGTCGAGCAGCGGCTCGGCGAGGCGGCGCTGCCGGCGTACGAACGCAACGCCGAACGCGAGACCCACGATGAGCGCGGCGCCGGCAACGGGGTTCCAGCCGTCCCGGGCCAGCGTCTTCAGGCCGTGAATCGCCGGCAGGATCGCGGCGAGGGACAGCGCGACGCTGCTGAGGTCGAGGCGACCGGCCGCGCGGTCGCGGTACTCCGGGAGCAGGATCGGGCCGGCGACCAGCAGCACCAGCATGCACGGGACCCCGATCAGGAACGCCGATCCCCACCAGAAGTGCGCCAGCAGTGCGCCGCCGACCAGCGGGCCGACGAGCATGCCGCCCATGAAGCAGCTGAACCACACGCCGATCGCCACGCCCATCTGCTTCGGATCGTGGAACATGTTCCGGATCAGCGCCAAGGTCGAGGGCGTGAGCGTCGCCCCGGCGATCCCGAGAAGTGCGCGGGCGGCGATCAGCATCTCAGGAGTCGTGGCGTACGCAGCGACCACCGAGGCCACGCCGAACGCCGCCGCGCCGATCAGCAGCAGCTTCCGCCGCCCCACCCGGTCGCCCAGGTTGCCCATCGTCACCAGGAACCCGGCCAGCAGGAACGAGTAGATGTCGAGGATCCACAGCTGCTGGGTAGTCGATGCGCCCAGGTCGGCGCTCAGCCGCGGCAGGGCGAGATAGAGGACGCTGACGTCGATCGACAGCAGGAGTGTGGGTAGGGCGAGAACGGCCAGCCCGATCCACTCCTTCCGGGACGCGCCGCGGATGTCGCTCGTGGGATGTTCGGTCGTCGCCACGCCGTTATGGGTGCCCTTGGTGGCTGTCGCCTCGCTCATCGGGAGTTCCTCTCACAGGGTTGCCTGTCCCTATGGACCCGCGCCGCGAGCAAAACTCATCGCTCCCCCGGGGCCGGCTAGAGCGGGCCGACGGCGGTGACGCGCACCACCGCCTCGCCGGCCTCGTCGGACGCCGCGAGGTCGACCTCGGCGCTGATGCCCCAGTCGTGGTCTGAGTCCGGGTCGTCGAAGATCTGCCGGCAGAACCACCGGTCGGAACCCATGTCGATCATCAGCAGAGCCGGCCCGCGCGCGTCAGGTCCGGTGCCGAGCCGGTCGTACTCGTCGAAGTACGCCTCCATCGCCGACGCCCACGCGTCGGCGTTCCACCCGGCGTCGGCATCGAGTTCGCCGAGGGCGTCGTAACGGCGCAGAGCCGCCAGCTCGACCCGGCGGAACAACGCGTTGCGCACCAGGACCCGGAACGCCCGCGTGTTGCCGGTCAGCGTCTCCGGCCGCGCGGCGACCTCGGCCGCCGGGTCGTCGGTGGGGTTCTGCAACCGTTCCCATTCGTCGAGCAGGCTGGAGTCGATCTGGCGTACCAGCTCGCCCAACCACTCGGTGAGGTCGAGAAGCTCCTCGGTCCGCGCGTCCTCCGGCACGGTCTGCCGCAGCGCCTTGTACGCATCGGCGAGGTAGCGCAGCACCAGGCCCTCGGACCGCGCGAGGCTGTAGTGGCTGATGTACTCCGTGAACGTCATCGCCTGCTCGTACATGTCGCGCGCCACGGACTTCGGCGACAGCTCGTGGTCGGCCACCCAGGGATGGCCGCTCCGGTACATCTCGTACGCCGCTTCGAGCACGTCGGCAAGCGGCTGCGGGTAGGTGACGTCCTCGAGCAGCTCCATCCGTTCGTCGTAGTCGAGACCGTCGGCCTTCATCTGCGCCACCGCCTCGCCGCGCGCCTTGGACCGTTGCGCGGAAAGGACCTGCCGCGGATCGTCGAGCGTCGACTCGAGCACCGACAGCACGTCGAGGGCGTACGAAGGAGACTCCGTGTCGAGCAGCTCGATCGCCGCGAGCGCGAACGGCGACAACGGCTGGTTGAGCGCGAAGTCCAGCGGCAGGTCGACCGTCAGCCGCACCGCCCGCCCCTCGGCGTCGCGCTGATCCAGGCGTTCGACCACGCCTCCGGCCAGCAGCGCGCGGTAGATCGCGATGGCCCGGCTGATGTGCCGGCGTCGCGCCGACGGCTCCTCGTGGTTGTCGGTGAGCAGGTGCCGCATCGCGTCGAACGCGTCCCCGGGCCGCGCGATCACGTTGAGCAGCATGGAGTGGCTCACCACGAAGCTGGACGTGAGCGGCTCCGGTGCGGCCGCGACCAGCCGTTCGTAGGTCGGCTTCCCCCAGCCGATCGTGCCCTCCGGCGGCTTCTTGCGTACCACGCGTCGCCGCTTCTTCGGATCGTCGCCGGCCTTGGCGAGCGCCTTCTCGTTCTCCACGACGTGCTCGGGCGCCTGGACGACGACGGTCCCGAGCGTGTCGTAACCAGCCCGACCGGCGCGCCCCGCGATCTGGTGGAACTCGCGCGCCTTGAGCAACCGCACCTTGGTCCCGTCGTACTTCGACAGACCCGTGAACACGACCGTACGAATGGGCACGTTGATGCCCACGCCCAACGTGTCCGTTCCGCAGATGACCTTCAGAAGCCCTGCCTGGGCAAGGGTTTCGACCAGTCGGCGGTACTTCGGCAGCATCCCCGCGTGGTGGACGCCGATGCCGTGACGGACGAGCCGCGAGAGGGTACGCCCGAAGCCGGCGGCGAAGCGGAAGTTGCCGATCAGCTCGGCGATCCGGTCCTTCTCCTGCCGCGTGCAGACGTTGAGGCTCGTCAACGCCTGCGCCCTGTCCATGGCCGCCGCCTGGGTGAAGTGCACGACGTAGACCGGGGCCTGGTGGGTGGTGAGCAGCTCCTGGAGCGTCTCGTGCAGCGGGGTCGTGACGTACGAATAGACCAACGGCACCGGCCGCTCGGTCCCGGCCACGACGGCGGTCGGCCGCCCGGTTCGCCGGGTGAGGTCGGCCTCGAAGCGGCTGACGTCGCCGAGCGTCGCCGACATGAGGACGAACTGCGCCTGCGGCAACTCGAGCAGCGGCACCTGCCAGGCCCAGCCGCGATCGGGTTCGGCGTAGAAGTGGAACTCGTCCATCACCACCTGACCGACGTCGCCGTGGTGCCCTTCGCGCAGGGCCAGGTTGGCGAGGATCTCGGCCGTACAGCAGATGATCGGCGCTTCGGCGTTGACGGCGGCGTCGCCGGTCATCATGCCGACGCGCTCAGGCCCGAACATCGCGCACAACGCGAAGAACTTCTCCGAGACGAGCGCCTTGATCGGTGCCGTGTAGAACGTCCGCCGCCCGGTGGCCAACGCCGCGAAGTGTGCGCCTGCCGCGACCAGGCTCTTGCCCGACCCGGTGGGCGTGCTCAGGATCACGTTGGCGCCCGAGACGATCTCGATCAGCGCCTCCTCCTGGTGCGGATAGAGGCTGAGCCCCTGACCCGCCGCCCACCCGGCGAACGCGTCGAAGAGGGAGTCGGCGTCGGGTTCGGCGAGGCCGGAAAAGGCGTCGGGAAGCGCGATGGTCGAAGTCATGGCCACTCCATCGTGCCGTAACCATGCGCGGCTCCACCCGTTGCCTATGCGTGACGAATCCGGCAAAGCCGGATCATCCACGACACTTCCTACGAGGGGATGGCCATGGACCAGGTGACCCTGGGAGGACGACCGCCCGGCCGGGGTGCGGGCAAGGCGGGTACGACACTCGGCGCGGTCGTCGTCGTCCTGGTCCTCCTCGTCGTCGCCGCCCTCGGCTACGGCACGTGGAGCTGGGCGGCGGGGCCCCGAGCGAACGAAGGTCCGTTGGAGTCGCGGGCGTTCGAGGACGGGTGTGCGTGGCCGCGGGAGTACTTCCCCCGCGCCGCCGCCTACACCGGCGAGGCGCCTCATCCGGTGCAGATCCTGATCGAGGAACACGCGGCGAGCGGTGACTACTACACCGGGATGGTGCTCCTTGCGCCGAATGCGGCGGAGCGGCTGCCCGGCTATCTCAACCCGCGCGAGACGGCGGAGGTCCAACTGCTCGCGTGCCTCGACCAGACCGGGCAGGGCCGGCAGGTGCGTACCTGCCGCTTCGCCGAGCCGTCCGCGACGGTCCCGGTGTACGAAGCGACCTACGACATCACCGTCTACGAGGCCCGCACCGGCGCCAAGGTCGGGACCGCCGTGATCCCCGCGGCCGCCACCGCCAGTTGCCCGATGCTGCTCAGCTACGACTCCGACGACGAGCCGAAGATCTTCACCAAGCCCAGCGCGCGCCAGGTCGACGACGCGCTGGCGTCGTTCACCCGCGCCTACTGAGGTCAGGCGACTGGCTGTGCGGCACTTCCCGTACGTACCGAGCGCAGCGCGCCAGCCCAGCTGAGCACCTCGTCCAGCATGGTCTTCATCGAGGCCTCGTGGCGCGGATCGGGCTGGAACTCGGTGAAATTCACGAAGTCGGTGAAGAGCGACAGCGAGACCTGAGGTCCCACGTCGGCCACCTTGAGGTGTGCCATCACCTGCCGGATCTGTTCGATGGCACGGATTCCGCCATCGGCGCCGTAGCCGACGAACCCCGCCGCCTTGTGATGCCACTCGGCGTAGACGAAGTCGAAGGCGGTCTTCAGTGCCCCCGGCATCGAGTGGTTGTACTCCGGCGTGACGAAGATGTACGCATCGCACGCACCGACCGCGGCCGCCCAGCGCTTGGTGTGCGGATGGGCGTACTCTCCCACCGCCGCCGGGACCGACTCGTCCAGGTGCGACAGCCCGTAGTCGGCCAGGTCGACGATCTCGTACTCCGCGCCGCCGTGCTTGGTCGCGAGGTCGTGGACCCAACGGGCCACCGTGTCACCGTTGCGGCCGGGGCGCGTGCTTCCGATGATGATTCCCACTCTGGTCATGAGTCCTGACCGTACGAGCAGAGCAGAAGACGCCCCATGCGTAGAAGTCTTCCGACCATACGTCAGCGTCTCCGGTCGGCGGCAGCGGAAGGACGCCGGATAGGCTGGCGGTCATGGACGTCCTCAGTCACGTGATCACCGCCATGCGGACTGGGCAGCCGCGATCGTTCCTCGTCGAGTGCCGGGCGCCGTGGGGTAGGTCGTACCAAGCCGTCCCCGGCGCGGGTTTCCACGTGATCCTCCAGGGCTCGGCCTGGCTGCTCCCCGAAGATGGCGATCCGGTCGCGCTCGGGGTCGGCGACGTGGTGTTCATGCCGCAGGGGATCACTCATGCGATGGCCGACAGTCCCACCACGCCGACGGTGCCGACGCACCCGGACGAGCACTGCCGGACCGAGCGGCACGTGGTCCCGGTCGGCCCGGACCGACCGAACGGCTCGGCGCCACTGACGGTGATGCTCTGCGGGATGTACCGCCTCGACCGGTCGCGGATCCATCCGCTGCTGCGGGAGTTGCCCGACGTCGTCCATCTCCCGGCTCGGCTCGGGCACCATCCGTCGCTGCGCGCGGCCGTCGACCTGCTGGGCGGTGAGCTGCAGAACCCCCGCTACGGAACGGACGCCGTGGTCCCCGCCCTGCTCGACATGCTGTTGCTCTACATCCTGCGGGCGTGGACGGAGGACCAGCCCTGCGACGAGGCGGATGGCGGGTGGGCCGCCGCGCTCAGGGATCCGGCGGTCAGCGCGGCCCTGTGCGGCATCCACCGCAGCCCCGAACGCCAGTGGACGGTCGAGAGCCTCGGCGCCGAAGCCGGCCTCTCCAGGGCGGCGTTCGCCCGCCGGTTCACCACGCTGATCGGACAGCCGCCGCTGGCCTACCTCACCTGGTGGCGGATGACGACGGCGGCGAAACTCCTTCGCGACACCGACATCTCGTTGCATTCGGCCGCACAGCGGGTGGGCTACACCTCGGAGTTCGCGTTCGCCAACGCGTTCAAGCGGGCTTTCCGCACCGCGCCCGGTGCCTACCGTCGCCAGCACGCGGGCGAGCCGGTCACGGCCGGCGACGCCGCCACTCAGCCGGGGGAGTCGGCCTCGAGCATGAACTGACCCGCGACGATCTCATGGGCCACGTAGCCGATCGACTGCTCGTGGCTGAAGGCGTGGAACTTCACCCGTGCGAGCGCGTCGTCGAGGCTGATGCCGAGGAACTCGGCGACCATACCGGTGGCCTGGTAGACCTCGGCGCGCTCGCCCAGTCGTACCGCCGCGAGACTGCTCCCCACGTCCTCCGGTCCGCCGGCGTGACCGAGGATCGACACCAGTGCGAGTTCCGCGCACATCGCGGCGTCGTGCAACTCGTCCGGGTCCACCAACCGTGGGGTGGTGCGGTACAGCTGGAGGACACCGACCCGGTTCCCGTCCGACGACAGCGGGAGTGCGGCGAGGGCGCGGATCCCCAGGTCGGCGGCCGCCGGAGCGAAGACCGGCCAGTCGTGCGCCGACGCCTCGCTCGCCACGTCCTCGACGATGACCGCGTGGCCGGTCTGCAGGGCATGGATCTTGGGGCCCTGGCCCAACGTGAACTGCAGGTCGGCGAGCGTCTTGGCAAGCTCGCCGGATGTTCCCAACAGCGCTGACCAGCGATGGGCGCTGATCAACGACAGGGCGGCGCCGTCGGCACCCGCCACCTCGGCGCAGGCGTCACACACGTGGTCGCCGGACTCCGGTCCGTCCGTCCGGTCGGCACAGTCGGCAAGCAACCGGTAGAGCCGTGCGTAGCGGGTAGCAGCAACGGCGGATCCCGCTCGAGGTTCAGCGTTCACGAGTGGTCCATTCCTCGCCACTCCGCCCGCGGAGTGGGGGCGCGCCGTTGGCGCACGCCGGCGGTCGACAGGGCGTCGAGAATCCTCGACGAGTCGACGGTTCCGTCGACCACCGACTCGGCGACCTCGACCAGACCAGTCCGGTGCTTGCGGGCAAAACGGAACAATGCCTGGAACGCCTGCGCGACGTCGATGCCGCCCCGTTGTGCCAGCATTCCCTTTGCCTGTTCGATGACGACGCGTACGTCCAGGGCGGACTGCAGCTGGGTCACGCCACCGTGCAGGCCGTGCGCAGCCGTGTAGCGCTGCAGGAGCCCGACGACGGCGATGTCGGCGATCGCACCCACCAGGCGGACATGATGCACATCGAGACGGTCGTCTTTGGTCGCGAGCAGGCCGAGTGCGCCGATGCTTGTCTCGCGGTCATGAAGCGGAAATGCCAGAACGCCACGGACCCCAGCTTTCCGGGCATCTGTCGCGAACTCCGGCCATCGCCGGTCAGCCCTTGCCAGGTCCGTCTCGATGACGGGCTCCAGCAGGTGACAACTGTCCGCGCAGGGGCTCTCCTCGGGATGCGCGGCGAAGAGATCGCCCAACTCCGGCACGGCAGGGGCAGCCGTCGCCGCGGCGTGGAGGTCGCCGCCCGGGCCGACCAGCATCACGCCCGCCGCCGACACACTGAACAGGTCGGTGCAGTGATGGGCAACCCGGTCAAGGAATTGGTCGGAGTCCTGGGCGTCTTCGGCGGTCGCCGACTCGTCGAATCCTTCGTATGTGGGGTGTTCGAGCTCCCCGAACATGCTCACCAGCCCTCGCCTGACGTTCGCGGGGGGACGGGTACCCCCGACGCTGATCGCTTCCACGCTCGCCGAGGTGAGGGCCAAAAGTCAACGGGAGTGAGGGGAAAACCCCAGGTCACGCCCTGGTATTCGGACACCTGTCCGAGATGAAGTGAGCCGACGCATTCCCGCGGGATGGCCTGCATAGGTGTCCCGCAACGACTGCCGTGTCCCTGCGGCCATTGTTGGCCATGTCCACTCATCCCCGAGAATATTGACAGCCGTTCGGGTCCGGGCCACACTGCCGGCATTTCATTGAAACGATCCAGAATACTAGTGGACATGGCCGGTCGGGGCGCAGTGTCCGTGGCGGCCCGTGGTGGCCCGTGGTGCCGCGGGCGGACGAAGGGGAGGACGTGTCATGTCTGCACGAGGGGCTCGACCAGATCGGGGTGTGATCAGGCGGGCGGTCGCGCTGCTCGTCGGTGTGCTGCTCGCCCTTCCAGCGGCCACGTCCGCTTGGGCGGGGTCCGCGGTCGGCGCGGAGGTGTCACCCAAGGCGGAGGCGGGCATCGCGTTGGTGGTCGCGAAGGACACGACCGTGGAGGTGGCGGGCTCCGCGGGTGCGGCCGGGGTCGAGGCGCGGATCTACGCCCTGGGAACGGAGGCCGATCCGGAGAGTTACCCGGGCGCCGATCCTGTCGCGGCGGTGACGTCCGGCGCTGACGGCGCGTTCACCGCCTCGCTGCCGCGCGTGGACGGTGCGGGTCATGACCGCCTCTACGACCAGTTTGTCGCCGTCACCGGCGAGGGCGACGCTGCCCAGGTCCTGGGGGAGCCGCGCCATGTCGACGCCCTCGACTTCACCCCCGCCCGGAACTTCGCGTACCCGCGGGCCGCCAGCAAGAAGGGCCTGCAGGTGGAGATGACCGACGACGCCGAGGAACTGGGCGTGCAGCACGCCGGCATCAACGTCGCGTTCAACGAGATCATGCGGATCGACGCCGGCGACGACCCGTCGAAGGTGATCGAGTTCTCTTCGGGCGGCCGTTCGTACTTCTTCGACGCCGACGCCGTAGCGACGCTCGACGGGCAGGTCAAACCCCTGTCGGACAACGGTTCGCTCGTCAATCTGATCCTGATCCTCTACCAGGACAGCGATCCGACGTCGGCCTGGCCGGTCCTGCGCCATCCGGACGCCGACGTGAGCTCCGGCACGGTGTTCGCGTTCAACACCAAGACCGCCGAGGGTGTGGGGTACTACACCGCGGCCATGGAGTTCCTCGCCGACCGCTACACCCGTGACGACGAGAAGTACGGCCGCGCCGTCGGCTACATCGTCGGCAACGAGGTGGACGCCCAGTGGGTGTGGGCGAACGCCGGCGACATGACGCTCGAGGACTTCCTCGGCTACTACGCCAAGGCGGTCCGGATCGCCTGGCAGGCCACGCGAAAGTCCTGGAACGGCGCGCGTACCTACATCTCCCTCACCCACTGCTGGACGATCGTCTGCGGAGAGAACCCCGACCCGGCCAACCCGACCCGGTTCTACGCCGGCAAGGACGTCATCGACCAGTTGAACTCCCTGACCAAGCGCACCGGCGACGTCGGCTGGGACATCGCTCACCACCCCTACCCCGAGAACCTCGGCGACCCCGCCGTGTGGGACGACGAGACTGCCCTGCCCGGCTTCGACACGCCACGGATCACGTTCAAGAACATCGAGGTGCTCCCCGACTACCTCGCCCGGGACGACCTCGGCTACGCCGGCGCGAGTCGGCGGATCATCCTGTCCGAACAGGGTTGCCACACCCCTGGCGATTCGCTGGAAGCCGAACGCCTGCAGGCCGCGTGCTATGCCTACGCCTACTACAAGGTGCGCTTCCTCGACAGCATCGACGCGTTCATCCTGCATCGCCACGTCGACCACCAGCACGAGGGCGGCCTGCGGTTGGGCCTGTGGACGTGGGACGACGAACGCGAAGAGCCAGCGATGCCCGGACGGCACAAGGTGAGCTACGACGTCTTCGAGGGAATCGACACCGCACGCTCGCTCGAGGTGACCGACTTCGCGAAGGACGTCATCGGGATCGACGACTGGGCCGAGGTCGTGCCCGGCTTCGATCCGGACGAGCTGGCCGATCGGACCGAGCCGCGCCAGGTCGGCACGAGGATCGCCGCGAAGCCGTTGCAGGAAACGGTGATCGCCGACTTCGAGGACGGCGTCGACGGCTGGCGCCTGTCCGACAACGCCTCGGCGGTGGAGTCGGTCGCTGGCGGCTTCGAAGGAGACCGCGCCCTGCGGGTCCGGTTCGACAACACGAGCCAACTGCGGGAGTGGTCGAGGGAGGCGAAGACCTGGAAGGGAACCGATGTCGTCCTCCCCGAGCCAGTCGACGCGCGTGCCACCCCGCACCTGAACCTCGGAGTCCGGGTGCCGGAGCCGGGGCCGGGCGACTTCCAGCCCGGCAACGTGTTCTACGCCAAGATCCAGGTCTACTCCGCGACCGGTGAGGTGGCCTATGGTCTCGCCCGGCTCGATCCCGCGCGCGGCTGGAACCCGCTGTCGCTGGACCTGTCCGGCTGGGCCCCTCGCTCGGCCATCGGACGGATCAAGGTCTGGGTGCGGGGAACGACCAACGACGAGTGGCGCGGCTCCTTCGACGTCGACCACGTGACGGTGTCGCGCAAGGTCGCACCCGCGTCGGCGCTGCGCAACATCGACGCGGTGGCGGAACTGTCGGACCGGAGCGGCGTGGGCTCGACCCTCTCGGTCACGGTGACCAGCAACGACGCCAAGCCGCTCGAAGGCAAGGTGAGCTTGACAGCGTGCGATGGGGTGGGGGTGGAGCCGGCCGCGCTCGACGTCACCGGCCTCGCGACCGGCGTGAGTCGCACGTACGACACCGAAGTGACAGCATTCGAACCCGCCGACGCCGACCATCCCGCGATCTGCCTCGACTACGGGGATGCGACGCTCCGGCTGCACATCACCGTCCCCCCGCCCGTTCCGACAGCGGTGTACGACTTCGAGGACGGCCCCGCCGGGTGGGCCCCGGGGCAGAACGTCGACTCCGTGGCGACGGTGGAGAGCTTCGCCAACGGACCCGGCTCACCGCACGGCGGGGACTGGGCACTGGAGGCGACCACGACGCCCGGGCCGGCGTCGGCCGCGAAGACCGTCGTCGTCGCACCCGCCACCCCACTGGATCTGTCGGCGGCAACCGGTGTCGTCGCCTGGGTCGACGCCTACGGCGGTGCACCCGGCGCGACCGGCTACGAAGCCACGCTCACCCTCGTCAGCGGAGAGGAGCGGCTGACCAGCACGCTCGATTCGTTCAAGCCGGACCAGTGGAACGCCCTCACCGTCGACGTGGCCGACTGGCCGCACCGTGGCCGGATCACCGCGATCGAGATCGGCTTCCGCGCTCTCGGCACCGACGCGCCGTGGGGAGCACGGTTCCAGGTCGACGACGTGGCGTATCTTCACTGAGCTATGTCCTACCCACCGATTCGCTACACCGGTGAGACCGGAGAGGTCAGCGCGACCTTCCGGCCACGTGACCACGAACCCGAGCTGTCGTACACCTCGGGTGGCTCCGTCGACTACCTCACCACCGGGGCGTCGACCGGCGGGGACTTCGGGCTCTACCGCTGGAACTTCGGCCCGAACGAAAGCGGACCCGGACCGCACTTCCACAAGACGATCTCCGAGTCGTTCTACATCCTCGACGGAGCCGTCCGGCTCTACAACGGAGAGCAGTGGGTCGAGGCGACCGCGGGCGACTTCCTCTACGTCCCTCCGGGTGGCATCCACGCCTTCCGGAACGTCGCCGGCGAGCCCGCGTCGATGCTGCTGCTCTTCACCCCGGGTGCCCCCCGGGAGGAGTACTTCGAGACCCTCGCGGAGCTCGCCCGGGGCCGGACGCTCACAGACGAGGGACGCGCCGAGTTCTACCTACGCCACGACAACTACTGGCTCGAGGGGTCCTGAGCCCGGTCCGTACGTCAGCGTCGTACGGCAGAATTTCTGGGGCCGGATGTCCAAGCCGGATCGCCCGCTCCGACGTCTCCGGCGAGAAGGGCCCGAGAGGGTTCGCAAACGTGAGGAGCGAGGACATGAAGTACATCATGCTGGCCTACACCAACCCCGAGGGCTGGGCCAACGCGACGCCGGAAGAGGTCCAGAAGGCCTGCGACTTCTACGCGCAGTTGGGCAAGGAGCTCAGCGAGTCCGGCGAGTTCGTCGCCACCGAGGGCCTGGGCGACCCGTCCCACACCGTGACCGTCCGGAAGCAGGACAGCGGACCGGTCGCCACCGACGGCCCGTACGCAGAGGTGAAGGAGGTCCTGGTCAGCTTCGGCATCGTCGACGTGGAGAGCCACGACCGGGCCCTCGAGATCGCCGCCCGGATCGTGGACGCCATCGGGGACACCGTGGAGCTGCGCCCGTTGATGGCACCCGACGGCTTCGAGGCCTGACCGAAGCCGGGCGATCCGATGGCGTACGACACCAGCCTCGAGGACCTGCTGCGCGACCTCGCGCCGCAGGTCCTCGGCGCGGTCGTCCGGCGCTACGGGCACTTCGACACCGCCGAGGACGCGGTCCAGGAGGCGCTGCTCGCCGCCGCCGTCCAGTGGCCAGCCGAGGGTCGGCCGGACAGCCCGCGCGCGTGGCTGATCCAGGTCGCCGCGCGCCGGCTGACCGACCAGCTCCGCAGCGACCAGGCGCGCCGGCGCCGGGAGGACGCCGAGGGGCTGCGGGTCCCGCTGGAGGCCTACGTCGCCCCGGCCGCCACATGCGGCTGGCGGCCGACGCCGACGACACCCTGATCCTGCTCTTCCTGTGCTGCCATCCCTCCCTCTCGCCCGCGTCGCAGATCGCGCTCACGCTGAGGGCCGTCGGCGGCCTCACCACGGAGGAGATCGCGCGGGCGTTCCTCGTCCCCGACCAGACGATGGGCAAGCGGATCAGCCGGGCGAAGCGGACCATCAGGTCCTCCGGCGTTCCGTTCAGCCTTCCTCCGCCCCACGAACGCGCAGCGCGGCTCGGCGCGGTGCTGCACGTGCTGTATCTGATTTTCAACGAGGGCTACTCCGCGACGTCCGGCCCGGACGCCTGTCGCGTCGAGTTGTCCGGCGAGGCGATCCGGCTCACCCGCATGGTGCGTCGGCTCCTGCCCGCCGACGGCGAGGTCGCCGGACTGCTCGCCCTCATGCTGCTCACCGACGCGCGGCGCCCCGCTCGCACCGGTTCCGACGGCGAGCTGGTCCCGCTCGCCGAACAGGACCGCAGCCAGTGGGACCGCGAGGCCATCGCAGAGGGGACCGCGCTCGTCACCGACGCGATGTCGCGCACCGCCCTCGGTCCCTACCAGCTCCAGGCCGCCATCGCCGCAGTCCACGACGAGGCCGCGCGCGCCGAGGACACCGACTGGCGCCAGATCGTCGCGCTGTACGACCTGCTCGCCCGCATCTGCGGGACCAACCCGGTGGTGACCATGAGCCACGCCGTCGCGGTCGCGATGGTCCACGGACCGCGCGCCGGGCTCGACCTCCTGGCACCTCTGGACGACGACGAGCGGACCGCGACGCATCACCGGCTCTCCGCGGCGCGGGCGCACCTGCTGGAGATGGCCGGCGACCACGAAGCCGCCAGTGAGCACTACGCGACTGCCGCCCGTCGTACGACGAGCCTTCCCGAACGCCGCTACCTCACAGCCCGCGCCGCCCGGGCGGGTAAAACCGCTCTATCGTGAGCGAATGGCGAAGTCGTCGCAGGTTCTGGAGGTCGCCGGTCGCGAGGTGACCATCACCAACCCGGACAAGATGGTCTTTCCGGTCGGCGGCCACACCAAGCTCGACCTGGTGAACTACTACCTCGCCGTCGCCGACGGTGCCCTGCGCGGCATCAACGGCCGGCCGATGATCCTCAAAAGGTTCGTCAAGGGAATCGACGAGGAGGGGTTCTTCCAGAAGCGCGCACCTGCCAACCGGCCCGACTGGATCGAGGTCGCCGAGTTGCACTACCGCTCCGGGACGTCCGCCGCCGAGGCCGTCGTCCGCGACGCCGCCGGCCTGGCGTGGGCGGTGAACCTCGGCTGCATCGACCTCAACCCCCACCCGGTGCGGGCGGAGGACCTCGACCATCCCGACGAACTGCGGATCGACCTCGACCCGGTGCCCGGCGTCGACTGGCGCCAGATCATCGACGTCGCGCTCGTCGCGAGGGAGGTCCTCGAGGACCACGGCCTGACCGCCTGGCCGAAGACCTCGGGCTCCCGCGGCTTCCACGTCTACGCGCGGATCGAACCCCGATGGGCCTTTCGCGACGTACGCAGGGCCGCCGAGACCGTCGCCCGCGAGGTCGAGAACCGCGCGCCCGACCTCGCGACCGCGCGGTGGTGGAAGGAGGAACGCCAGGGCGTCTTCGTCGACTTCAACCAGAACGCCAAGGACCGGACCGTGGCGTCGGCCTACTCCGTACGACCGAAACCCGACGCACGGGTCTCCACACCGCTCGCGTGGGCGGAGGTACCGGACTGCCGTCCCGAGAACTACACCCTGCCCACCGTGCTTGCGCGGTACGCCGAGCATGGTGACCCGTGGAAGGGCATGGAGGACTCGTCCGGGTCGCTCGACGCGCTGCTCGCCCTCGCAGACCGGCTGGGCCCGGCGGAGAAACCTCCGAAAGGCGTCGGCCGGCGCCAGTCGACGATGCCGCTGATCGAGATCGCGCGCGCGAAGACGAAGGACGAGGCCCTTTCCGGGCTGGAACGCTGGAAGTCTCGGCATCCCTTCGTCGTAGGCCACCTCGAACCCGCCGACATCCTCGTCGACGGCATGCGCGGCCGGAGCTCGGTGTGGTACCGGATCCGCGTCAACCTCCAGCACGTACCCGAGGGTGAACGCCCGCCGCAGGAACCGCTCGAGGTCGACTACGACCCGTGGGCCAACACTCCCTGGGCCCAACCCGACAGCTCGCGCACCGACGCCTGAGCGGCCCCGTCCGTTGGGCGCCCGGGCCGGTCACAGGTGGAGGACGACGTACTCCCGGTCGACCTCGACCCGGTAGGTCTCGGCTTCGTACGGGCCCTTCGCGTATCCCGCGAGGGACTCGTGGGTCTCCACGGTCGCGTCGTAGGACTGGACTCTCGTCTTCGCCGGGTCGAACCACGACTGCCCGGTCATGACGTCGAACTCCCAACCGTGCCACGGACACCGCAGGATCTCGCCGCGCCGGAGATAGTCGTACGTGCCCGGTCGCGGCGACCGTACGAGGCCGGAGAGGACGCCTTCACACAGCGGTCCGCCCTCGTGGGGGCACTGGTTTCGCAGGGCGTAGTAGGCACCGTCGACGTTGAACACCCCGATCGAACGCTTCGCCACGGTGACGATCTTGCGGGCGCCCGGCGGGATCTCGTCGACGGTCGCGACGACGTAGCTCGGCATCGTCGACCGTCCCTCACGCCAGCCCGTACAACGCCTTGGCGTTGCCGGCGAAGATCTTCTGCCGGTCCTCTTCAGGCAGCCGCACCCGGAACGCGCGGTCCGGGTCGTCGTAGTCCCAGTGCGGGTAGTCGGTCGAGAACATCACCCGGTCGGTGCCGCCGAGGTGGTCGAAGACCTGCAGGATGTGGCGTGGGTCGTGCGGTTCCTCGATCGGCTGCGTGGTGACCCACATGTGGTCGCGGATGTACTCCGACGGCGCCCGCTTCAGGTGCGGCACCTCCTCCTTCAGCCGCCGCCAGTGCTTGTCGAGGCGCCACATCAGCGGCGGCAACCAGGCGAAGCCGCCCTCGATCAGGACGACCCGCAGTCGCGGGAAACGCTCGAAAACCCCTTCACAGACAAGGCTCACGACGTGTGCCTGGAACGCCTGCGCCATGTCGGTGTGGTCCTCGATGTAGTACGACGGCCAGCCGGAGGCCGTGACCGGAACTCCGCGGGTGCCGCCGCCGAAGTGGATGCCGACCGGAAGGCCGTGCCGCTCGGCCGCCTCGTAGATCTTCCAGTACTTCCGGCGGCCGAGCGGTTCGGCACTGCGCGCGACCAGCAGGACCTGGACGAAACCGGGATGGTCGGCGAACCGGTCGATCTCGGTGACCGCGAGGTCGGCGTCCTCGTAGGGGATCGCGACGCCGGCGCGCAGCCGCGGCTCCTTGTCGAGCCACTCGACGATCTGCCATTCGTTGACGGCGCGGGACAGTGCCGCGGAGTAGTCGGCGTTGAGCTGGGTGCCGGCGGCGCTGAGGCAGTTGAGGATGCCGTAGGAGATGCCCTCGGCGTCAAGGAGCTGTTGGCGCATGAAGTCCAGGTCGCCGCCCGCCGGACGGCCCGACGGTGGCCAGGCGTCATGGCGCGCGGCGGCGGGACTTCCCTTCGGATACAGCGATCCCTGGTGCGTACGCGAGCCGAAGAGAGCGCCGTGGCGGCGCCACCGCTTCGGCAGGTACGCATCGAGCGCGCCCGGCCAGACGGCGTTGTGGATGTCGCAGTCGACGATCGGTGGCCGGGTCCGCTTCGCGGTGGTGCGGGTCGGGGCCATCGGCGTGGTGGCGGCCATGCGGCGTACTCCGTACTGTCTGACGTCGCTTTGTCAGAACCGGTAGGTGGCGCGGGCGTTGGCGGCGAGGATCGCGCGTTCGAGATCGTCGCGGAGTCCGGTGGGGAGAAGTCCTTCGCCGGAGTCGTACTGCCAGTGCGGGTAGTCGGTCGCGAACAGCAGCATCGCGTCGTCGCCGAGCTGTTCGATGGTCTCGACGAGCTGGCGCGAGTCGGACGGTTCGTCGAGTGGCTGCGTGGTGAGCCGGATGTGCCTGCGGATGATCTCCGACGGGGGCTGGTCGACCCAGGGGATCTCCCGCCGCAGGCCCTTCCAGTTCTTGTCGAAGCGCCACATCAGGGCGGGCAGCCAGGTGAAGCCGCCCTCGATGAGCACCACCCGAAGGCGCGGGTGGGTGGTGAAAACCCCTTCGCTGACCAGGCTCACGACCTGGGCCTGGAACGCCTGGGCAATGCTTACGTAGTCCTCGAGGTAGTACGACGGCCAGCCGACGGGTGTGATCGGATTGCCGCTCACCCCGCCGGCGTGGATGCCGACGGCCAGGTCGTGACGTTCGGCGGCCTGGTAGATCGGCCAGTAGCGTCGTCTGCCCAACGGCGCCTCCGTGCGCACGGGGAGCAGGACCTGGACGAAGCCCGGATGGTCGCCGAGCCGGTCGATCTCCTGTGCCGCGAACTCCGGATTCTGCGGCGGTACGACGAGTGAAGCGCGCAGGCGTGGTTCCTGGTCGAGCCACTCCGCGACCTGCCAGTCGTTGACCGCGCGCGCCATCGCGAGAGCCCAGTCGTCGTTGTGGATGGCGGAGATCTCGATGCCGCAGTGGGTGACCGCGTGACTCGCCTGCCAGTGGTCGAAGACGTACGTACGAAGGACATCGAGGCCAGCGGTCGCCGTGGAGGACGGGGGTATGGCCACGATTCCAGGGTGGTGGGAAAGTGGCGCGTTCGGCGGATACAGCGGCGGGTTGACGGCACGAACACCGCTCTCCGTCATGTAGTCGCGCCAGCGCTGGTCGAGATGGCGCTCGAGCTGGTCGAACGACGGGACGGGGAGATGGACGTCGCAGTCGATGAGATCCGCGTCGCGCCATCGGTCCGGCCGGCGGGGGAGTGTCGTGTCGCTCGCCTCGCCTGTGTCGAGCATGCCGCCACCCTTGTCTTTCCGTGCCGGACGCGAGAACCGGTGCGGATGTCGCGCGCTGCGTGGAACGGAAATTCCACGATGCGACGAACGTAGGTATGCGCGTCGCGCGACGTCAAGGGTTCGTACAGATGCGGACACGCTCACGCCGAGAGGATTCGCCCGACATTCTCCTCGGAGAAGAACTCAACCGGCGACGTCACCCCCGCGTTCACCCGAACGAACGCGTCCATCGCCTCGCGGTTGCCCTGGATGGCGCCGAGCAGCTGCGCCATCTCCGGCGGCGGGGGCTCCAGCTTGGCGAGCTGGGTGGTGAACTCGTACATCGGCAGGGCGCGCTGGTCGCGGGCGGACTGGTAGCGCACCATCGCGACCTCGAAGGAGCACACGCCGGAGAACGCCTCGGCTATCGCGCTCACGCACAGCTCTGCGTCTCGGAAAGCGTCGCTGATCCCCTGGGCCGTGATGAAGTCCTTGTTGTAGCCGGCATCACCGACGAGCGCCCAGCCGGGGCCGAACGGCCTGCGGAAGAAATTCGGCAGGGCCATGCCGACGAAACGCGCCTCGCGACGGGCGGCACGGATCCGCTCGACGAAGGCCGGCACCAGTGCGAACGTCTTGTGGTAGTTGCCCTCGATGTCGGTCTTGTTTGCTTCGAACTCCGCGTACGGCCAGCCGGCGATGACCAGGGTGAGGTCGTCGTTCGTGGGGATCGCGGCAAAGCCCCGCTCCGGGCGAAGGTAGACCTCGAACCGGCCGTCCATCGGCAGGCCGCTGAAGTACGTGTAGTAGCTGGACTGCAACCGGGGTTGGTCGTGGTACTGGTCGGTCTGGACCGCCTTGGCGACGACGGACTGCCAACCGTCGGCTCCGACGACCACGCGCGCGTGTTCGGTCATGGTCGGACCGTTGCGGGTGTGCCCCTGAATTCCCGTCACCCGACCGTTCTCGACCACGACGTCGGAGACGGTGAAGCCCTCCCGAATCTCGGCTCCCGCCGCGGCTGCAGCATCGACGAGCAGCTTGTCCAGCACCGTCCGCCGAGGACAGTACGACACCGGCTCAGCGTCGGTCCCGGGGCTCCCGGCGATCGTGAACGGCCCGAGGTCGAACGCGTACGTGTGGATCGGCGGGCATCCCGTCCCCTTGACCTGCTCGAGCAGTCCCCACCTGCGCAGTGCCGCCACGCCCGGTGGGTGGACCAGATGGGTCGAGATCGTGTCACTGGGAAAGGTCGCCCGGTCGACGACAAGGACCCGGTAACCCTCCCTGGCCAGCAGCATGGCGGTGGGCGAGCCCGCGCAGCGCGCCCCCACCACAATCGCGTCGTACACGTTCTTGGTCACGTCCGGCTCCTTCGTCGGGTACAAGGAGCAGCGTGCGGCCACCGGACGTCCGGAGTATCGGGGAACTCCCCTATCTAGAGCACCAATTCCACGGGGAGTCGCCTGACTCCCCTTGAAACTGGCCATCTAGCGGCGGGGATTTCCCCTCGTGACGTGGGCGGCCGCCTCGGCCCGGTTGCGCAGGCCAAGCTTCGCCAGCAGGTTGCCCACGTGGTGTTCGACGGTCTTGCGGGTGATGAAGAGCCGATCGCCGATCTCGGCGTTGGACAACCCTGCGCCGAGCAGGTGGAGGACCTCGGACTCGCGCCTTGTCAGCGTGCCGAAACCCTTCGGCCCCGTGCGGACGGGCGCGCCGAGCGAACGCAGAAGCGCCCCGGCGGCGTCGGCATGCCGGGCGGCCTTGAGGCGCTCGAAGTCGTCGAGCGCCGCCTTGGCGGCCGCGATCGCGACCTCGGGGGACTGTGTCGCGAGTGCCCGGGCCATCTCCAGCCGGGTCTCGGCCAGCTCCATCGGCAGCTGAGCCCGCGTGAAGTCCTGCAACGCGGAGTGCAGGCAGCCGCGGGCGTCCGAATCCCCGCGAGCTACGCAGATCCGTCCCTTCGCCAGCGCTGCCACCGCCCGTAGGTACGGCATGTGTTGCAGCCCGGCGATGCGGTCCAGGCGTTGGGCCACGCGCTCGGCGGCGTCGAGGTCGCCCTGGTCGAGGTGGACTTCGACGAGGAGGGCGAGCAGCGGGCCTATCAGAGTCGTCTCGCCGGCGGTCGGGACCGCGTCGTCGGCGCCGGCGGTGCACCGCTCGAGAAGGTCCCGGGCCAACGCCGTCTCCCCCTTGGCGAGGTGGAGGGCGGCAAGGGTGCGAACCGCGTCCGGATGGGTGTCGAGCCCGTCCAGGAGCAGAGCGGCCTGCTCGAGATCCCCCTGCCGTAGGCGAAGCTCGGCGAGGCGGATGAGCGAGAACGCGCGCCGGTCCGACATCCCTCGGGCGAAGCACCGGGCGGACTCGACGAGCTCAGCCTCCGCCTCCTCCCAGCGTCCAGCCGCGGTGAGAATGCCGCCGTAGTGAGCGCGACAGAGCGCCGCGACGACATTGCTCCGCCGCAGGTGTTCCGCGGCCGCGCGTACCCACTGGTCCGCCCGCGGGACGTCGTTCACCAGTTCGCACATCCAGAAGAACCGGCAGAAGATCGCCTCGACCGTGGCGAGGTCGGTCAGTTCGCCCGCGCAGGCCGCGGCCAGGCCCTCGTCGCAGAGGGTCAGACCCTCGGTGACGCGATCGGTCATGACGAGGACGCAGCCGAGGCATACCAACGCCTCGAACTCGATGTCGGGGTCGCCGAATCGCCGTCCGATGGTGACCGCCTCGCGCAGCAGGTCCTCGCGTACCTGGACGTCTGGTTCTGAGTAGGCGTCGATGAGCAGGACCCATCCGTGCTCGGGGCCATCCTCGCGCGCTTCGGTGAAGATGGTGCGGGCCCGGGCGAACCACCCACTCCCCACAGCCCAGTCACCCAGGACATAGCCGCGGATCCAGCCGGCCGTGCGGGCAGCGAGCCCGGCGGCCATGCTGTTGCCTTCCCGACGGTGGGCGGCGTACGCCCGCTCGTAGTGCGCCGCGGCGGCAGAGTAGTCCCGCTGCCAGTACAGCGCCTCGGCCAGACCCTCGAGGGCCGCACCGGACTCGGTGTCGGCCAGGGCGAGTTCGAACGCAGAACGGGCGGTCACCGTGTCGCCTGCACGGAGGGCCGCAACTCCCTGGTCGATCAGAACCGAGCTCACCCCATGATGATGGCACGACAGGGCGGGCGCTCCCGCAGACTGTGCGGATGACGATCGGATGGCGAACGTCGCCTGGGCGATTCCAGGTGCAAGATATGACGGTGCCGCGGCATGGTCAGCCTGAAGGAAGCGATTTTCCTTGCTGGCAAGGGATTTGACGCCTGCGTACGGAATGAGCATCTGATAGAATCGCTGCTATGTTCGATTTCGGGGGTGTGGATTTCTCGGTGTTGGCTTCGGCTGTGCCGGGTCCTGAGCTTGGTGTGCTGTTGGCGCGGGTGGATCTGGCTGCGGTGAATGGTCATGCGCGTGTGTTGGTGATGCGGGCGTGGGAGCGGCAGGTGTCCTGGGCGAGTGCGCAGTTGTATGGGGCGATGGCATATGTGGCGCGGTCGCCTGCGTGTGAGCCGGACTCGCCGCCCGGATTGAACGCGTCGTTTGGTGAGTTCGCGTCTGCGGAGGTGGGTGCGGCGTTGTGTCTGTCGCCGGGGTCGGCTGATCGTGAACTGTCTTTCGCCTTCGAGCTGACCGAGCGACTTCCCGCGACTCGCGCGGCGCTGTCGGCAGGGACGATCAGTCTGGGTAAGGCGCGGGCGATCGTCGAGGAAACGTGTTGTCTGGCGCCGGAGTTGGCGGGTCAGGCGGAGGAGTTCATTCTTGCCGCGGATGCGGCGTCCGGCGTGGGCTTGACTCGGGCGCAGGTGGTGCGGCGGTTGCGGCGGAAGGTGCTGGAGTTGGACCCGGCGGGTGCGGAGGAGCGTCGGCGGGAGGCGCAGCAGGGTAGGCGGGTCGGGTTCGGTGCGAACCCGGACGGGACGGGGAGTATCGCTGGTCTGGATCTTCCGATGGCGGGGACGGCGGCGGCCAGGGTGTTCATCAAGACCCACGCCAGACGAATCAAACGAGCCGGAGACGTCAGGACGTTGGCCCAGATCGAGGCTGATGTGTTCCTCGACCTGCTCCGCGGCCGCCACCCCACCGCCAACCTCGACCCCGCAGCCACCGCCGACGCCGATACGACCACGTCCGCCGACCCGACCACGTCCGCCGACCCGACAAGTAGTGCCGATCCGCGTTGTAGTGCTGACCCGCCACCCGCCGGCTCCTCCGGCAGGCGCACCGGTGCTGATGCGGCCGCTTCTCCCGGCGCTGGGGCAGGTTGGGGCGGCGGGGACACCGATGTTGATCTGGACGATCCGGGTGATGCCGGTGTGTGCGCCGGGACAGGTGATGAATGGCTGGTGGCGAAGGTCGAACTCGTCGCCGAGCTGGAAACCTGGCTTCGGCTGGGCTCCCGCGCAGGCGAACTCGCCGGACTCGGTGCTATCACCCCCGCGGTGATCGACGACATCAAGGACGCCGCCGCCGGCGGGTTCGAATACTGCCGCACCGTCACCCTCGACGGCGAAGTCGTCTACCACCAGGCCAGCAGCCGCCGCTACAAACCCACCGCCGCCCAACGCCGGTTCATCGAAGCGATGCACCGCACCTGCGCCCAACCCGGCTGCTCCAGAACAGCCACCCAGTGCGACCTGGACCACACGATCGAACACCGATTGGGCGGACCCTCCTGCGCCTGCAACCTCGCACCGCTATGCCGGCGACATCACCGCGCCAAACACCAAGCCGGCTGGTGGTGGACCCACAACCGACCCGACCACCTCACCGCCCAAAGTCCACTCGGCCACACCTACACCATCCAACCCGAACCACCACCCGGCGCACTGCCAGCAGATTCGGCCGCTACGACAGCCGGGCGATGAGGCGCTGGGCGAGGTCATCGAGGATCCTGGTCGCGGATTCATTGATGCCATCGCCCCGGTGTCCGGCGACGGTTCTGCGGAACGCATCGACGAGTTCGCGAGACGGCTTGCCGTCCTCGACCGCCGCCTCGATCGTCGTCAGCTGGCCCTCCAGCGAGGCGTAGGCACCCTCCGCCTCGCCGCGGTCCCGCAACTCGTTCAGCCGAGCTCGACAACCGGGAGGGGATCGGATGTCGGTATCGAGCCATCCCACTCCTCGCTGGGCGTGGGGGTGGCACTTGGCAGACTGGACGGATGAAGATCACCGTGCTCGGCGGATGCGGGGCCTGGCCGGCGGCCGGGCTGGCGTGCAGCGGCTACCTCCTCGACCATGACGGGTTCCTGTTGCTCGTCGATCCCGGCTACGCGACCCTGCCAAGGCTGCTGGAGCTGGTACCGGCCGAACGCATCGACGCGGTCGCCGTCACCCACAAACACCCCGACCACTGCGCCGACCTCAACCCGCTGCTCCGCGCGCGGGCGCTGCGGGACGACCCCGCACCCGCTCTCCCTGTCCACACGTTGCCAGGTGCGCTGGACGCCGTCCTCGCGCTCGACCGTCCCGGAATGCTTGATGAGGCGTACGACCTGCAGGAGTTCGCCGCAGGTGAGGCGTTCGAGGTGGGGCCGTTCGGGATCGAGACGATGCTCCTCCCGCACTATGTGCCCAACGCGGGTCTCCGGATACGCGCCGACGGAGCGACCGCCACCTACACCGGCGACACCGGTCCCAGCCCGTTGGTCGCCGAACTCGCCGCGGGCAGTGACGTGCTGATCGCCGACGCGTCGTACGCCGAGGAGGTGCCGGAGGACTCCGCCGCCTACCTCACCAGTGCGCGGCAGGCGGCGCTCCAGGCGGCGGAGGCGGGCGTCGGGCGGCTCGTCCTGACTCATCTGGTGCCCGAAACGGACCCGGACGCTGCCCTCCGAGCGGCCCGCGACGGGTTCGGCGGTCCGATCGACGTCGCGCGCCCAGGGCTGACACTCGACGTCCCGCGGCAGAGCGGCTAGGGCTAGGGCTAGGTACCGCTCTGGTCGGCGAGGAACGACGCCACCCACGCGAGTGCGGAGTTCCAGTTGATCGCCACCTCGTTGGTGGCGTAGGACTCGATGTGGTCCACGTAGCAGAACTGTGGTGCACAGCCGGCGAGCAGCTCCGCCGCGAACGGGTCCTGCAACGCCGCGTTCGCCCCGCCCGCGAGCGATCCGGCCGGTGGCTTCGGTGTGTTCGGGTCGAGCTGATGGCCGAAGATCCGGGAGTGCTGGTTCTGCGGAGACTTTGTGCCGTAGTCGGTGACGTAGGAGTGGTTCAGCGCGTTCCGGCCGAAGATGTAGTCGACGCCCTGCACCGCACCGTCGCGGTAGTCCGTCCGGCCGGTGAGGTCGTACGCCGTCGCCAACACGACGACGTTGTTGAGGATGCCGCTGTTCGAGCCCCAGTTGTAGAACTCGGCGCGGCCCGGCAACGGCAGCCCGTACGCCTGCCCGTGCAGCGTGTCGAGGTAGCGGTCGGCGGCCGCGACGACGGAGTCGTGGACCTCGCGCCGCTGGTCGGTGGGCAGCCGGCTGGGCACCGTCGCCAGCTCGAGGCGCCCGAGCGCCCCCACCGACCCCCAGCTGAAACCGCCGGCCGAGAACACGTCGGCGTCGTGCATCGGCGAGGACAGCACGGCCTTGTGGAAGGACGGCTCACCGGTGGTGAGGTACAGCTCCACCGCCGCCCAGTAGAACTCGTCGTCCACGTTCGGGTCGCCGTACGCACCGCCGCCGTTGGTGTCGGCGTCATCGGCGTAGACGTCCGGGTGCGCCTTCGCGGCCGCCCACGCCGCCTTCGCGGCGCCGAGGCAGCGACCCGCGAACTCCCGGTCGTACGGCTTGAACACCCGGGCACACTGCGCGGCCGCGGCGGCGAGGTTCAGCGTGGCGGCCGTCGACGGCGGGTGCAGCTCACGCAGCTGCGGGTCGGCTTCGGGCTGCATCGGCAGGCCGGTCCAGTTCTGGTCGTGCATCTTGTGGTGGGCCATGCCGGCCAGCGGCTGCCCGGACGGGACCTGCATCCGCAGCAGGAACTCCACCTCCCACCGCGCCTCGTCGAGGATGTCGGGCACACCGTTGCCGCGTTCCGGCACCCGCAGCCGGCCGTCGTCGAGCGGCTCGGTCCTGCCGGTGGCCGCGTGCGTGGCGCGTTCCCAGGTGCTGAGCAGCTGGTGGGCGGCGATCCCGCCGTTGACGACGTACTTGCCGTGATCGCCCGCGTCGTACCACCCGCCGTGCACGTCGAGCGTGTAGTCGCAGACCCCGTCCTGGCAGGGCACGTCGGTGTCGCCCTGGTTGGGTGGGATGCCGACGTGGCCCGCCGGCCGGGTGTACTCCTCGCCGACGAGCGCGCCGTCAATCGGGATGCCGCTGCGCTGGATGTAGAAGAACTGCAGGGAGTCCGACCGCAGTTTTTCGTACGCCGAATCAGTGATGACGAACGGATAGCTCGTCTCGCCGTCCACGGTCAGCGTGTAGCCGGAGCCGCGGCCGCGGTAGGAGCTGAAGTCGATCGTCGCGACGTTCTGCTCGGACGCCGCGTCGACACCGCGCGGGGTGGACGATCCCTCGGCGACAGTGCGGCCGCCGGCGTCGCGAAGCTGCCAGGGGAGTGCGTCCGTCGCGTCGGTCACCACCGTGGCGTTCTTAGGGCCGTGCGGCAGATATCCGACCTGGTTCACCCGCACCCGCGGGCCCGTGTCAGGCACATACACCGGCGGTTCTCCCCCACCCCGCAGCGAAACGTCGTCCAGGCAGAACGTCCACGGCTCAGCCGCTCCGCCGACCTGTAGTTGGACGCTACCGGCCGTGGTCTCGGTCCCGGACGTGAACTCGTAGGTGTACGACCCGGCCTCGCCGGTCAGCTCCACCGGTTCGGAGAGTTCGGCGGTGTAGGGCGGGTCGGCGAGCTGGACATTGGTCCGCACGGTGACGGGCGAGCTGGCGGACGCGGTGAACGACAGGGCGTACGACGCGCCGTCCTCCAGGGCGATGCCGTTCTGCCCGACGATGACGTCCCACGGGTTGGCGGTGCCGCCGGGGACGGTGGTGCACAGGCGGCCGTCGACGATCTCCGCCGAGGCGTTTCCGGTCCACCACCACGGGTCGGTGCCGTCGTCGAAACCGCCGTTCTCGACCTGTTCGGCGCCCTCAGCAGCCGTGGCTGCCTTGGTCGTCGTGGGGGCCTCGGCCGCTCCCGCGGCGCTGGTCGAGCCGGCCATGGCGGTCAGGGGGAGGGCGCAGGCCAGCAGGACGGCGGCGTACCGCCTGGTTGCACCGATCATGAAGTTACTCGGGTCATGCAAGCGTCCTTTGCGGTCCGCATCCCCCGTCGTCACAGCGTGGCGCGAGCGGTGTCCGCTGAGGGGGACGCTCGCGCCGTCGCTGATGGTGGCAGCCTGGCTCCGGGGTGTCAATTCCGTCCTGGTCCGGCCGGAGGTGCATGATCATGCGCGACAAACCGGGCGTTTGCCGGCATCGAGACGCCCAGGTTTCCGCGCATGATCATGGTCGCGGCACGTCAGTCGACGCTGTCTCCCGCGCGGGGCTTCGTCGCCCGGATGAGGTACCGGTGGTCGTGCGTGACGAATTCACCCGTCTCGCGGATGCGTGCGTCGAGCCGGCGTAGTGCCACGTCATACGTGCGTACGTCGAAGTCGTCGATCGTCCACGGCACCGCCCGCAGCTGGTAGACGACGGCCCCGATGTCGCCGAAGACGTAGGCCGGCATCTCCTCCCGCGCCTCGTCCACCCTGAAGCCCTGTGCGCGCAGCGCAGCGACGGCGAGGTCGCAGGTTTCCGCGTCTAAGTCGATCGAGGGCGGCGCGCCGAGCGCGGCGTTGATCTCGGCGCCGTTGCGGCTGCCGACCTGCTGGGTGAGGAACACACCACCTGGTGCGAGAGCGCGCCACGTCTCGGCGGCGTCGAGCCAGCCGTGCCGGTTGAGTACGAGGTCGAACTCGCCGTCGGCGACGGGAAGCCGGCCGTCGTCGGTGGTCTGGCGTACCTCGACGCCGAGCGGTTCCAACCGTCGCCGCGCGACGGCGAGGTTGGGCGCCCACCCTTCGAGGGCGACCGTGAACGCCGGCAGGGGGCGCAGCCCGGCCAACTGCTCCCCGCCGCCGGTGTCGATGTCGAGCAGCCGAGCCGCGTCGGCGACGGCGGCGCGAGCGAGATCCGGGTAGGACCACGACAGGTCCTCGCCCGTCGTGCGGTCCCGCAGCCAGCTGAAGTCCCAGCCCTCGAAGGGCGCGGCGAGTGCTTCGGCCACGAGTTGTTCGTACGGTTCCATGGGTGATCACCTGTTCTGGTGGAGATATGTGCGAGGGGATCGGCGAGCGCGGAGCGGTCACGCACAGGGGCCGACGGGCATGCGGCTGCCCCCACGTGGCGGCACAGGGCCAGAGCCACGGGGGTACGGATCAGCCGCTATCTCGCACGCCTGGCAACCTAAGGGTCCGGCAGGCGTCCCGGCAATCGGCTTTCGGCGCGGCGGCCTTCGTCACACCGGCAGGGTGTCGACGTCGTACTTCTGGATGGCCGGATCGCGGGCGGGTCAGCGGAACTTGGCGAGGATCGCGCGGGCGAACGCCTCGTTTGCCTGCTTCGTCCGGCCGGCGTTGTGGGGCGTGTGGACGACGTTGTGCCGGCCGAGCAGCGGATCGGACAGCGGCAGCGGCTCGACGTCCCACACGTCGGCCGCCAGGGCGATCTCGTCCGCGAGGACCCGCCGGCGGATGGCCGCCATGTCACAGATCAGCGCGCGCGTCACGAGCACGACGAGACAGCCCGCCGGCAGGGCGTCGATGTGGTCGGCGGTGACGAGCCCCTCGGTCGACGGCAGCAACGGCACCATCGGCACGAAGATCTCCGCGTCCCGCACGAGCCGGTCGAGGTGGTGCTCGCGGCGGGCGCCGGAGCGGTGGAAACAGGGCTCGCTGGCGTACGGATCCCACGCGGCGACGTCGGCACCCAGCGTCGACACGAAGCCGGCGTAGCGGCTCGCGATGTTGCCCGCACCCACGACCCGCACCCGCGCGCCCGCCACGGTGCCGGCTGTGAACCGCGGGTCGTCGCCGTACTGGCCACCGCGCCCACCCGGCCGCGGCACGCCGTCGGCGGGCGAGTAGTCCCACGGCGCCAGGTCGGTGAGCATCTCGTGGTGCAGCTGCGGTATCCGCCGCAGCCCGCACAGCGTCAGCGCGAGCCCGAACTCCGCGACCGACTGGCCCCAGAAGCCTTCGCTCTCGTGGCGGTGGACCTCGACTCCACGGGCGCGCAGCAGCTCGGCCGGTTCGGCGTTCTCGCCGTACGCATCGAGCAGGGCGGCCTCGCGTAGGCCCGCGAACGCCTCGACCGACTCCGGCGTGAACGGCGCCCCCAGGACGACCAACCGGTGCACGGACGCGGGATCGCGGATGGCCTCGTGCACCGGCCGGGCGTCGTCGACATCCAGGCGTACGCACTCCAACGGGCACTGGCCGGGCGGCCACTGGAGGCGGAACGCCTCGGCCACCCAGGGCCAGTGGCCGTCGAAGCTGGCGTGCGAGACGAGGACGTCGCGCGCGGACTCCCCGAGCACTGGCGCTGTCACCGCAGGCCGAGCTGCTTCAGGATCTGGTCGATCTCGGCTATCTCCTGCGCACCCAGCGGACCGTGTGCGATCGCGCCGGCGTTGTCCTGGGCCTGCGCCACCGTCCGGATCCCGGGGATGGGCACGAACGCCGGACTGCGGGCGAGGAGCCAGCCGAGCGCGCCCTGCGCGAGGGTGCGGCCACCGGAGGTGAGGATGTCGCGGATGCGGTCGAGGGCGTCGAGCGTGCGCCCCTCCTTGCCGGAGAAGTCGAAGCGCCGGCGTACGTCGTCGGCGGCGAACGTCGTCTCGCGGGAGAACTTCCCGGTGAGCGCGCCCATCGCGAGGGGACCGCGGTTGATGCCGGCGAGCCCGGCGGACTCGAGCAAGTCGACCATGGCGGGGTTGTCGTCGATCACGTTGGCGTGCAGCTGGATCGCGGCACAGTGCTGGCTGCGGGCGAAGACCCCCGCCCGCTCGGGGTCGTCCGTACTCCACCCGAACGACCGGATCTTGCCCGCGTCGACCAGCTCCTCCAGCGTCGCCACCACCGTCTCGGCCTGCACCGGGTCGTAGTCACCGATGTGGAACTGGTAGAGGTCGATCACGTCGACTCCGAGCCGGGCCAGGCTCGCGTCGCACTGCTCGCGGATCGAGGCGGGCGAGGCGTCCCGGCCGATGGCCCGCTTGGCCTCCTCGTCGAAGAGGTTGCCGAACTTCGTCGCGATGACCACCTCGTCCCGCCTGCCGGCCAGCGCCCGCCCCACCACGCGCTCGCTGTGCCCGGCGCCGTAGATGTTGGCGGTGTCGAAGAACGTCACCCCCGCGTCGAGCGCGGCATGGATCGCCGCGACCGACTCGTCGTCATCGACCTTGCCCCAGCCGATCGGGTTGCCGTCGCGGAACGCCGGACCGCCGATCGCCCAACAGCCGAAGCCGATCGGGCTGACCGCGAGACCGCTGCGTCCGAGGGTGCGGGTGGTGCTCGTCATCGTCATACTCCTGCGAGGTCGGGGACTCCCATCCTTTCCTACCCCCTTGGAACTGGTCAGCTAGCTCCCGTACCGGGCTCCGGCTGGCCGATCGCGGCGCACCCGGCGTGAGCTCATCCGGCGTGAGCCCACCCGGCGTGAGCTCACCCGGAGCGGTCCCACCATGCGGGGGCCGGCGTAGCGGCGTTCTCTCCGGGAGAGCTCTCGACGCAGCGGCTGGCCGAGGAACTCACCGAGGATCACGCCCGCCGCCAGCGCCAGCGCATCGGTCGCCGCGTGCAGGAGACCCGTGACGCCGCTGATGCTGTCACCGTGGGTCAGTTGCAGCATCGCGCTGTAGATCGTGAGGCCCGGCAGCATCGGGATGATCGCGGGGAGTACGACGGTGAGGGCCGGCAGTCGCCGCCGCGTCGCGAACGTGTAGCCACACGCGCCGATCCCGACGGCGACGAGCGCCCGCGCCATCGACGGCGACGTGAGGACCTGGTTGAGCGCCAGGAACGCGGTGTACCCGGCGCCGCCGAGTCCGAAGGCGGTGGGGAGCAGCCGGAGCGGTGCGTACACCCCGACCGCCATGGCCGCCGCGACGATCCCGGCCGAGGCGAACCGGTACGGCAGCCCGCTCACCGTGAACGGCGCAGGCGGCTGTACCGGCATGATGATGCCCAGCTCCCGGGCGACGACGAGCGCCATCGCCACCCCGCCAGTGATGCCTGCCGCGAGGATCAGCACCTCCATCGCCCGGCCGGCGGCGGTGACGACGTACCCCGTCAACGCGTCCTGGACGCACGACAACAGCGCGAGGCCGGGCAGCAACAGGACCACGCCGGCCGCGACCACCAGGGCCGGCTGCACCGAGACGCCGGTGGCGGTCAGGATGGCCGCCACCGCGGTCGCGATGGCGGCGCCGACGAAGTTCAGGTAGAAGTCGGGGACGTTGCGGCGGGCGAGACGCCGGCCGATCCGGTCGATGACCACCGTCGCGCAGAACGTGATCAACGCGAGGAGCCAACCCCCGCCCAGCTGCACCGCGACCGCGCTCGCCAGCACGCCCCATGCGCAGGTGACGACCCATCGGGGATAACGCTTCGCGGACCGGACGATGGTGTCCAGGCGTACGTACGCCTCCGCGGGTGTCAGCGTGCCCTCGGTCAGTCCCAACACCATCTCGTGCAGGGCGGCGAGGCGGTTGTGGTCGACGGCGCGGACCCGGACGTTGCGCAAGTCGGTGACCGGCAGCTCGGACTCGCCGAAGGCGACGGAGACCAGCACCTCGGTGTGGGTGACGGAGGCCTCGGCGCCGCGGAGCCCCAGTGCGGACGCGCAGGCGACGATCGACGCCTCGACGTCGACCGCTCCCGCACCGCTGCGCAGCAGCAGCTCGCCGAGCCGGAGCAGGAAGTCGAGGGCCCGTCGCAGGTCGGGCCCGCAGTCTCCGTCCGGCATCCGCACGACGTACGGCGAACGTCGCGGGGGCTGGTCAGTGGGGTCCTCCCGGCTGAGCACGGCGCCGGCCGCGCGGCGCAGTCGGGTACGCAGCTTGGGCCGGGCGGGCGTGTCCGCCTGGCTCTGGCCGAGCACCGGCATGCGATTCACCTCCGTACGTACGGACGAACATCTGAGAGCTTTCCCACCCGCCCAGTCCCGGAACACGCCCGGAACGCCGACCACGGACAAGTCAGGTGCGGGTTCATGGGCGCTGCGGAACAATCCAGGGTTCGCGTGGGGTCGGGGCCTGAGACAGGGAGAGGCAGTGGACAGCGGACTACCGCAGGAGATGTTCCAGTATTACGACAAGGGTGGCGAGGCCGGCCGGCTCTCCGGTGGTGCCGGCGAGCTCGAACGGCTTCGTACGCAGGACCTGATCCTGCGGCACCTGCCACCGCCGCCGTTGCTGGTACTCGACGTCGGGGGTGCGGCCGGCGTCCACGCGTTGTGGCTGGCCAAGCGGGACTACGACGTGCACCTGATCGACCCTGTGCCCGGCCATGTCGAGCAGGCTCGCGCGGCCTCCGACGCCCAGCCCAGCCATCGGTTGGGCAGCGCGACGACCGGTGACGCGCGCGAGCTGTGGCACGCCGACACGAGCGTCGACGCCGTCCTGATCCTCGGCCCGCTCTACCACCTGACCGAACGCGCAGACCGGATGCGGGCGCTGGAGGAGGCCTACCGGGTCCTGCGGCCCGGCGGCGTCGTCTTCGCGGCGGCGATCTCCCGGTTCGCGTCGATGATGAGCGGCCTGGCGATTCCCGACCTGCTCGACGACCCGGATTTCGTGGAGATCATCCGGCAGGACCTGCGCGACGGGCAGCACCGCAACCCGACCGAGAAGCGGTACTTCACGACCAGCTTCTTCCACCATCCGGACGAGTTGAGGGCGGAGATGGTGGCGGCCGGATTCGCCGACACCAAGATTGCCGCCGTCGAGGGGCCCGCGATGTGGACGGGGTCCTTCGACGCCGACTGGGCCGATGCCGGCAAGCGGGCGTTGATCCTGGAGTTCCTGCGTACGACGGAGGAGGAGCCGACCATCATCGGCTCGGGCTCGCACTTCCTCGGCATCGCCCACCGATAGGCGCACGCGCCGCCGGTCGGGTGGCGCATACGCGGCACGTTCGTTCCTACGCCGACTGACGTGGCCCCGGGTGCGGCCCGACGCCGGTCGCGGAACACCGGGCTAGGTCCGGGCTAGGGCGACGCCGCGACGTACTCCTTCAACGCCAGCAGCGTCTTCTCCATGTTGCGGCGGTTGTGCTCGGCACGGTTGGCGACGCCTGTGCCCAGTGGTCCGACGATCCTCCGGAAGAACGGATTGGTGAGGTTCCTCGTCCGCTCGGTGACGCGGCACCCACCGTCGGCCGGCTCGATCTCGTACCGCCACTCGGCGATCGGCCACCTCAGGGCAGTCACCTTCCAGGCGAAACATCGTCCCGGTCGGGCCTCGGTCACGGTCGAGGTGGTCCACCAGCGCAGCGGTCCATGCCGGTTCACACCGCGGAACCTCGCACCGACGACCGGGCCGTCAGCTCCGTCGAGCCACCGGCAGGAGACCGTCTCCGCCGCCCACCGGGGGAGCTGGGCGACGTCGGTCACGATGTCGTAGACGGCCCGAGGGTCCGCGGCCATCTCGATGCTCGCCTGCACGTCGTCGCTCATCGGGTTCACGCGAGGTGTTCGGCGCGGACGGGGGGAGCGGAGGCATCGGTCGCGTACGAAGGCGGCCGCGGCTGGAGCCAGCGCACGAAGGCGGGCTTGACCGCGAAGGCGAAGTAGTGGTTGCCCGCGGGGCTGTAGTGGCCGCCGTCGATGTAGTGCCGGTCGATGTACTCCTCCGGCGTTGTCGTGTACGCCGCATAGTCCGCGACGTGCATGGTCAGCGAGTCGACGTACGCGATCCCGAGGTCGTCGAGGAGGGTGACGAACTCCGCGTCGGGACGTGGCTTTCCCGCGCACGCGTCGGCGACGGCATCACCGGGATAGCTCAACAGAACAAGCAGTTTCTTGCCCTGCTCGGCCAACGCGCTCCGCATCCGGTCGAGCAGGATGATCGAGGCACGGAACGCGCAGCGGTCGTAGAACTCGGTTGCCGCCCGTTCCCGGTCCGCCTCGCTGGTGAGATCGAGGGAGAGCCCGAGGGCGGCGGCGGTCTCGGTGTGCTGGGCGAGGAAGTCGAAGTCCCTGGTCCGCTGCCCGACGAGCAACTGCACCACAAGGTCGTTGTCGTACGAATCGATGAGGAAGTCCCGATCGCACAGCTGGTAAAGGGATTCGGGCGTAGGGCAGGAGTTCGGCCGCTCGACGAGCTGGCCCGCTCCGTCGAACCGCACATGCACCCAGGGGTTCGCGTGGAACATGCTGGTCCGCTGCGAGCGGTGCATCTCCCACCAGCCGTGGCCGACGCGCAGCCGCCGGTAGGCGTCCAGGCTGCGGTAGTGGTCGTCGAGGAAGATGTTGAACACGACGTACTCGGCACCCGCGTCCGTGGCCTCTGTCCGCCGCAGCCGACGGTAGGCCTGGTGGACGCCGAACCCGCCGACCCCGAAGTTGCGGATCGGCTCACCGAAGTGCCCGGCGAGATACTCCTGCCAGGTCTCGCCGTCACTGACCTGGTGGCACTGGGTGAAACTGTCGCCGTAGGTGTTGATCCGGCAGGGTCGGTCCGCGCCGTTGATGACCCGGCGTTCGCCGAACCCGCCGTACCGGTAGGTGCTCACCGCACCGTCGACGCCGTCCTGCACCTCGGACGGATGCGGCAGATATCCCAGTTCGCTGTCGAACCTCGCCCACTTGGGTTCGTCCGGATCGAGGAACCGGTCGACCTCCTCCCGGTCCACCACGGCTTCGGCGAGGAAGCGGTGCACCTGGTCGGCAAAGCTCGTCATGCGTTCCTCCTCGGCAGGGGTTTGCGCGACGCCAGGACTACGGTGACGTCAGGGTCTCGACGACGCGGGCGCACCGGGCCGGGTCGATGGTGAGCCCATTTTCCAGCCCCCACAGCCAGTAGTCGACCGACCGGACGAGGGTCCACGTCCGGGCGAGCTCGCCGTCCAGCCCCGCGGCCGACACGATCAGGTCGAGACAGTCCCGCACGCCCTTGTCGCCGGGCATGTCGTCGAGTCGCCACCAGAGCAGCTGGGCGATGCCGTACTCCGGCACGCCGACCAGGACTCTCGGGTCGATCGCCAACCAGGGTTCGCGTTCGGCGGCCAGGATGTTCTCGTCATGCAGGTCGTGGTTGACCAGCAGGTCCCCGGTGGCGGAGGCCAGCTCGCGGGCCAGCCCGACCGCCATGGTGAGGTCGTCCGACGGGACCGGATCACCCAACTTTGCCGAACGCTCGACCGCCGATGCGACGAAGGCCTCGGCGACGCCGACGACGGGCGGCAGGTCCGCGTCGGCCGGGGCGGGAACCGCTTGTCGCCGGAGCAATTCGCCCGCCACCGTGAGCGAGTCCTCGAGCGGCAGCGAACGAAGCGAGCGGGAGGCGTCGAGTCGTTCCAGCAGGAGCGCGCCGTCCTCGACGGAGGCGTCGAGCAGTCGGACCATGCCGTGGCCGTCCCACAGTGCCAGCGCCACGACCTGGTTCCGCAGCTCCTGGTCGAGCCAGGCCACCTTGAGGACGCAGGCGGCCCCACCGTCGCGTCGGACCACCGGCACGGCGATCCCGTTGGCGCCGTGCATAGGCGCGCCGTCGATCGTCAGCGACCACCGTACGCAGAGTTCGTCGACGAGCGCGGGGAGCGACTCCGCCCATGCCCGGCCGGCCGCCCCCTCCCGCGAGACGCGGGTGTAGGAGAAGAACGACGGCGGAAGGCTGATCACGACCAGCCATCCTGGCAGACCAGTCGCGGGAGGCCGGGCACACGCCGCTGTCGAGGCTGGCTTCATGATCAAAGTGCGCAAACTGTAGGTGTCGGACCCCTCGGACCTGCAGTTTGCGCACACTCGCCGGTGCCAGAATGGGGCGTGGGCAACCGCGCGAGTTCCGCTTGGCTGGACGACACCGGGCTGGTGACCCTCCCCACCGGTAGTCAGGTCCGCGGGCGGCGGGCGGGAGACGTCACCATCACACCCGCCGACTTCGCCCTGCTGCTGGTCGGGGGACCGGCGCCGGCCTGGCCACATCGGCGTATCCGCTGGCCCGACTTCTGGATCCCCACCGACCGTACCGACGCGCTCGACGCCCTGCGCGAAGCTCTCCGACGGGCACACGCCGGCGAACGCGTCGAGGTCGCCTGCCGAGGCGGCGTCGGCCGCACCGGAACCGCCTTGGCCGCCCTCGCCATCCTCGACGGACTCCCGGCACCACAGGCCGTCTTCTGGGTCCGCGCCCACTACCACCGCCGCGCCGTCGAGACGCCGTGGCAGCGCCGCTGGCTACGTCGGCTGCCCTGACTCAGCTGGACCACCTGGGAGGATCAACCTGTGACCTCCGAACCTGCGGACGGAACGAGCCGCGCCGGCGTCGGCGAGGGCGGGGACCCGGTGTGCTGGCTTCACCTGTTGTGTCCGGAATGCGGCGCGATGATCGAGGACCAGCCTCCCCCGGACCACTGCGTCCGCTGCGGGGCCGAGCTCCCCGCCGACTGACGTCAGCTGGCCGACGTCAGTCGGCGGGCGTCACCGGGTCGTCGTCACGGGGCCGGACCGAGGTCCTTGGTCAGGTGAATGAGATCGGGTACCGCAGGCTCACGCTCCCGCCTGGTCTCGACGTAGCCGAGCCGGCGGTAGAGGCGCAGGTTCGCCGCACTGAGGTGGCCCGTGAACAGACTCGCCCGGTGCGCCGGCGCACTGGTCTCGGCCGCCCGCAGCAGCGCCGTCCCGATTCCCTGCCCTTGCAGATCTGGCGCGACGGCGAGCCGGTTGATGTACAGGACGTCCATGTGTAGCCGCATGCGGACGGCACCGACGAGGCGGGTGCCCGCTGTCGCTGCGATCCCGCTACTGCTGACGATCTCGTCCTCCAGTTCGGCGAGCGTCTGGGTCAGCGGAGGCAGCCGAGGGTCGTCGTAGAGTTGCGCCTCACCGACGAACGCGGCGCGCTGGAGGGTCAACAGTTCTCCCGCGTCGCCGAGGTCGAGCGGGCGTAGCTGGAATCGCGGTCGCGGTGTCATGTCATGCGGTCCTCGTCCTTGCCGGTGTGCCACAGCTCCGCGAGACGGAGTAGTCCGTCGGCGATGACGTCCTCCGGCGCGGCGAACGCCACCCGCAGCCAGCCGTCGAGCGCGTCCTCGCAGCTGAACGTCGGACCGGCCAGGACGTCGACACCAGCCCGACCCGCGCGTTCGGCGAACGTCGTCGCGGAGTGGCCCGCGGGCAGTTCGATCCACAGCGACGCGCCGCCGGCAGGTACGTACGACCGCCAGTCCGGCAGTTCCTCCGCGAGGATCTGCAGGGCGAAGTCCCGCGCGGATCCGAGGGTGGCCCGGCGGTGGGCGCGGGCCTCGGCGGCGCGGTCGAGCAGCCGGGCGGTCACGATCTGCGCGGGGATGGACGTGCCGAGATCCTCGGCACCCTTGACGATCGCCAGGCGTTCCACGAGGTCGCGGCCGGCACGCAGCCAACCGACCCGCAGGCCGCCCCAGAAGCCCTTACTCGCCGAGCCGAGTGTCAGCACGTCTCCGCCGTACGACGCGAGTGGGGGAGGCGGTGGACCGTCGATGATGGCGTCGGTGGGTGCCGCGTCGTCGACGATCGTGAGACCGGCCTCGGCGGACAGCCTGGCCACTGCCGCCCGCGCCCGTTCGGGCAGGACCGAGCCGGTGGGGTTGTGCACGGTCGACTGCAGGAGGGCGAACACCGGCCGATGGCGGCGTACGGCGGCGGCGAGGGCGTCGATGTCGACCCCTTCGCGCCCGCTGGGTACGCCGACGAGGTGGGCGCCGACGCTGCGCAGAACCTCGATCGCGCCGCGGAACGTCGGCTCCTCCACGATGACGGTGCCGCCCGGCTCGACGAGCGTCTCGGCGACGATCCGCATCGCCTGCTGGGCGCCCGAGGTGACGAGGACCTGACCGGGGTCCGTCCGCAGGCCGAGGGCGGTGTAGTAGCTGGCGACGGCGGTACGCAGGACCGGAAGGCCACGGGGGACGTAGCCGTGCGACGGCAGGGTCCCGGCGAAGTCCGCGGCGGAGAGCCGGTCGAGCTCGTCGGCGACCATCGGGATCCCTGGGAGTGCTGCGCTGCGGAGGTCGATCCGGGCGTTCAGCTGTCGGGTTCCCCGCGGGCCGGCGACCAGCGTGTCGGTGACGAACGACCGGAGCCGGTCGTCCCCGCGGGCGTTCGCGTGTCCGGCCGCGGTCGACACGAAGGTGCCCGTGCCGGTGCGGCTGACCAGGATGCCCTCGGCGCGTAGGGTGTCGAACGCCTGACCCACCGTCGTCCGCCCGAGTCCGAGGGCCGACGCGAGGATGCGTTCGGACGGCAGGCGGGTGCCGGCCGGCAGCTGGCCGGCGCGGACCAGTTGGCGCAGCGCCTCGGCGAGTCTGGTGCTCAGCCCGCCTGGCTGGTCGGCCCACCCGTCCAGCAGCCGGATCAGCCGCGGCGCGCCGAAGTAAACCACTGGCGCCGGATTGGATCTGGTGCTGCTGGTAGCCATCGCCCGATCATCGCCAAGTCGGAACGGAATTGCACTCCCCAGCGGGTAGGCAGGAGGGATGACCGGTGCCAACCGTCGTACTTCTGGGCACTCTGGACACCAAAGGTGCGGAGTACGCCTTCGTCCGCGACCGGCTTGTCGAGGCCGGTGTCGACGTGGTGGTCGTCGACGCGGGAGTGCTCGCGAGCCCGGCGGCCGGCGAAGGCTCGGCCGACGACCTGATCGCGGCGGACGTGCCGGCGAGCGAGGTGGCCGCGGCGGGTGGCGCGGATCTTGCCGCTCTCGCCGCAGCCCGGGACCGCGGCGCGGCCGTCACCGCGATGGCGCGGGGCGCCGCCGAGGTGCTGGGGCGCCTGCACCAGCAGGGATCCTGTGCGGGGGCGCTCGCCCTCGGCGGGACCGGAGGGACGTCGATCGCCGCGCAGGCGTTCCGCGGACTACCCCTCGGCGTACCGAAGGTGATCGTCTCGACGGCCGCCTCCGGCGACACCCGGGCGTACGTCGCCGAGAGCGACCTCGTGCTCTTCCCCAGCGTGACCGACGTCGCCGGCGTCAACCGACTGTCGGCGCGGATCCTCGCCAACGCGGCGGCCGCCCTGGCCGGCATGGTGACCGCGCCGGAACCCGCGGTCGCCGCGGAGCGGCCACTGGTGGCGGCGAGCATGTTCGGCGTGACGACGCCGTGCGTCACCGCCGCCCGTGAGCTGCTCGAGAAGGGCGGCTACGAGGTGCTGGTGTTCCACATGACCGGCGTCGGCGGTCGTACGCTCGAAGGGCTCGCCGCCGACGGCTGGCTGGCCGGCGTCCTCGACGTCACGTCCACCGAACTCGCGGACGAACTCGTGGGCGGGGTGTTCTCCGCGGGTCTGGGTCGGCTCACCGCCGCCGGCGCCGCGGGGGTGCCGCAGGTGGTGTCGGTCGGGGCGCTCGACATGGTGAACTTCGGCCCGAAGGAGACGGTGCCGGAGAAGTTCGCCGACCGGAACCTCTATGTCCACAACCCGAGCGTGACGTTGATGCGTACGACGCCGCAGGAGTGTGCCGAGCTGGGGACCCGGCTGGCGACGCGGGTGTCCGCGACCACCGGACCGGCCGCGGTCTTCCTTCCGCTGAAGGGGATCTCGGCCATCGCCGGCGAGGGCGGGCCGTTCCACGACGCCGACGCCGATGCTGCACTCTTCGACGCGATCCGGTCGACGCTGGACCGTACGCGGGTCGAGCTGATCGAGCTGGACCTCGACGTCAACGACCCGGCGTTCGCGGCGGCGATGGTCGAGAAGCTCGACGCCTACATCACGGGGAGCAAGAGGGGAATGGCATGAGCCGGCTGACCAGGGAGTCCATCCTCACCCGCCTGCGTGCCAAGGTCGCGGCCGGCCAGCCGATCATCGGCGGCGGCGCCGGCACCGGCCTGTCCGCCAAGTGCGAGGAGGCCGGTGGGATCGACCTGATCGTCATATACAACTCGGGCCGCTACCGGATGGCAGGGCGCGGATCCCTCGCCGGGTTGATGGCGTACGGCAATGCCAACGACGTCGTGGTCGAGATGGCCCGTGAGGTACTGCCGGTCGTTAGGCACACGCCGGTGCTGGCGGGGGTCAACGGGACCGACCCGTTCTACGACCCGGACGTGTTCCTGCCCGAACTGGCACGGCTCGGTTTCGCCGGCGTCCAGAACTTCCCGACGGTCGGGCTGATCGACGGCGTGTTCCGCGCCAACCTCGAAGAGACCGGGATGAGCTACGCGCTCGAGGTCGACATGATCCGCCGGGCGCGTGGCTTCGACCTGCTGACCACGCCGTACGTCTTCTCCGTCGAGGACGCGGCCGCGATGGCCGAGGCCGGGGCGGACCTCGTGGTCTGCCACTTCGGCCTGACCACCGGCGGCGCTATCGGTGCCGAGACCGCGCGCAGCCTCGACGACTGTGTCGAGCTCGCCACCGCCTGGGCGAAGGCCGCCCGCGACGTCCGGGACGACGTGCTGGTCCTGTGCCACGGTGGACCGGTCGCAGAACCCGACGACGCCGCGTACGTCCTGCGTCGGGCGTCCGGTGTCGACGGCTTCTACGGCGCCTCGTCGATGGAGCGGTTGCCGACCGAACGTGCGATCACCGCGCAGATCAAGGCGTTCGTCGACATCGACCCCTCGACCGGCTGAGCCGCCGGAACCGGATCGAACGAGCGGAACGACGAAAGAGGAGCCGATGACGGAAGCCAGCATCACCCGGGCAGGAGACGTCGCCAGCGAGGACTATCCGTGGGGACGCCTCGACTGGTTCGTGTCCAAGGCGCTCGGCAACTCGCGGAAGCTCACCGTCGGCCGCTGCCAGATCGACCCCGGCCAGGCCAACGCGCCGCACTACCACCCGAACTGCGACGAGGTGCTGCACGTCCTGCGCGGCAGGATCCGGCACCGCCTCGGCGACGAGTACGTCGAGATGGCCGAGGGCGACACGATCTCGATTCCGACGGGAGAAGTCCACAACGCCGAGAACATCGGGAACGACCGGGCAGTGCTGCTGATCACGTTCTCCACAGCGGACCGCCAGGTCGTCACCGTGGATTGAGGGTGAGCCAACCTTGTCATCGACATCGCCGGCCGTGACCGCCGTCGTCAACGCCGACGTCCCCGGCCCCCTGATCACACCAATCCGCGTTTCCTGTTCCAACAGAACGCTCTTCGTGACGCGCTCGTGGCGAGTCTGCATTTCGATATCTTCCATCGGCACGCCGACCGGCTGGTGATGGCCAACATCGCCCAAACGGTCAATGTTCTCCAGGCGATGGTGCTGACCGACGGTGACCGACTGCTGAAGACGCCGACCTTTCACGTCTTCGAGATGTCGTCGACGTGCCCGACCATTCGTTCCTCACTGTCTCTGCGCGACTCGGCTGACCTGCCTGCTCGACATACTGGCTGGCAGATTCGGCCAGAATGCAAACCATTGAACGCCCAATTGGCTATGGCATCCCCGAATGTGGCCATGCCAGGATGGCTCCGCGACGTTGACCGTGCGTTCGGACCTGGACGCCTGAGGTTGATCTGAATGTCGACGTCTGGACGTTGAACCCACAGGCAAAAGATAGGGGCTTGATGGCTGTTCACGATATTGCGATGGTCGGTTGCGGTGGTGTGTCCGCGATGCATTTCGATGGTTATCAGGTCCATCCTGAGCGGATCCGTATCGCCGCTGCGTGCGATCCGCGACCTGAGCGGCGTGAGTGGGCCCAGCAGACCTACGGGGTGGAGCAGGTGTACGCCAGCCTGGAGGAGATGATCGACGGCAGCGAGTGGACCGCCGCGGTGCTCTGCACGCCTACCAACGTGCGTCAGGACATGGTCAGGACATTGGCCGCCGCGGGCAAACACATACTCGTCGAGAAGCCGCTCTCGGACACTTTCACGGAAGCCAGTCTGATCGTCGACGTCTGCGCGGACGCCGGTGTCCACCTCGCCGTTAACCAGAACTTCCGTGACCACTACGCATTCGACATCGCCCGACGACTCATCTCCGACGGCAGAGTCGGCGAGGTCCACGGAGTGGTTCACACCAACCTGATGTTCCGGCAGGACCGCGGGTGGCGCACTCAGATCCAACGGCATGCAATGTCGGTGATGGGCGTGCACTGGTTCGACGGCTTTCGGCACATGCTCGGACGGGAGGCGGCGTGGGTGTGGTGCCGCACATCGTCCTCGCCGGAGGTCGACTGTGCCGGTGAGACCGACGCATTCACCCAACTGCTCTTCGATCACATTCCGGTGTCGTACGTGCAGAGTTTCTCCAGCCGGTTGCGGCGGACAGACACGGTGGTCCTCGGCCAGCTGGGCACCCTGGAGTTCGGCTACGACACCGTGAGCCTGCGCGACAAGGACGGCAGCACGGAGTGGGAGAATCCGTACGCCGGGCGGGGAAAGCCGGAGTCCACGTACCTCAGCCTCAACCGGCTGCTGGACGCTCTCGACGACGGCGGTGAGCCCTCTAACAGCGGTAAGGACAACCTGCGAACCATCGCATTGCTCGACGCGGCCTACGAGTCCGCGCGTGCGGGGGATCCAGTCACCTTGACGGGAGGCCTTCCCACATGAAGATCGCCTTTTCCAAGCCGACCGCAGGGCCCGAAGAACAGCGGTTGCTCTTCGACAGGTTCCGGGAGGCCGGATATGCGGGCCTGCAACTCAAGGGTGGGCAGTACGGCTCCTACCTTGATGATCCCGAAGCGTTCCGCAACGAGTGGAGTCGCGACTCGGCATGCACGACCGGGCTGATCACCGGCGGCACACTCGACCCGGACGGTCTGGCGCGCTTGCGTTCGACGATCGAATTCGCCAGCGCGGTGGGTTCGGAGCGGATCGTCTTCTGCCACGGCGTTCCGCGCGAAGGGCTCAGCGACACTGACATCGCCGGCTTCGCGCGGGTGCTGTCCGAGGTGGGCCGGGAGGCGGCCGACCAGGGCATCGCCCTTTCGTTGCACCATCACTACAACCAGCCCGTCATGCACCGACGGGACTTCGATGTCTTCTTCGGCGCCGCGGACCACTCTGCCGTCCACCTCACCGTCGACACCGCTCACCTGGTGAAGTCCGGTGTGACCGATGTCGCGGGGCTCGTCTCCGACTTCGCTTCGGTGATCGACAACGTTCATCTGAAGGACTTCGCCGACGGGGAGTGGCGGCTCCTCGGCGAAGGAGTGATCGACCTCGACCGGCTGTTCGCGACTCTGGGAAGCATCGACTACCGCGGATGGCTGTGCGTCGACGAGGAGACCAGCACGGGACTCGTCCACGCGATGGACGTCTCGATGGAGTACGTCCGATTGAGGATCTGACCCACCTCGAGGACCCAGCCCACTGCCCGACGGACCGAGCTGTCCAGCAGCTGTCCGGCAGGCGTCCACGCCCACTTTCGAAGAGGAAAGACGATGGCGAGAAGACCAGATCCACGAGGTATGAACAGGCGGCAGCTGCTGGGGACAGGAGGAATGGCGGTCCTCAGCGGCATCGCCATGTCCGGATGCGACCTGCTCTCCACCGATCCAGGCCAGCAGGAGTCGCGGCAAGGCGGTGGAACCGGCGCCAAGGAGTCACCGATGCTGACCGACATGGTCAAGCGCGGCGATCTTCCACCGTTGAAGGAACGCCTCCCCCGGTCTCCGCTCGTGGTGAAGCCAGTGGACGAGGCCGGTGTCTATGGTGGAGAGCTGAGACTGATCAGTGTCGGTGGGCCGAGCAACGTCGGGGGGAACCTCGATCGCACCCTGGCCTATGACCACCTGGTCCGCTGGAAGCCGCAGATGACCACGTGGACCGCTGAGGACGTCATTCCCGACATCGCGGAGAGCTATTCGGTCAACGACGATGCCACCGAGTACGTCTTCAAGCTGCGTTCGGGCATGAAGTGGTCCGATGGTGAACCGTTCACGGCGGACGACATCGTCTTCTGGTGCGAGGACGTTGCTCTGAACACCGAGATCACACCGGCCATGCCGACGTGGCTCGTTGCCGGCGACGAACCCTTCACGGTCGAGAAGCGGGACGACCACACCGTCGTGTTCCGCTTCGCAGGCCCGAACGGTCTGCTGCTCGGCAACCTCGCCACGGCCAACGGACTGGGACCGACGCGCCACCCGGCGCACTATCTGCGTGACTTCCACAAGAAGTACGCCCCGGATGCCGAGGAGAAGACCAAGGACGCCGGTTTCGACAGTTGGGCGGACTTCTTCCTCCAGAAGGCGACGCCGTGGGAGAACCCTGAGCTGCCGGTGCTCACCGCATGGCAGGTGACGAAGGCGGTCGGCGATGTCACCGACCGGGTGGTCGCCAGGCGCAATCCGTACTACTGGAAGGTGGACACGGCAGGGAGGCAGCTGCCCTACATCGACGAGGTGTCCACCCAGCTCGTGGCCGACAACGAGGTCGCCAAGCTGAAGACGCTCGGTGGCGACGTCGATCTGGTCTACTCCACCATCACCATGGACATCCGCGACAAGCCATTGATCGCCCGAGGCCGACAGGAGGGGAAGTACCAGATCCTCGACCTGACCTACGAGGACTCCAACACGATGGCCTTCGCGGTCAACCTCACGCACCGCGATCGGCAGATGCGCAAGGTCTTCCGCGACATCAACTTCCGGATCGGGCTGTCTCATGCGATGAACCGGCAGGAGATCATCGACACGGTGTTCCTCCGGCAGGGCGAGCTCCATCAGATCGCGCCCCATCCCGATACCGCCTACTACAACGAGAAGCTCGCCACGCAGTACACGGAGTACTCCGTCGAGACGGCCAACCGTTACCTCGATCGGGTCCTCCCGGACAAGGACGGTGACGGCGCGCGCCTCGGCCCGGACGGCCAGCCATTCAGGTTCAACGTCGATGCCATGTCCGACATCAGGGCCAGGGACATCGCCTGCCTGGAGATGATGCGCGAGCACTTCAAGGCCGTCGGCATCGACATGCGGATCAAGTCCGAGTCGAGCACGCTCTTCTGGGAACGCGTGGACGCGAACTTCCACGATGCCTGCGTCTTCGGCTCCGGCGGCGGCCTCGACCCGGTCTACCAGCACGACTTCATGGTGCCGCTCGCGATCACGGCCATCCCGTGGGCCAACTGGTACGACGCCGGCGGGCTTCGCGGTGCGATCCCGCAGGACGCGGTCGGCCCATTCGAGGAGCCGCCGCCCGCGGCGCGGGAGCAGATGTCGCTCTACGAACAGCTCAAGAGCACGGCCAACGGCGAAGAACAAACCGACCTGATGAAGCGCATCATCGCGATCGCCCAGGAACAGTTCTGGTACATCGGGATCAGCCTGCCGAAGGGCAACTACGGCGTGGTCAGCAGTCGCCTTCACAACGTTCAGAATCCGATGATCGACGACTGGCCCTGGCAGACGCCCGGCCCGACCACCATGGCGCAGTACTTCATTCGCGAAGGCGAGGCATCGTAGGAACCGCGACGGCGGATGAGGCACCATGGGGCGGGTGGAAACCAAGGCGACGCGCACAGGGATTCTGGCGTTCCGCCACGCGCGGGTTCTGCCGTGCACCGGGGCCGATCCGCTCGACGACGCGACCGTGGTGGTCGAGGACGGTGTGATCAAGGACGTCGTGGCGGGCGTCTCCAGGGTGCGCGCGGACGACACGGTCGACTGCCGTGGCCGCACGTTGATGCCCGGACTGATCGACGCGCACGTTCATGTCTGTTCGTTGGACGTCGAGGTCGGGCGGGAGCAGCGGGACTATCCGACCAGCCTGTTGGCGTACGCGATCGGGCGGGTGATCGGGCAGACGCTCGACCAGGGCTACACGACCGTCCGGGACGCGGGAGGCGCCGACTGGGGGATGAAGGAGGCCGTCGACCGCGGCCTGATTCCCGGGCCGCGGATGTTCGTGAGCGGGCGGCCGCTGTCGCAGACCGGCGGGCACGGGGACAGCCGGTCGCGCGCGCAGGACAGCGTGGGCTGCCTGTGTGGCGCGCACCTCGGCATGGTCGACAACGTCGCCGACGGCGTGGACGGCGTCCGCCGGGCCGTGCGGGAGCAGCTGCGTCGCGGTGCCGACGCGATCAAGGTGATGGCGAGCGGTGGGGTGGCCTCGCCGACGGACAAGCTCGAGAGCCTGCAGTACACGGATGCCGAACTTGCCGCGGCCGTCGAGGAGGCGGCGCACGCGGGGACGTACGTCCTTGCTCACGCCTACTCCGCCGAGGCGATCCGGGTCGCCGTCGAGGCCGGCGTCCGTTCGATCGAGCACGGCAACTTCCTCGACGAGCCGACCGCTGCGTTGATGGCCGCGCGCGGCACCTTCCTCGTCCCGACGTTCGTGGCGTACGAAAAGCTGCACGAGCACGGCCGCGCGCTCGGTTTCGCGCCGGAGAAGCTCGCCAAGCTCGACGACGTGCTGGGGGCAGGGCTCGACGGCCTGGTGCGCGCCCGCGACGCCGGCGTGCGGATCGCGTCCGGCTCGGATCTGCTGGGGCCGCTCGCGGTGCACAAGACGCGGGAGCTGGCGATCAAGGCCAAGGTGCTCGGTGCCGCGGAGACGTTGGTGGCGACCACACGGACCAACGCCGAGCTGCTGGGCATCTCCGCCGAGGTGGGCACCATCGAGCCGGGCAAGCGGGCTGATCTCCTCGTCGTCGACGGTGACCCGCTCGCGGACATCACCGTCCTGCAGGACCTCGAGAAGCTGCCTGTGATCGTCCAGGCCGGCGCCATTCACAAGCGCACACTCTGACGCATTTGACGGGTTGATGTTCACGCGGCGCGCGGGACCGCCGGGTCGATGAGATTTCCCAACTGGGGCAGGGCTCCCACCATCCGGCAGTAGTAGCAGCGCCGGGTCCACGGCAGGAGTGGGCGGGAGTCGACGTCGCCCACCACGCAGGTGACGTTGTCGCGTCCGCCGGCCTCGAGTGCGGACCGGATGAGACCTTGCACCGCGCCCGTGCGTGGTGTGCTCGTGAGACAGGAGCCGATGTCGTTGTCGGAAACGAGGTCGGTGAGTCCGTCACTGCACAGCAGGACGCGATCGCCCGCCTGGAGGTCGAGAAGGGCGAGATCCGGCTCGTGCTCGTCCGTGGAGCTGACGGATCGCGTGATGACCGACTGGAAGGGGTGGTCGCGTACCTGCTCCGGCGTGATCCGTCCTTCGTCGACGAGGAACTGCACGAAGGTGTGATCGGTGGTGAGCTGGCTGAGCTGCCCGCGACGCAGGAGGTACGCCCGGGAGTTTCCGATGTGGGCCAGGCCGAACCGTTCGCCATCGGTGAGGATTGCGGTGAGGGTGGTCGCCATGCCGGCACGTTCCGGATCTGTCGCCACCCCCTCGCGCAGCTGCCGGAAGGCGTACTGGACCGACTCGCGGAGCACAGCGAGCAGGTCCGACGGCGCCGCCCGCAGCGATCCTCTCGGCGTCAGGGAGATCGCGCTCATCACGAACGCCACGCTCGCCGACGCCACCTCACCCGCGGGGGCACCGCCCACGCCGTCAGCGACGAGGAGCAGGTGCGGTCCGGCGAACCCCGAGTCCTCGTTGGTGTCACGAACATGGCCGACGTGACTCTCGGCGGCGTACGTGAAACGCATCTCGCGACCTCCCGGTGTGGGCGTCCCAGCATCGTGCCACGGGCAACCGTGGAGGTGGAAGCGTCCGCACGCGTCGCGGGCGGCCCGTCAGCCAGACGCCTCCGTGCGGCCGATCATCTGGATGAGCATCATCCGCGGTGTGGGCAGGACGTTCGGTGCGGGTGCGTGGAGCAGCAGAGAATTCATAAGGTACGCCTCCCCGGGCTCCCCGGTCAGTTCGACGACCCGGAGTGGGATGCCGTCGACGACCGCGCCGTCGTGGAGGAACGTGCGCCTCCGGTCGGCCTCGGTCTTCTTGTGCCACAACTCGTCGAGCCAAGGATGGACGGCGCCGAGCGTGTCCTTCATGGTCCGCGAGTGGACCTTGCCGCCGCCCGGGTGGGCTGCGGTGTACTTCCGAACGAGATGGTGGGATCCCGCGAGGACCAACGTGCCGCCACCCTTCGGCCGCAGGGGCGCCATGAATGCGAAGACGTGGATGGCGGGAACTCCGTCGATGCGTTCGCGGTCGAAGGGGCAGTCGTAGTGCCATCCGGACAGAGGAACGTCCCACGTCGTCCCCGGTACGGCGAAGGTCACGAACGGTCGCCAATGCTTTGCCGGCTCCCAGGAGCCTTTCCCCATCAACGCGTCCGCGGCGCCAGCGATCGGGGCGGCACCAGTGCGGCGGAAGGTCTCGGACTGGGCGAGTGGCTTGAAGCCCAGTGGACGTTCGACCGTCCAGGTGTCGGGCCGGTCGCGCTCGATTCCATGCTCGGTGGACAGCTGTCGCCAGACGAGATCGCCCATGCTGGTGGCGTCATCGTGGGGGATCGCGTCTGGTAGCCGCAGCAGTCCCCAACGGTCGAACTCGTCGACCTGATCTTGAGTGAGCTTCACTTCTCCTCCTTTGGTGAGCGGGGGAGGAATGGCCCGGAAGTACGAAACCCGAGCCACGCCTCCACCCGACTCGGATGAGTCCGGTAGGAGACGTGACATCGGGTGTGATGCCGAGTTCCCGAAGGCACGTCACGTTCGTTGGTGCAAAACCGTACGACTTCTCACGGCCTGGCAGCAACGGGATTTCGGAAGCACTGTTCCTGAACGGCCTTCAGGCACCGGGTGGGGGTTCGGGTCGGACGGTGTAGGTGTGGCCGAGGGGGCTTTGGGTGGTGAGGTGGCCGGGTTGGTTCTGGGTCCACCACCAGCCGGCTTCGTGTTTGGCGCGGTGGTGTCGTCGGCAGAGTGGGGCCATGTTGCACAGGCAGCTGGGTCCGTCGAGGCGGTGTTCGATGGTGTGGTCGAGGTCGCAGGCGGTTGCGGGTCTGGAGCAGCCGGGTTGGCTGCAGGTGCGGTGGGTGGCCTGGATCAGGCGGCGTTGGGTGGTGGTGGGTTTGTAGCGTCGGCTGGAGGCCTGGTGGTAGACGACTTTGCCGTCGAGAGTGACGGTGCGGCAGTACTCGAACCCGCCGGCCGCGGCGGTCTTGATGTCGTCGATCACCGCCGGGGTGATCGCGCCGAGTCCGGCGAGTTCGCCTGCCTTCTCGCCGAGGCGGAGCCAGGTCTCCAGGTCGGCGACCAACTCCACCTTCGCCACCAACTGCTCATCACCGATCTCGACACACGCACCACCATCACCCGGAGCATCCCAGGCATCCACGTCACCGACACCCACGTCGCCGAACGCGCGGTCGGACGCGGGGTCGGCTGCGGGGTCGGGGTTGCCGGGCGCCGGGCCAGCGTTGGCAGACGCAGGATCACGGTCGGCGGGCGACCAACCAGAGTCGGCTTTGTCGGTCGCTGGACCACGGTCGCCGGCAGACGCCGGACCAGGGGCGGCGGCTGTCGCGGGTTCACGGTTCGCCGGTGCCGGGTCGGGGTTGGTGGTGGGTCCTCGGCCGCGGAGCAGGTCGAGGAACACGTCCGCCTCGATCTGCGCCAACGTCCTGACGTCTCCGGCACGTTTGATCCGTCTGGCGTGGGTCTTGATGAACACCCTCGCCGCCGCGGTCCCCGCCAGCGGCAGATCCTGACCCGTGATACTGCCGGTGCCGTCGGGGTTCGCGCCGAACCCGACCCGTCTGCCCTGCTGCGCTTCCCTACGACGTTCTTCAGCACCCTCGGGATCGAGCTCGAGCACCTTCCGCCGCAACCTGCGCACCAACTGCGCCCGAGTCAGACCCATCCCCGACCCAGCGTCGGCAGCGAGGATGAACTCTTCCGCCTCCCGCGCCAGCTCAGGCGCCAGACAACACGTCTCCTCGACGATCGCCCGCGCCTTCCCCAGATTGACCGTGCCCGCGGCAAGCGCGGCGCGAGTGGCGGGCAGCCGCTCAGTGAGTTCGTACGCGAACGACAACTCCCGGTCAGCAGACCCCGGCGACAGACACAACGCCGCACCCACCTCCGCAGACGCGAACTCACCAAACGATTTCACCAACTCAGGTGGCGAATCCGGCTCACACGCCGGTGACCGCGCCACATATGCCATCGCCTCATGCAGCTGCGCGTTCGACCACGACACCTGCCGCTCCCACGCGGCCATCACCACGACACGGACATGACCATTCACCGAAGCCATGTCAACCCGCGCCAACACCGCGGCAAGCTCAGGGCCCGGCGCAGCCGACGCCAGCACCGAGAAGTCCACACCCCCGTGGTCGAACATACCTGCGATTCTACCCAATAGTGCCGGTAAGATCAATTAGGAAATGCTTGCCAGCAAGGAGTTTCGGTGCCGCGCGTCGGCTCACGCCCTCGTGGCAAGCGACGACTCTGGCGCACGGATCTTCCTTCTGCCGAAAGAAACCACCTGCGCCGAATTGGATCTGTCCGGCAGGTGGCGGCCGGTGGAGGATGTGACCGATCCCTTCGTACTCAGGAGACTCGGATGAGACCTGTCACCACCGGAAATGATGTCGGGCACAGCCGTCGAGACATTCTGCGGTTCGGAGGAATGGCGGCTGCAGCGGGGTTGCTGCCGGGCATCGCGGCCTGCAGCGGAAACGGCAGCAACCAGGGCGCGACGTCCGATGTCGCACTGGAGTTCATGTACTGGGGCTCGTCGTTCGAGAAGACCGCCATCGAGAAGATGCTGCAGGAGTTCGAGGCGAAGCACGCGGGCAGCCAGGTCCAGGCGGTGCACGTGCCCGGCGACTACCTCACCAAGGTCAACACACTGGTCGCGGCCAACCGACTGCCCGACGTGGCCTACATGGACGCACCGACGGCGTACCGGCTCGCCGAGCAGGGCAAGGTCAAGAACATCTACAAGTACATCAAGAAGTACCCGCAACTCTCCGGACGGGCGCCAGAGAACTTCTTCTGGTACGGCGACAAGGAAACCTGCGGTACGCCGGCCGCGAGCGAGATCACCCTGCTCTGGTACAACAAGGAGATCATCTCCGAGGCTGATCTGGACCTACCGCCGGCCGAGGCCGGGCGTGCATGGACGTGGGACACGTTGGTGGAGACCGCCGACAGGCTGACCTTCGACCAGGCCGGAAAGCGTCCCAGCGAGTCCGGGTTCGACCGCGGCAGGGTGCGGCAGTTCGGTGTCTCCGCGCCATTGTCGTCCCAGTGGACGTGGTATCCGCTGGTCCGCAGCAACGGCGGTGACATTGTCGACGAGACGGGGAAGAAGTACACGCTCAACAGTCCTGAATGTGTCGAGGTCTTCCAGAATCTGCAGGACCTCATCCATGAGCACCGCGTCGCACCGAGCCCGGCGCAGCTCGGCGGTGGTGAAGGAACGAATGCACCGACCACGACCGTGCAGTTGCAGACCAAGCGGGTCGCCATGGCTATCGACGGCCAATGGGTCCTGCTCGACATGGCGCAGAGCGACGTGGACTTCGGCATCGGTGTTCTTCCGTCCTACCAGGAACCGATCACGATGCAGGCCGCCAGCTGTCGCGTCCTGTCGGCCAACACCAGACATCCCGAGGAGGCGATCGAGCTGTACGTCTTCAGTGTCGACGGTGAGAACAGCGATCTCTTCCAGCAGGGCTTGTGGATGCCGGTCGAGACGAAGTACTACGACGACGCCGCGAGTATCGACAGCTGGATCAAGAATCCCGCGCATCCTCCGGAGTACAAGACCGCGGCGGTGGACTACCGGATCAACAACTCGGTCCGTGACTACAGCCAACTTCTGCGCAACATTCCCGCCATCAACGAGGTTCTCACGCCCGCGATCCAACAGATCGAGACCGGCAAGCTCCCGGCCCGGCAGGTTCTGGACGCGCTGCAGGACAAGATGGAGCCACTCCTGCAGGGGTGGTACCCGACACCATCCAGCCTGTGAGGCGTCGGTGTGGCGCAAGGCCTCACGTACGAACGGATTCCGGTCGGCCAGCCCAGCTGCCGCGGACATGGCTGAGGTGCTGTCGCATCAAGGTCTCCACCGCTTCCGCGTCTCCGGCATCGAGCAGGTCGAGCAACTTCAGATGCTCCTCCGCTGACGCCACCAGCCGGTCCGCCTCGAGCTGGGTGAGGCCGTAGAGCCGGGACCGCTTCCGCAGGTCGCTGACGGTTTCGACGAGGCGGGTGTTGCCGGCAAGGGCGAGCAGGTCGAGGTGGAATCTCCGGTCCGCCTCGACATAGCCGATCACATCGCCCTCGCGAGCGGCGTCGACGATCTGCTGGGCGATCGGCCGGAGGCGTACGAACGCATCGGAGTTCACGTTCGGCACAAGTTTCACCACGGTCGGGACCTCGATCAGCTCGCGCAGCTCGGTGATCTCGTCCAGGTCGGCGTCGGAGAGGACGGTGACGCGGAAGCCCTTGTTGCGAACGACTTCCACGAGACCTTCCTTGGCGAGGTCGAGCATCGCTTCGCGGACGGGGGTGGCGGAGACGTCGAATCGCGCCGCGAGCGCCGGTGCCGAATAGACCGTGCCAGGACGCATCTGACCGGCGACGAGTGCGGCCCGCAACGCATTCGCCACCTCCTCCCGCAGCGACCGGTAGCCTCGCAGGGGCGGAAGGTCGAGCCCGTCGACATCCGCCGACTTCACCACTGCGCTCACCTCGGGCTCCACTCTGCTCACGCCTGCGCTCGCCCCGCTCACAGGAGGAACCCTTGGGGGAAGGGGTCTTCGGGGTCGAGGAAGTACTGCGCGGTGCCGGTGAGCCAGGCCCGTCCGCTCACCGTCGGGATGACGGCCGGGCGGCCGCCGACCGTCGTCTCGCCGATCAGCCGCCCGACGAAGGTCGTCCCGATGAACGACTCGTTGACGAAGTCCCTGTCCACCTCCAGGGCACCCCGGGCATGCAGTTGGGCCATCCGCGCACACGTCCCCGTGCCACAGGGCGAGCGATCGAACCACCCCGGGTGGATCGCCATCGCATGCCGGGAGCGCTTCCCATCGGAACCCGGCGCGGCGAAATAGACATGGTGGCAGCCATGAATTCCCGGATCCTCGACATGTCGCGGCGGTGCGGTGTCGTTGATGGCCGCCATGATCGCGAGACCGGTCTCAAGGATCGCTTGCTTCTCCGCGCGGTCGAACGGCAGGCCGACGGACTCGATCGGCACGATGGCATAGAAGTTCCCGCCGTACGCGAGGTCGTAACGGACGTCACCGACGCCCCGCACGGCGACCGTCTGGTCGAGGGCATGGACGTATGCCGGAACATTCTGCAGCGTCACCCGTCGCGCCACCCCGTCGGAAACCTCGACGTCGGCGACGACGAGTCCGGCCGGGGTGTCAAGGCGCACCTGTGTCACCGGTTCGGTCACGGTGACCATGCCGGTCTCGACCAACACCGTGGCGACGCCCATCGTCCCGTGCCCGCACATGGGAAGGCAGCCGGAGACCTCGATGAAGAGAACGCCGTAGTCGGCGTCCGGCCTCGTCGGCGGTTGCAGGATCGCCCCGCTCATGGCGCTGTGGCCGCGCGGTTCGTACATCAGGAGGGTACGCAGATGGTCGAGATGAGCAACGAAGTGCTGCCGGCGTTCGGCCATCGTCGCGCCCGGAATCACGCCGACGCCGCCGGTGATGACGCGGGTGGGCATGCCCTCGGTGTGGGAATCGACGGCGTGGAAGACGTTTCGCGTCCTCATCGCCCCGGCACCTCCACGGCGTGGTCGGCATCGAGGGTGGCGAGCACGGTCTCGGTTGCCTTGCGTACGGCCGCGTCCTGCTCGGGGGTCAGCGGCAACCGGGGCGGGCGGCAGGGTCCGCCGTGACGTCCGGCGATGTCCATCGAGGCCTTGATCGCCTGCACGAACTGGGTCTTGGAATCCCAACGCAGCAAGGGATGCAGCAGCCGGTAGAGCGGAAGTGCCGTGGTGAGGTCGCCGGCGACAGCCGCGTCATAGAGCCGCACGCACACCTCGGGCAACGCGTTCGGATAACCCGCCACCCACCCGAGCGCACCGGCGACTCCCAGCTCCAGCGCCACGTCGTCCGCGCCGATGAGGACGTCGAGGTCGGGCGCCAGCTCGCGGATCTGGTAGATCCGCCGGACGTCGCCGCTGAACTCCTTCACCGCCGCGATCAACCCCTCGCCGTGCAGCCGCGCGAGCAGTTCCGGAGTGAGGTCGACGCGGGTGTCGTGGGGATTGTTGTACGCGACGATCGGCAGGCCCGCCTTCGCGACCTCGGCGTAGTGCGCGAGGACGATGCGGTCGTCGGCGCGGTAGGCGTTCGGGGGGAGGAGCAGCACGGCCTCCGCGCCTGCCTCGGCCGCGTCCTCGGCCCAGTGGCGAGCGGTGAGGGCGCTGTAGGCCGAGACGCCAGGCACGACGGAACCATGGTCGGGAACGGCGGCAAGGGCGGTACGCAGGACGCGGGAGCGCTCGTCGTCGGTCAACGACTGGTACTCGCCGAGCGAGCCGTTGGGCATCACGCCGGCGCAGCCGTGGTCGACGAGCCACCGCACATGATCGGCGAACCTGTCATGGTCGACGGTGAGGTCGTCGTGGTACGGCAGTGCGGTCGCGACCATCACACCGTGCCAGGGCTTGCGGGTCGTCGTCGTCATCATCGTTCTCCTTCTCCGCTACGTCTGCTCGGACCGGGGCTCGGGGTCGGGGACGTCGAGGTCGGCGAGGACGCCGAGCGGGACGGGGTGCGCGAAGGGGCGGCGTGCCAGAGCGATCGTGTCCTCGACGGCCACCGGCCGGCTCGTCAGCGCGGCCGTCAACTCCACGGTGGCGGCGGTGCAGATCCGGCCCTGACACCACCCCATGCCGGTACGGGTGAGGAGCTTCACCGACCGCGGGTCCGTCGCGCCGAGTTCGCGGACTGCCCGGCGGACCGTACCGGCGGTGACCTCCTCGCAGCGGCAGACAAGCGTGTCGTCGGGGAGTCCGGCAGTCCAGCCGTCCGGTGGCGCGTGGACCTGGTCGAGGACGGCAGCGAAGGCCCGCAGCCCGGCCCTGCGGGTCCGGAGCCGCCGCACCTGGCGCTCGTCCACCGCGATCCCGTGCGCGGCGGCGACGGCCAGGCCGGCCAACTCGCCCTCGACCTGTGCCAGTGCCGCTCCACCGATGCCGGTCGTCTCCCCGGCGGAGTAGGCGCCCTCGACCGTGGTCCGTTGGTCGAGGTCCACCGCCACGACAGGTGACCCTCCTGCGTGGTCGCCGGACAGCTCGCAGCCAAGCTCGACGAGCAGGTCGACGTGCGGGGTGAACCCGAACCCGACCGCCAGAGCGTCGCCGGGGACCGCCGACTCCGTGCCGCGGATCGGCCGGCGCTGCGCGTCGAGCCGAGCGACAGTGACACCGGTGAGGGAGGCGTCGCCGTACGCCGCGACGACCGCGTGGCCGGTGCGGTAGGGCACCCGGTGCCGGGCGAGTCTCGCGGCGTACGACGCGGCTTCGGCGAGCCGCGCCGGGTGCCTCGCGACCGCGCGCACATGCTCGAGATAGCCGCGCATCCGGCTCGCTTCGTACACCCCGACGACCCGTGCACCACCCTCCGCGAGCCCGGCCGCGACGGGCAGCAGGAACGGACCGCTCCCGGCGACCACCACCCGTTTACCGACGAGGACGCCGCTGCCCTTCAGGAGCGCCTGCGCCCCACCCGCCGCCACGACGCCGGGCAGATCCCAACCAGGGAACGGAAGCTGCCGGTCGTACGCACCCGTCGCCACGACGAGGGTGTCGGCCTCCGCCCGGCACGGCCGTGGTTCACCGTCGCCGGACTCGTCGAGGGCGTGAACGGTGAACCGGCGGGCCGCGCGTTCGACCGTCCAGACCTGGTGTCGTGGTCGGTAGGTGAGCCGGCCGGCGGCCACCTCTGCGGCGAGAGTGGAGCGGAGCGCGCGGAAGCCGGGACCGTGGGCGTCGGCGGCCGCGTCGTCGCGGTGCCGGAAGAACTGCCCGCCCGGGCGCCCGCCCGCATCCAGCAGGACAACCCGGAGGCCGTGGCCGGCCATGGTCGTCGCCGCGGTGAGCCCGGCCGGACCCGCACCGACGACCGCGACGTCGTGCGCCTCCTCAGTCATCTGGCTCCGACCCGGTGCTCACCACGTCGCCAGGCCGGGCCTCGGCCACGCAGGCGCGCACCGACCCGCGGCCGTTGACGGTCACGAGACAGTCGAAGCAGACGCCGATGCCGCAGAACAACCCACGCTGCTTGCCGGTTCTCGTCGTACGCCAGGATCGGATCCCGGCGGCGAGCAGGGCGCCCGCGACGGACTGCCCCGGACGTACAGCGACCCGCCGCCCGTCGACGACGATCGCGGCCGGCTCTGGGCTCATGCCGGCACCGCCGTCGAGTCGAACCGCTCCGGCCGAAAGGGCCGCACATCAAGACCTGGGTCCTGGCCGGTGAGAAGCGCGGCTACGACGGACCCCGTGACCGGAGCGAGGCCGACGCCCGCACCTTCGTGCCCACACGCGTGCAACAGCCCGGGCGCGCGGGGATCGTGGCCGATCACCGGCAGGTGGTCCGGCGCGTACGGACGGAATCCACGGTACGCACGGATCGCGGACACCCCGGCCAGGAACGGGAACAACCGCACCGCCTGGGCCGCGAGCCGCTGCAGGACGCGCAGCGACAGGGTGCGGTCGAAGCCCACCCGCTCGCGGCTTGCGCCGATGAGGATCGTGCCCGAGGCCGTGCCCTCGACGACGGCCGACGTCTCGAGGTCGGGGGAGCTGCTCGCGACGTTCGCGACGTACTCCGCGCTGTAGACCTTGTGCCGCACCATCGGCGGCAGCGGCTCGGTGACGAGGATGAACCCACGCCGGGGCAGGATCGGCACCTCGACACCCGCCAGCACGGCGACCTCGCCGCCCCAGGTGCCGGCGGCATTGACGACGGCTCCGGCGGCCACGGTGCCGCCGGTCGTGACGACCCCGGTCACCCGCCCGTGCCGGTCCCGCTCCAGGGCGGTGACCCGGGTGTGCGGGTGGACCGTGGCGCCGTGCGCCCGGGCCGCGCGCAGCAGCGCCGCCGCCGCGAGCATCGGCTGGACCTGCGCGTCCTGCGGGTAGTGGATGCCGCCCGGCAGGCCTGGCGCGAGCCGAGGTTCGAGGTCGGCGAGTTCGGCGTCGCGCACAGGTTCGGCGGTGATGCCGGCGGCGCGCTGGCCGGCCGCGAACGCCTCCAGCCTGGCGTGGGCCTCGGCGGACTCCGCGACGACGACGCCGCCCTTGCGTTCGTACTCGAACCCGGTGTCGCACCCGAGGTCGTCGTCCAGCTCGCGCCACAACGCGAGCGAGCGCAGGGCCAGCGCGAGCTCCGGACCGGGTTCCTTGTCCGAGACGAGCAGGTTGCCTTCACCGGCGCCCGTCGTACCCCCTGCGATCCCGGCGGCATCGACCACCGCGACGGCGAGCCCTGCCCGCGCGGAGTAGTAGGCACAGGCCGCACCGACCACGCCGGCCCCGACGACGACCACGTCGACGGGCGTACGCGGGAACCCGGCAGGCACGGCAGTACTATGTCACATACCGTGCGATCTCCTGCCGAGCCGACTGCTGCCTACGCCTGCGCGGCCGCCGCCAGCGCCGGGATCAGGCTCTCCTCCTCGTAGCGGAAGTGTTCCTCCAGGTTCACGGCGAGCTGCTCCAGCTCGGCCCGCATGGTGACGGCGTCCGCCGCGCCCGGAGTGGAACCAAGCCGTGCCACCAGCTCCCGCAGCCGCGTCAGGGTATGCCCCACTACCCGATGCTCCCGGCGCAGCCGTTCGACCAGGGGCGCGACGCCGGGCACTTCCGTCTCGAAGGCGGTGAACCCGCCGTCCTCGCGGAGGTGGTGCATGTGGAGGGCGGCGCAGAAGCTCAGGCAGTGCTCCAGCAGCACGCCGTCCAGGCTGTGCCCGTCGTGCGCCCCGTTGTTCGCCCCGTCGTGCGCCCCGTCGGCCGGTGCCTGGCGGCCGGCCACCAGGTCGTCCGCTCGGGAGCGGAGGTCGTCGAGTGCACGTCGTAGCTCCTGGTGGACCTGGGTCAGCTGCGCGCCGATCGCCGTCACGCGGTCCGCGCCGCCAGTCAGGTCCACCGGGCGGAGGGCGACGACGGGGATCCTGCGCGAGGTCATCGCCTGGTACTCGGCGTACGCGGGGACCCGTTGTGCCTGCAGCGCGTAGAGCCGGTCGCGTTCCTCGCCGTGGAGCGGCTCCGCCAGGACCAGGTGGGTGCGTACCTCGCCCTGCTCGCCGATCTCGACGACGACATTCGGGTCGGCGAGCAGGTTGTGGTACCAGTCGGGGTTCCTCGGCCCGCCCGCGTTGGAGGCGAAGATCACGAGCCGGTCGCCGTCGCGGGCATAGGTGGCCGGCGTGGTGTGTGGCCTGCCCGTCCGCGCACCCCCCGTTGTGAGCAGGAGGAGTGGGGTGCCTTCGAAGCGGCCGCCCACTACTCCTCCTCGGGCGCGGAACTCGTCGATCACCTGCTGCTGGAGGGAGTCGTGTGCTGGAGGTCGGTCGTCGGGCACTGGGATACTCCTCGTCAGGATTGCTGTCGACACAGAGTCAATTGGCTTTGATAGCAAAACTACTCTGAGGACGAAGGTAAATGGAGGCTGGTGGGGTGTCAACCCGGAAACGGAGAGTCGCTGCCGACCCAGGGCTGGGTGTCGACGACGCTGTCCGCGCGCTGATCCTGCTCCTGCCGCGGATCGTCGGGCGGGCGAAGCGCGCTCGGATCCCCGACGAGCTGCGGGGGTTCTCCCTGGCGCCACGCCATCTGTCGTTGTTGTCCTACCTGCTCTTCGACGGGCCCATGACCGTCAACGACCTCGCCACCAGGCTGGAGGTCGCGCCGGCGACGGTGAGCCTCATGGTCGGTGAGCTGAGCCGCCAGGGGATCCTCGAACGGCGCGAGGACGACGACGACCGGCGGCGCCGGATCGTGAGCATCGCCGACGCGCACCGACCGGCGATCGACGGCTGGCTCGCCCGTGGCGCGACCGCCTGGCGAAACGCCCTCGAGCCACTCAGCCCCGCCGAGCGCCGGCTGTTCGTCCACACGCTGCGGGCGTACGAAGAGGGCATCGCCGACGGCCAGGACGGCCCCGGTGATCCGCTCTGAGCGAATCCACTAGGCAGGCTGCCGTCCACCAGGATTGGCTGGACGCCATGCAGATCCTGATCCTCGGCGGCACCGCATGGCTCGGCCGGCAAGTCGCGCGACAGGCACTCGACCAGGGACACTCCGTGACCTGTCTGGCGCGCGGAACGAGTGGTGAGGTTGCCGCGGGCGCGGAGCTGGTGGCCGCCGACCGGCGGCATCCAGAGGCCTACGACGCCGTGGCCGGCCGTGACTGGGACGCCGTCGTGGAGGTGTCGTGGCAGCCGGGCATGGTCCGCAGCGCGCTGACGGCACTCGCGGACCGGGCGCGGCACTGGACCTACGTCTCGTCGGGCAACGTCTACGCCTCCCACGCGACGCGCGGCGCCGACGAGAGCGAGGAGACTCTCGCCCCGACCGACCGGGACGAGGTCGACCGCGCGCTCTACGGCGAGGCGAAGGCGGCCTGCGAGCAGGCGTCGGCCAACGCCCTCGACGACCGGCTGCTGATCGCCCGAGCCGGACTGATCGGCGGCCCGGGAGACCACACCGACCGCTCCGGCTACTGGGTGGCGCGGAGCGCACGCGATCCCCACACCCCGCTGCTGGTGCCGGCCACGCCGGACGCGCCGACGCAGGTGGTCGACGTTCGGGACCTCGTCGACTGGCTGCTGGGTGCTGCGTCCGCCGGGACCGCCGGGCTGTTCAACGCGGTCGGACCGACGGTGCCGTTCGACGAATGGATCGAGCTGTGCCGCGCGGTCGGCGGGCACACCGGCAAGGTCGTTCCCGCCGAGCCGGCGTGGCTCGCCGAGCACGGCGTGCAGGAGTGGAGCGGGTCGGTGTCGCTGCCGATGTGGATCCGGGAGCCGGGCTGGGAGGGATTCGCGGCCCGCGACGGGTCCGCTGCGGTGGCGGCCGGCCTGCGGCATCGCCCCCGCGCGGAACTCCTCACCGACCTGCTCGCCTGGGAGCGTACGCAGGGCCTGGACCGTACCCGCTCCGCCGGCCTGGCCCCGGACCGCGAGCGCGAGCTGCTCGACCTCCTCGCCATTTACGGACGCTGAACGTCGACGCGCGCGAAGGCGGCTTCGACCCGCGCCCGGTCATCGGCGGCGTAGTCGCGGGAGAAGTGCGGGATCTCGAGCATGTACCTGCACCGTTCTCGCGGGATGACGCGGAGGAACTCGCCCATGTCCGCCTCCATCTGGTCGAGCATCGGCCCACCCCCCACCCCCAGGAGGTCGATCAACTTGAGGTGACCGTCGGCGGCGCGCATCACGTGGTCGCCGATGTCGATGCCCATCCAGAACCGCACGTTCTCCTGGCAGTGCTTGTTCAGCGCTTCCGTGGCTGCCCGGGCGGCCCGCAGGTCAGGGTCTGGGTCGGCGTCGCTCTTCCAGCGCGCGAGGAACGCGGCCTCCTCATCCGCGCTGACCTGGGTGAGGAACTCGAGGATCGCGAGGTGGCCGCCGCCTTCGAGCTCGGAGACGAGATCGATCCGGGGGAAGTACGGATTTCCCTCCATCCGCCGGCAGAGCTCGACGAACCAGGCGTACGACGGTTCGAACGCACTGACCCGTGCCGCCAGCCCGCCACCGGGCGAACGGAACGCGAGCGCCCAGTCGCCCTCTCCACACGGCGTCCAGCCGTGCGCCTCCAGCCGTACGCGAGTGTCGCGATGGTTCAGGTCCGCCCAACGCACGCCGGCGAACACGGCCATGTCCGGGTCGGTCACCTGCGCAGGCTAGATCGCCGGCGCCAGGACGCGCGACGCGTTTTCGACCCGGTGTTCTGACACAGGACGGTGCTCGGGATTCATGGCCCGCCCGGTGTGAGCTCCTGGAGCTTCGTCTTCGCTCCCTGCACGATCAGGTGCCAGGCCGCCGGGTCGCCCTTCAACACCGACTGGGTGGTGGCCTTGATCTGGTCCCAGGTCGCGTGCGGCGGGATGGGCGGCACCTCGGGATCACAGTGGACGTCCAGGAGGGCGGGCCGGTCCGCCTGCAGGCAGCGTTCCCATGCCGCGCCGAGGTCGTCCGGTGAGTCGACGGTCACCGCCTCCAGTCCGAAGCCGCGGGCGATGTCGGCGTAGGAGATGTCGGGAATCGTCTGCGACTCCTCGAACTTCGGCGCGCCGCCCATGGCCCGTAGCTCCCAGGTGACCTGGTTGAGGTCGTTGTTGTGCAAGACGCAGATGACGCAGCGCGGGTCGGCCCAGAGTTCGTAGTACTTCGCCAGGGTGATCAGCTCGGCGAGGCCGTTCATCTGCATCGCGCCGTCACCGACCAGGGCGACGACCGGCCGGTCGGGGCAGGCGAACTTCGCTCCGATCGCGTACGGCACCCCGGGACCCATCGAGGCCAGGGTGCCGGACAGGGACCCGCGCATCCGGCCACGCATCTTCAGGTCGCGGGCGTACCAGTTGGCGGCCGACCCGGAGTCGGCGGTGACGATCGCGTTGTCGGGGATCCGCTGCGACAGCTCCCAGACGATCCGCATCGGGTTCACCGGGCGCGCGTCGAGCATGGCCTGCTTCTCGACGGTCTCCCACCAGGAGGTCACGTTACGCTCGACCGCTTCCCGCCAGGACCGGTCGGTCTTGCGTTCCAGCCGGGGGATCAGTGCGGCGAGCGCGGCATGGGCGTCGCCGACCAGGTTCACCTCGGTCGGATACCGCATCCCGATCAGGCTGGGGTCGAGGTCGACCTGGACCGCACGTGCCGTGCCGAACTCCGGCAGGAACTGTGAGTACGGGAAGCTGGAGCCGACGATCAGCAGCGTGTCGCAGTCGCGCATGAGTTCGTAGCTCGGCCGGGTGCCGAGCAGGCCGATGGCTCCCGTCACGTACGGCAGGTCGTCAGGCAGGACGTCCTTGCCCAGAAGGGCTTTCGCGACTCCCGCACCGGTGATGTCGGCGACCCGCATGACCTCCTCGACGGCGCCACGGGCGCCCTGGCCGATCAGCATGGCGACCTTCGAACCCGCGTTGAGGACCTCCGCGGCGCGGGCGACCTCGCGGTCCGGTGGCGTCACCAGCGAGTCGACCGGCCCAGGTGGACTCGACGGCACGTGCTTGAACGCGTGCTGGGGCGCGGAGTACTCCTCCTCCTGCAGGTCGTTCGGGATGATCAGCGCGGTCGGAGCCCTTCGGGCCTCGGCGGTCCGGATCGCGCGGTCGAGCGCGTTGGGCAACTGCTCGGCGACGTTGACCTCGACCAGGTAGTCACTGGCGACGTCCTTGAACAACGCCTGCAGGTCGACCTCCTGCTGGTAGCTTCCGCCCATCGCACTGCGCGCGGTCTGCCCGACGATGGCGACGACCGGCACATGGTCGAGCTTGGCGTCGTAGAGACCGTTGAGCAGGTGGATCGCTCCCGGCCCACTGGTTGCCATGCAGACACCGACCCTGCCGGAGAACTTCGCGTAGCCGACTGCCTGGAAAGCTGACATCTCCTCGTGGCGGGACTGGATGAAGCGTGGCTGGTTGTCCGCCTCACCGAACGCTGCGACCAGGCCGTTGATGCCGTCGCCCGGGTAGGCGAACACGTGCTCGACACCCCAGTCGCGGAGCCGTCCGAGGACGAAGTCGCCGACTGTCTCGGCCACTGTCCCTCCCTTTTCGTTCCGACGCCTGCAACCGCAGAGTTACCCGCGCACGAAGGTCCGACACCTGCACTTGTCCGGCGGTCGGCGTCCACGCGCGGCCCGTCACCTGGTCGAGAGCAACCCCTTCGCGCGGGACAGCGCGTGGCTCGTCACCTGCTCCAGGGTGCCGGCGCCGTAGGCGGTCTGCCACACCTGGTAGATGTCGTGGTCGTACGCATCCAGCGGCGGCAGGTAACCGAGGCTGTGGCCGTTGGTGAGGTTGAGGACGAAGACCGCCGCCTCGGGCACCTGGTCCCGCAACGTGCGCTGGAAAACGGAGTACGCCTCGCCCGGCTGCGCGACCATCACGACGTCGCCGAGCCGCCACGTCCAGACCGGCTGGGTGGTCGTCGTACCGGTGGGGAGGTTGTCCCGCTGGTCCATCGCGCGGTGGATACGTTCGGCCCGGGCGTGGGCGTCGATGCCGGCCCACCGGCGTTCGAGTTCTTCGAACGTAGGAAGGGGTTTGACGGGGACCGACAGCTCGGTCCGGTCGGCGACGATGTCCCTCGACCAGGTGGCTGCGCGCGGCCGCCAGACCGCGAGCGGCGCGCCGGACTCGACGATCCGCTCCAGCGCCAGCCCGTGCGCAGGTGGCGGCAACGTCTGCAGCGCGCCGAGGGCGGCGTGGCCGAGCGCGAACCCGTGCCGGTCCGCCACGCTCGTGTCGCCGGTGTACTGCTCGCGAGGGGCGAGGTCACCGGACGCACCCTGCAGGAAGACGCACGGCGCACCCTCCGTACCGGCCTCGACGATCGCGCGCAGGCCGCCCACATAGTCGGCGGAGACCAGGGTGTTCTCCCACGCGAGGGTCGTGGGATGGCAGGCGTAGTTGACGATGGTCGCCAGTACCCGGCCGTCGCCGGCCGCCGCGATCCGGGCGACCATGAGGGTGTCGTCGGCCCTCGCCTGCGGGTTGAACCCGACGACGTACCGGTCGCCGGCGGGAAGGTCGCGGATGGCGGCGACGCTGCTGCGTCCGGTCGCGACCGTCATGCTGGCGGGAACACAGGTGGCGAGCGCTTCGCCGGTGGCCGCCACCGCGGCATCGCGGAGCGTGGCCAGATAGGCGGGTACGCCGGCACCGCCTGGTTGGTCCACCTCGGATGCGTGAATCGATGGACTGGCGTGGGTGTGGACCAGGTGCAGCATCACCCTGGTGGCGTCCAGCCCATGGGCTTGCAGGACCGCGCCGCGAACGAACCACTCGTCCTCGGCGCGCCGCCACACCGACAGGTCGGCCGTGATCAGCACGACCGGCTCGGCGTCGGGGCCGGCCCGCAGGGCGACGGCGGTCAAGGTGAGCGGGCGGTGCGCGCCGGTGGAGACGTCGGTCAGTGCGGCGCCCCAGTTCTTCGCCCGGATGCCGGCGGGCGGAGTGATGTCGCGCCGGCCGACGCCGACCTCTCCCTGCCAGCCGGGTGGTGCCCACGTGTCGTCGCTCATCGGTGCTCCTGCTCCCACCTGTCGGTCACTTCGCGCGTTCGGATCGGTCTCCAGGCGTAGGTCCTCGCCTCGGGAAGCTGCTGGCCTCCTTGGAAGGCTCCAGCATCACGGCGTGGAACCGATGCCGCCCATGGTGCTGGCGGACGCACTCACGGCCGGTCGGTTGGTGAGGGCCTTCGTCAACGCCTGCCGGGTGGCGTCGATCAGCTGGTCCACGTGGCTTTCGGTGTGGGCGTACGACAGGTGGTTGCGTTTGAGGTTCAACGGGAGTTCGAAGATGAGATGGTCGCGCAGGTGGTTCCGGTAACCGATGAACAGCTCGGTGTCGTTGGCAAGGAGATCGCGGTAGGTCCGGGGTGGCGTGTCCATGAAGTACGTGAGGAAGACCGAGCCGTAACCGGTGACCACTGCGGGTATGTCGAGATCGGCGCAGACCTCGCGAAGCCCCGCGCGCACCTGGTCGCCGAGGGCGTGGACGTGGGCGAGGACGGGCTCGTCCTGCAGCTTCGCGATCGTCGCCGCCGCTGCCGCGACCATCGCCGGATGTCCGTTGTACGTACCAGCCGCGAAGACCGGCGCACCAGGACGTGAGCTGAGCTGGTCCATGAGGTCCGCCCGCCCACCGAGGGCGGCCACGGGAAGGCCGTTGGCCATGGACTTGCCCAACGTGGTGAGGTCGGGTGTGACCCCGGAGATCGCCTGGTAGCCGCCGAGGTGGTGCCGGAAGCCGGTGATGACCTCGTCGAAGACGAGCACGGAGCCGTGCCGGCTGGTCAGGTCGCGGCAGGCCCGCAGGAACGCCTGGTCCGGCAGGAGCGCACCGACATTGTGCGGGATCGGTTCGAGGATCACTGCCGCGATGTCCGGGCCGAGCGCGTCGAACAGCGTGGTCAGCCCGTCGACGTCGTTGAACTCAGCTACCAGCGTGGCCTCGATCACCTCGGGCAGGATGCCGGCCGAGATCGGGTCCTTGTGGCCCACGGCATCGGCGCTCGAGATGACGTTGAGGCTGACCGCGTCGTGCCAACCGTGGTAGCAGCCCTGGAACTTCACGACGTAACGGCGTCCGGTCACCGCTCGCGAGAGTCGCAGGGCGTGGAAGGTCGCCTCGCTGCCGGTCGACGTGAGGAGCAGCTTCTCCACCGAGGGAACGAGACCGGCCACCGTCTCGGCCAGCTCGACCTCCTGGGCCGTGACGCCGACGCCGCACAGGTCGAGGCGCCCAAGAGCGGAGGTGACCGCGGCGTTGACGTCCGGATCATTGTGGCCGAGCAGCGGTGGGCCGAAGGCCGCGTGGTAGTCGACGAAGGTACGCCCGGTCGTGTCGGTGAACGTCGCGCCCGACGTGGAGGCGACCACGAGGTTCTCGAGGCCGGGCACGCACCGCTGGCCGCTGTTGACGCCGCCCGGGATCACGGCACGCGCGCGGTCGGCGACCCGTGCGGACTGACGCTCGGGCTCCGCGGTCCCGGCCATCCGGGCCACCTCCTGCGTTCGGGCTGCGCTCGCGCTCCGCGCGTCTGCGTTCGGTAGAACAGAACGGCGTTCGGAAAACAGGCTATGCTCGTTCCGGAGGGCCCGTCAATGGCTCCGGCGGACCCGTATCGCCGTGGCGGAATCACTCAGGAGTCGTCGTACGGAATCACCTGTCGTACGCAATCACTCAGGGAAGAGGGGCGCCGAGGTGGCACGAGCGCAGCGCGATGCCCAGCCCCAGCGCGCCGACGGCGACCGCTACACGGTGCGCAGCGTCGTGCGTGCGATCGGTGTCCTCGAGGTCCTCGCCGAGCACGGCACCAGCGACGGGATGAGCGTCACCGAGATCGCCCAGGCGTGCGGACTGTCGAAGAGCATCGTCTTCTCCGTCCTCCATACCCTCCGCTCCCACGGCCTCGTGGCCGACCATGGCGAAGGTCAGAGCCGGCGTTACCGACTCGGCATGGGCCTGTCCCGGCTCGGCGAACGCGCCCGCGAGCAACTGTCGCTCATCGACCTTGCCCGGCCGGTCCTGCGGGAGCTCACGCAGACCGTGGGGTTGTCCGCCCGGCTCGCCGTGCTCCAGAACGACTCCGCCGTCTCCGTCGACCGCGTCGTCGTACCCGCCCACGTGCACATCGATCTCCGCATGGGGGCACGGGAGATGATGCATTGCACCGGGATCGGCAAGGCGATGCTGGCGTACCTCCCCGACGCCGAGGTCGAACGCATCGTCGCGGCGGGCGGACTGCCCCGGCGTACTCCGCACACTCTCACCGACCGCGAGGCGCTGCTGGCGCAGCTGAAGGAGATCCGCCGACTCGGGTACGCCGTCGACGACGAGGAGGACGCCGAAGGCATCTTCTGTGTGGGCAGCGGCGTCCGTGATGATTCAGGCGCATGCGTGGCGGGGATCAGCGTGACCGGAATGAAGGCGGGTTTCACCGCCGTACGCATGCGCGAGGTGGGTCAGGCGACCCGCGCGGCCGCCGACCGCGTTTCCGCCCAACTGGGCTTCAGCGGACAGGTGTCGTGAAGCCAGCCACGTAGTCGCCCAGAACGGAGACCATGGCGGCGGTGGGCCGCTCGGAACTGCTCCGCTCCACCGGACTTGGGCGTTTCACTCGGTCCAGAACTGGCGCACCTCGATCATGGAGGTCCGGGCCGCGGGGTGCTTGGCGGCGACCTCGATCGCCTCGTCCAGGTTGGCGCACTCGATGACGTCGAAGCCGGCCATCCATTCCTTGGTCTCGGCGTACGGCCCGTCGGTGGTCAGCACGGCACCGTCGCGCACGCGCACGGTCGTGGCCTCTGCAGGCGGCCGGACCCGGCTGCCGAACAGCCGGACTCCCCGGCCGTCCATCTCCTCGACCCAGCGGCCGGCGCCGACGTCGACCGACTGGCCGTCCCGGACCTGGACGTCGGGAGCGTTCTCGGCCAGCTCCGCCGGGTCGGTTTCGCTGCAGATCAACAGCAGGTACTTCATCGTTCCTCCTCTTCTGTCGCGATCAAGCGACCCGGGTCGCAGCGCGTCCGCCACGGCCCGCCGCGGTCAAGCAGAGCCGCACCGCCCGGTCACGAAAACGTGGGGTCGGCCTTACGCGCGTTCTCGGCGCGACCCGCTGGCTCCTCCCAGTCTTCCTGGCGGCCCAGCGCGGTCAGGTCGAGCAGTGCGTAGGTGTCGTTGGCCACCTCGGTGCCACGCGCATAGGTGGAGTACGTGTGGAAGATGGCGTCGCCATCCCGCAGAAAGCAGCTGAAGCCGGGCATCTCGGTCGAACGTTCCGCGGCCCAGTCCGGGTCGATCGCGGCGAGTTCGGCCTGGCTCCGGTAGTTGTACTCGATCGGCGTCACCGCCGCGTCGAGGGTGACGTGGAAGTCGTAGTTGAAGTCACTGCCGTACGACGAATACCAGGGGAAGGTCCACCCACGCTCCGCCCGGAACGCCGCGATCTTCCCATAGGGAGCACGGGAAACCCGCACGTACGCGGTGTCGCGTGTCTTCAGGTGCGCGAGCAGGCCGTCGGTGGACTCGTCCATGGTCGCGGTGCAGCCGGGGCAGGCCTTCTCCCACGACGGGTCGAACATCGCGTGGTAGATGATGAGCTGCCTGTTGTCCTCGAACAGCTCCGCCAGGCTGGCTTTGCCGGTCTCGCCCTCGAAGACGTACTCCTTGTCGATCCGCACCATCGGCAGCCGCCGTCGGTCGGCGTTCAGCGCATCGCGTTCGCGGGTCGACTCCTTCTCCCGCACCAGCAGGTGCCTGCGTGCGGCCAACCACTCCTCGCGGGACACAACCTCGGGAAGACTCATTCTCCTACCTCCGGGTGATCGATCGTTCGAGGCCGGTCCGGCCTCGTCAGGACCATGACGAACGGCCCGGACCACAATCGACAGGCCCCGGCGAGGAATTTCCCGCCGACGGGTCCTCTCCGGTTGGTGCGATGTCCGTTCTGGCGCGGACCTTCTTGACGAAGACCGCCGCGCCGGAGGCCAGGGCTCCGATGGTCGCGATACACAGTGGGCACATGGGGATCACCAACCCTCGGTGTCATCCGGCGGAGGGCCGCTCAGTGTGTCGGCCTTCGGCTGGCTTTGTGCGTCCGTCATGTGGTCTCCTCGTTCCAGGCAGTTAAGGCGCCGCACGTGAGTGGTGACTATTCGAGCCGGCCGAACTCATCGCTGGCGGGCAGAGAAACTGGGAAGGTGATCGGCGATGAGCGGCGGTGAGGAGCGCGACGGGGTTTCGCTGACCAACCTCGACCAGCCGTTGCTCGCTGGCGACAACGCGACGAAGCGGGACTTGGTGGACTATCTGGACACCATCGGCGACCGCCTCGTCCGGGTGCTGACCGACCGGCCGCTGTCCGTGGTGCGCATCCTGCGTGGTCAGGCGCCGTTCATGCAGAAGAACGTCCCGAAGTACACGCCGTCGTGGGTACGCACGGTCAAGTTGTGGGCGGAATCGTCCCAACGCGAGGTGGCGTACGCACTGTGCAACGACCGGCGCACGCTGCTGTGGTTCGCCAATCAGCGGGCGGTCGAATACCACCCGACCCTGGCCCTTGCCGAAGGGCTGCACCACCCGACCCATCTCGTCCTCGACCTCGACCCGCCGGACGGTGACGCGTTCGCACCGGTCGTCGGCGCGGCGCGCCTGGTCCGCCAAGCGCTGGCCGACCTCGACCTGGTGGGCGCGGTGAAGACCAGCGGGGCGAAGGGGCTGCACGTCTTCGTACCGCTGGACGAGCAGGTGAGCACCGAGGAGGCGGCCGCTGCCACGCGGGCCATCGCGGTCCGGGCCGAACGACTCGACCCGGCACTCGCCACGACGGCGTTCATCCGGGAGGATCGTGGCGGCAAGGTGTTCCTCGACTCGACCCGGGCCGGTGGGGCCACGGTGGTGGCGGCGTACAGTCCGCGCCTTCGGCCGGGCGTCCCGGTCTCGTTCCCGGTGGGTTGGGACGACCTCGACCGGATCACGCCGGGCGACTTCACCCTGCGTACGGCCCCGGGGTTGCTCGGCGACGACGACCCGTGGGCCGCCCACATGCCCGAGCCACAGCGCCTGAGCACCGAACTGGTCGAGGAGGGGCGTGCGATCCCCGTCGCCCGCGTCCAAGCGATGCATGAGGGCAAGCGCCGGGCCCGCGCCCGCCGCGAGGGCCGGTAGCGCGCAGCCTCGTGCGGGTCGTACCAGGATGCCTTACGGGCAAGGCCGCATTGCCGTCGTCACAGACGACGAACGACTCACCGGCTCATCATCACCAGCGAGTTGAGGCGCCAGTGTTCAGCTGGCACACCGGACAGCTCCAGATCCACCTCGCGTCCAGATGGCCCGCCGTCGAGCGTGAACCGTACCCACGCGAATTCACCCACGCCCAGCGGCGCGCTCTCACCCACCAGCGCACCCCCGGATCGGACGTACGTCGGCTGCGATGGCTGCGTCCCGTCGCCCACGAGCAGGAAGACGTCGCACTCGCCTGTTGGTACCGAAAGCCGGAGCACCCGGGGGTTCACGTCGTTGACGAAATCCCGGCGGAGTGGATCGAGCACGGCACGGTCCCGCGACTGCGGCGCGGCACCGACCCAGCCATAACCTGCGGCACCATCCCACTCGTCGTCCGGTGAGAGCCGTCGATAGCCCGCCAGCAGAGGCGCCGACGCGGGCCCGGCGTCGATGGCAAGAAGAGCGGCGTCGCCAGATGGAACCGCGAGTACGTCGACAAGCCGATCGTCCCCGACCGGCTCGCCATCGGCCGTCACCCCGACCCGCAGGGTCGCAAACACCGGCGTCCCCGCAGCGACGACGGTCACCTCGAGGGCGCTGCCAGCGCCCGCCGGAACGGTGGCCACCGCGTCCTGTGCCGACCAGCCCTCAGGGACTTCCACGCGGGCGGCGAACGCAATGTCGGCGTCGGTCAGGTTCACCACATCCACCGTCACCGCGGAGTCCTGGCCGCCGAACATCGGCGAGGTCGCCTCCACAGCTCCCACGCCGGCGCGCGGCGGCGAAGCGGCGGGATCACGCAGGACGAGCGCATTGAGATGCCAGTGCTGGTCAGGAGCGCCGGAAAACTCCAGGTCGACCTCCCGCCCGTCCGCTCCTCCGTCCAGGCTGAAACGCAGCCAGACGTAGGAGTTGTTCTCCAGGAACACGCTCTCGGCCATGAGCTCGCCGTCGGCCCGAACGAACGTGGGCCAGGAGCCGGCACCCGCATCGCCGACAAGGACGTAGGCATCGAGAACGCCTGCTGGTAAGGCGATACGCAGCGTCCGAGCGGTCGTGTCGTTGACGAAGTCCCGCCGCAGCGTGTCAGGTCCGCCGCGGTCCCGCGACTGGGGTGCCGCCCCCACCCAGCCGTACCCGACCGCCGCGTCCCACCCGGAGGAAGGCGACAGCCGCCGATAGCCGGGAAGGAGCGGGCTGGAGACGGATCCCGCGTCGAGGGCGAGTACGCAGTGCGGCCCGGCTGGAGCGGTGATCACCGGCGTCGACGGCCCGAGAACCGGAAGGCCGCCCGCATCGACAACTGCCTGCACCATGCCGATCTGGGGCGCGATCGGCGGCGTGATTGGAACCGCGAGTACGCCGAACTCACGCGACGCCAGCGCCGCGGTGTCGGTGCCGCTGCTCCACCCGGGCGCCGCCGCGACACCCACCGTCACCTCGCGCTGCTTCGCCGAGGCGTTGCCGACCCGGAGCTTCAGGACGTTCGGCCAGCCGCCGAGCAGCACCGTCGTCTCGGCGGGCCGCACCTGCACCCATTCCCGTTTCTCGTCGAGGACCTTGCCCTGTTCGAAGTAGAGGCCGACGACCGAATCCCGCCACAAGACGGCCTGCTCGACCTGGCCGTCGAACCGCTCCAGCGTCTCCGCATAGCGCCGGGCGTCGACCCGGCTCCCCACTGCGTTCCACAGCTGACGCAGCCGCCTCGCCTGGTCCAGCCCGTCGAAGTGGCTGTCGTAGATGTGCTGGATGACGGTCTTGCCGGAGTGCAGGCGATGGCCGTACGGCACGTGATGCATGAATAGGAGCAGCTCGTCGGGACACGTGGCCAGCGACTCGTACATCCGTGCCACCGGAGGATGGTAGAGGCCGGTGTAGCCGATGCCGGTGGCCACCGTACGGTCGAACCCGGTTCCCTCGGCATCGGCCTGGTGCCACGGGACGTTGCCCCACGGGTCGGGAGTGAAGTGGTCGCCGCCGATCAGGAAGCCGACACCCAACGGCGAGGTGTACGCCTCGTAGATCTCCCATGACCGCAGCAACGTCTGGGTGAGGACATGAACGAGGTCGCGATCCAGGCCGAAGGTCATGCGTACCCACTCGTCGGCGATCTCGGCAGGCGCGAGTCCGGGATTCCACGCGAGGCGGCCGAACCCGTGCGTGTTGGCCGCGGCGAGGTGGTGGCCGGTCCAGTTGGTGTCGGAGCCGACGTTCATCACGCCCGCGACACCGCTGTGTGCATAGCCGTACGCCGACCCGTCGATGATGTCCGCGACAAGCGGACCGTCGCCAGTCGCGTGGGTGTCGAAGTCGTAGACCTCCTTCCACATCGGCACCAGGTAACACAGATGGGTGGACTGACCGGTGTACTCCTGGGTGATCTGCAACTCGAGCATCGAGTTCGTGCGCGGCAGCGCGCCGAACAACGGATGCACCGGCTCGCGGACCTGGAAGTCGATCGGCCCGTTCTTGATCTGCAGAACGACGTTCTCGGCGAACTCTCCATCGAGCGGCGTAAATGTCTCGTACGACTTGTGGGCCCACGTCTGCGGGTTGAAGTCGTGGACGAACGCCCGCCACATGACGATTCCGCCGTACGGCCGCACCGCGTCGGCCAGCAGGTTGGCGCCGTCGGCGTGCGTACGTCCGTAGGTGAGCGGGCCGGGTTGTCCCTCGGAGTCGGCCTTGACGAGGAAGCCGCCCAGGTCGGGGATCAGGTCGTAGACTTCGCGGGCCTTGTCCCGCCACCATGCCTGCACGTCCGCGTCGAACGGGTCCGCCGTCGAAAGCCCGCCCAGCACGATCGGGCTGGCGAAGTTCGCCGAGAGGTAGAGGGTGACTCCCCACGCCCGCAGCACCGCGGCCAGCCCGGTCAGCTTCTCCAGCATCTCGGTGGAGAGAAACTCCGGGTTGGCGTTGACGTTGTTGACCACCGTGCCGTTCATGCCGACCGACGCGAGCGCGCGGGCGTAGTCGACGTAGTGCGGCAGGACGGTCGGCAGCTCGTCCCAGTGGAAGATCGAAGGTCCGGCGTATCCGCGTTCGACGCTGCGGTCGAGGTTGTCCCAGTGGTTGGCCAGGCGGAGTTGGTTGACCGGCCGCTCGCCGATGTCGAGGGCGTCGAGGCGCTGCTGGGTCTGAACGAGCCGCAGCAGGTGGAACGCGCCGTAGAGCACGCCACGGTCGCCGTTGCTCGCCACGAGAATCGCGTCGAGTCCGTTCACCTGGCGTCGTCGGAGTACGTAGCCTTCCGGGCCCAACCCGGCCAGCTCAGCGGCGTCGACGTGCTGCGCGACGAGAGCGGAGGACTCCGGCGTACCCACGATCACCGCGCCGTCGCGAACGGGTTCGTCCTCCTCCGGCACCTCCCGCCCGGTCAAGCCCGACACACCGCGCCGCAGTTCATCAACCGCGGAACGCAGAACGGCCCCATCACCGGCACTGACGACGTGCGTCAGCGTTCGCCGGTACGCGTTCAGCAGCGTGGAAGAACTGACCAGCCGATAGCGCAGCCACAGCTCGTGGCCGTCCTCGTCGCCGGCCGCGAGGGCGGCGAACGCCTGGGTCGGGTCCGCCAGCAGGCCGGCGCCCAACAAAGCAGCGCTGCCGGCCAGCACGCTGCGGCGCGTGAACTCGGGACCCATGTGACGCCCTCCGGCTCGACGCTGCGGGTTCTCCCACGACTGAGAAATCGGTTTCTGAGGCTAGGAAGACCGCGCGCCGACGTCAAGGCGCCTCGATGTAAGTGGCCGTCATGGCCAACGGGTGGCGTAGTTGTGGGCGGTGCGGAGGGGTTCGTACGCGGCGCGCGGCAGGTCGTCGACCACCCGGGTCGACCACCACAGCAGCCGCTCGGTGAGATCGGCGCGGACGTCGCGAACGGCCGGATCGGCCCACCGGTTGTGCAGTTCGGCCGGGTCCTCGGCCAGGTCGTACAGCTCCCCACGGCCCGTCACGTCGTAGAGCAGCTTCCAACGCCCCTGCCGCAGCATCCGGGTCGTGCCGCTCTGCGTGACGCTGTTGAGCTCGTCGTACATCGTTCCCTCGTACGCGAAATGCAACGGTGGCCGCGCGTCCGCGTCGTACGGCAGGCCACCGAATCCGCGTTCGGCATAGACGCTCGCGAACTCCTCGGCCGGATAGTCGCCACCGGTCAGCATCGGCCACAGGCTCCGCCCCTGCACGCCAAAGGGGATGTCCCGCCCGATCGCCTCGCACAGCGTGGGAAACAGGTCGGCAAGGGATACCTGATCGGTGGCGTTGTCGCGCGTGACGATGCCCGGACCGGCCACGACGAACGGGATCCGCATCAGCACATCCGGCATGCCGGCGCCCTTGCGCTGCAGGCCGTAGTCACCCACGTAGTCGCCGTGGTCGGCGACGAACACGACCAGGGTGTTGTGGGCGAGCCCTTCGTCGTCGAGGAAGTCCACCAGGCGGCGGATCTGGTCGTCGATGAGCCGCAACATGCCGCAGTAGGTCGCGCGATAACGGCGCCAGAGTCGGTCGTAGCCGGGCCGCTTCTCCTCCAGGAGTTCCCGCAGCCAGCGGTACGTACCGCCCTTCGCCTCGGCCGCCTCGGGGCCGCACGCACGATCCGGCACGTCGGCCTCGTCGAACAGCGAGAAGTACGGTTCGGGCGCCTGATAGGGGTTGTGGGGTTCGGGAAACGACACCCAACTGAAGAACGGACGATCCGGGTCGCGCTTCTTCAGGCCCGCGATGGCATCGGAGACGATGCGGTACGGATACTGGCACTCGAGCGGAAACGGCGTGGGTTCCAGGCTCGGCCCGTGGTCGATCGACCGCAGCCATGTCGAGAAGTCCCGCTGCGCGTCGGTCTCGTCCGGCCCACGTTCGTGCCAGTACGGGCCCGCGAAGGAGTCGAAGTCCTCCTTCGCGCGGTACATATGCGTCTTGCCGGCGAAGTGCAGCGAGTAGTCCGCATCGTCGAGCACGTCGAGCAGATCGGCGCCACGGACCACCTCGCGCGCCGCGGAGTTCTGGCGTACCCGGTGGGCGGACGGAAAGCGCCCGGTGAGCAGGCTGGTCCGCGCCGGTACGCACGCCGGAGCGGTGGTGTAGGCGTTGCGGAGGCGTGTGCCGGAGGCGGCGAGGGCATCGAGGAAGGGCATGGTGTCGAGAGCGAAACCCGCACCTCGCGTGAAGTCTGCGCGGTGCTGGTCGGTCATCACCAGCAGGATGTTCGGCGTTGCGGCCGTCCTCATGTGCGACTCCTCGTCGTCCGAACGCTCGTCATCGGCGCTGCCGGTCCCCGGCCTCCCGGTCTCGGGCGTCTCGATCTCCGGACCCTCACCAGTACGCCTCGCGCGGTTGGCTTCGATCCTCGGTCGCCACGAGCACGTCGAGCAGTTTCTCCTGCAGGGCAAGGCGTACGGGCGCGCGTTCCGGGTCGTCCCACAGGTTGGTGAGTTCGTGCGGATCGGCGACGAGATCGTAGAGTTCACCCGTGCGGGCACGGGCGGTGGCGGGCTCGCCATGGTGGACGACGAGCTTCCAGCGGTCGTGCCGCAGCATCGTCGTGTGGACCGCCGGATCGTACGGATGGCCGCTGTCGCGGTACTCACTCAGCGCCCAGTCGCGTTGCCACGCGTCCTTCCCGCCGCGCGCCAGATCCAGCAGGCTCGCGCCCTGCCCTCGTGGAAGGGGCGGGAGTCCGGCCGCGTCGAGCACCGTCGCGCCGAGGTCGATCCACTGCACCAGCTCGCTCCGACGTACGCCTGCTGGAAGCACGCCGGTCCAGCGCATCAGCAGCGGGACCCGGACCGCACAGTCGTACATCATCGGCCCTTTGAGCATCAGCTGGTGGTCGCCGAGCATCTCGCCATGGTCACTGGTGAAGATGACGAGCGTGTTCTCCGCGAGTCCCTCTTCGTCAAGCGTGGCGAGGATCCGGCCCACCTCGGCGTCGACGAGGCTCACCATCGCGTAGTAGGCGGCCTTGGTCTCCTGGAGTTCGTCCTCGGTGTACTCGACATAGCCCTTCGCGTGGCCGCCGTAGGACTTCGCCGACGCCTCGGTGAAGATCGGCGGCTTGCCGGCGAGTTCGTCGGGTGTGGTGACCGGGCGCGACAACGCCTGCGGGTCGTAGCGGTCGGTGTACTCCTTCGGCGCGCCGAAGCCGTGGTGCGGATCGAAGAAGTTCGCGACGAAGCAGAACGGCCTGTCCCGCAGGCGATCCGAGCGCAGGAAGGAGATCGTCTCGTCGCCGATCCAGTGGCTGTAGTGCGCCTCGGTGGGCATCGTGTCGAACGTGACCGGCGACCCGGGATCGACGGCCGCGTCATACAGATCGGGACGGAACGCCCGCAGCCAGCGGTGGTAGGCGTTCTCCGACGAACCGGGGTAGGGATCGTGCGCCCAGCGGAACACCCGGAAGCCGTCGTCCCGCCGCGGCTCCGTCCGCCCGCCCGCACACGCCGCGAGGTGGAACTTCCCGACGAGCCCGCAGTCGTAGCCGGCGTCGGCGAGGTCGTTGGTGAACATCCGTTCGTGCTCCGGGGGCGCCACACCGTTGGCCCACAGGCCGTGCGCGTGCACATAGCGTCCCGTCATCAGGCTTGCGCGCGACGGCCCGCACACCGGGTTCTGTACGTAGCAGTTCTCGAACAGCACCCCCGCAGCGGCCAGCCGGTCGAGGTTCGGCGTGTCGATCTGGTCGTTCCCGTACGCCCGAAGCGCGTCGAAGCGTTGCTGGTCGGTGCACAGGAGAAGGATGTTCGGTGGCTGCGGCGTCATAGCGCCCTCACTGCTCGGCGAAGTAGTAGGTCTGCGGATTCTCCGGCATCAGGTTGGCGTGCAGCCAGCCGGTGACCGCCACCTTCGCGGTGTTTCGCAGGTCGTTCGCGACGATGCCGTACTCGCGTTTCCGCAGCGCGATCCCCATGCAGTAGAACTGCTCGACGGCGATGTCCATGATCTGCGTCATCAGGTCATGCTGACGCTGCTGGTCGCCGGTGCTCAGCATCTCCCGGTACATCGCGATCTGCCGCCTGGTCTCGGGAGGCGGCTCCTCCGCGCGCTTGTCGTCGGGGTCGAAGTACCAGTAGTACCACGACATCGCGTAGCGGGTGTTGAAGTTGTACGGCATGTAGTAGAAGGGATCCATCGTGGCGCCAAGTCCGCCGCCGCCGATCCAGACACAGGCGTCATGGGCGTTGGCTTCCATGCGTTCGAAGAAGAGGGACTGGTCCTCGCTCTTGACTCTCATGTCGATGCCGACCTTGCGCCAGTGTGCGCGCACGAGTTCAAGGGCGTCGATCAGGTCGGGGAAGCTGGTCGTGACCTCGACCTGGAAGAAGAGTTTCTCGCCGTCCGGGCGGAGCCGGATGCCGCCCGTGTCCTTGTCGGGCAGCACCTTGTCGAGGAAGTCGTTCGCGACATCGAGGTCGTACTCGGTGTACTGCTTGGCGAGTTTCTCGTTGTAGTACGGCGACTCCGGTCGCGGCGCCGCCTGCCACGGCTCACCCTGGCGCTGGAACACCGCGTTGATGATCTCCTGGCGGTTGATCGCGTGAGAGAGCCCGATCCGGAAGTCCCTGTTGGCGAAGATCTCCCGCAACGCCGGATCCTTGTGGGTGAGGTTCACCATGAGGATCATCTGGTTCATCTGTTGCGGAATCGTCTCGAAGAAGTCGTAGCCCGCCTTGTCCCGGCTGCGGGCGAACACCGGCTTGTTGCGGATCTGGTTGATGCCGACGTCGACGAGATGGAAGTCACCGTTGGTCGCCTTGAGGACGGCGGTCTCCGGGTCCTGCACCAGGTCGAACGCGACGCTGTCGAGATAGGGCAGCTGGCGTCCGTCCTGGTCGACCTTCCAGTAGTACGGATTCCGCTCCGCGACCGGACGCCCCGAGTCGCTGATCGCGGAGGTGAGCCGCCAGGCGTCGATGACTGGCCGCTCGGGATTCTCCGCCCGGTTGGCCTTGGACAGGAAGAGGTCGATCCAGGTGTCGCTGTCAGATCCCTTCACCACGTCGTCGATGTCGGCCACATGGTCGGGGTGGAACTGCTTCATGTAGTGGGCCGGGAAGTCGGTGATGACCGTCCCACGCTGGGTCGCGAGGTTGACCATGAACAGCCCGTTGGGCTGGGGGAAGCGGAACACCACGGTGTGGTCGTCGACCTTCTCGACGGTGAACGGTTCGCCGTCGATGACCAGCCAGTCGATCGGGATGGGCGTCAGCTCGCGGTTCGACGCGACAGCTTCGTACCAGAAGAGGATGTCGTCGGCGCCGAACGGCCTGCCGTCGGACCATCGCATGCCCCTGCGGAGCGTGAAGGTGTACTCCGCACCGTCGGCGCTGGCCTCGACCTTCTCCGCCACGTTGGGGATCACCTGGTCCGCGGTGAGGTCGGTGTCGACGCCGGGCTTCCAGCGCACGAGGTTCTCATAGCCGAGCGTCGTGTTGACATCGACGGTCTCAGCTAGGCCGAGCAGGTTGAGCTGTCCGCCGTACCTGCCCGTCTCCTCGAGCGGTGTGATGACCATCGGGGTGGCCGGCAGGCGCTCCTTGACCGCGGGAAGGCGGCCCTGCTTGACCTGCGCGGCGAGCTCAGGTGCTTCCTTGCCCTTGCCCCGGGCGGTGCCCCGGGGCGACCTGCCGCCCGGATCGGTGCTCAACAGGTCGCACCCGGGCAACGAAGACGCCGCCAGACCCATCCCGGCGGTTGCCAGGAGACGTCGCCTGGTTACCCCCGGGCGGTGACCGGGCTGGACATCTGGTGGATTCGTCATGGCGACCTCCTCGATGTCGCACCAGTTTTACACCGGTGTAAACACCGGTGTAAAGACGTCGTCTGCCAAGATTGGACACGACCGGCCGATGGACGTGGACCCGACCGGTGGACGGGACAGAGAGGCGGTGGGACGGATGGACGTGAACCGGGCGGCGGGCAGGCCTCGGCTCGCCGACGTCGCCGCGCGAGCCGGGGTGTCGAAGAAGACGGTCTCCAACGTCATCAACGAGTTCCCGTTCGTGGCCGAACACACCCGGTCGCGGGTCCTCGAGGCGATCAGTGAGCTCGGCTACCGTCCCAACCTGTCTGCCCGCAACCTCGCCCAGGGCCGGACAGGCATCATCGCGCTGGTGATCTCGCAGCTCGACATGCCGTACTTCAGCGAGCTCGCCCGGCACGTCGTCGACGTGGCACAGCGCCGGTCGTGGGTGGTGCTGATCGAGCAGACCATGAGCGACCGGACGGACGAGCAGCGGATCCTCGACGGCGACCTGTCCCGGCGTATCGACGGACTGCTCTTCAGCCCGAGCCGGACCAGCGCGGCTGCGCTGCGCCGGCGGACCGACGCGACTCCGATGGTGCTGCTGGGTGAGGTCATCTACGACGGGATGTTCGACCACGTGTCGATCGACAACGTGGCGGCGGCGCGAACGGCGACCACGCACCTGCTCGATCTCGGTCGCCGGCGCGTGGCCGCGATCGGTGCCAAGGGCAGCGGGGCACGCGGCGCATCCAGGCAGCGGCTGGAGGGTTACCAGCAGGCGTTGACCGAGGCAGGGTTGCCGGTCGAGCCGGACCTCATCCGACAGACGACGCGTTACGTCGGCGAGGCGGGAGCGGCCGCCATGGAGGAGTTGCTCGACCTCGGTGATCCGCCCGACGCGGTCTTCTGTTTCACCGACCTCCTGGCGCTGGGCGCGTTGCGGACCATCCACCGGCGCGGGCTTCGCGTACCCCACGACATCGCAATCGTGGGACACGACGACATTCCGTACGGACGGATCTCCACCCCCTCGCTGACCACGATCTCGCCGGACAAGCGCGCCATCGCGGAGATCGCCGTCGATCTGCTGGAACAGCGGGTGAGCAACCGCACGCCGCCGCCACCTCGCGAGGTCCACGTGGAGTTCGCACTGAAGGTGCGGGAGAGCACGGCCGGGCCTGCTGGTTGAGGGTGACCGCCGCGACGCATCAGGTGAGGAGCTCCTCGAGGGCGTCGGCCAACGCGTGGACGCCGGCGAGGCAGTCGGCCGGGTCGGCGTACTCCGTGGGAGAGTGCGACACACCCGTCGGATTGCGTACGAAGAGCATCGCGGCGGGAACGCCCGCTGTGGCGAGGATGCCGGCGTCGTGGCCGGCCTGGGTCGGCAGCATGGGCAGGTCGCCGAGCCGTCGGACGAGCCGCGCACGCAGTCTCTCGTCGAAGGCCACAGCCGGCGTGACGGACTCGGCAACCACGGCGAGCGTGGTGCCGTCCCGCGCTGCCCGGTCGTGAGCCTGTCGCATGATGTCGTCGACGAGTGACTGGAGAGCGGTCTCGTCGGCGGCGCGGGCGTCGAGCCAGGCGGTGACTGTCCCGGCGATGGCGTTGACGCCGTTCGGCGCGACCTCGACCCTGCCGAAGGTCGCCCTCGCGCCGGAACCTTCACCGGTCCCAGTTTCGGCGAGCCGGGCGCGCTTGTTGGCGGCGAGGGCGGTCATGGCGTAGGTCAGCATCGGGTCGCGCCGGTCCGCCATCCGGGTCGTACCAGCATGGTTGGCCTCGCCGGTGAAGGTGAACCGCCATCGACCGTGTGGCCAGATCCCGGTGGCGAGGCCGACTGGGGCGTCGACGTCGGCCAGGGCGCGACCCTGTTCGATGTGCAGCTCGACGAACGCCACCGGATCGCACAGCAGGTCGAGTGACGGTCCGAACCGGGGTTCGAGGCCCATGGCCGCGACCGCCTCGGGGAGCTGGGTGCCGTCGGCGTCGCGCAGCAGGTTCGCCTGGTCGGCTGCGAGTGCTCCGGTCATGAGCCGGGAGCCCAGGCAGGACAGGCCGAAACGCGCACCCTCCTCCTCGATGAAGACGGCGATGCCGAGCGGCCGCGAAGGCCGGACACCGCGCTCGCACAGCACATCCACCGCGGCGAGCGCGGAAACCACACCGAGGGGTCCGTCGTACGCACCGCCATCGGGTACGGAGTCGAGGTGGCTGCCGGTGATCACGCCGCCTTCCAGCCGCAGCGGGCCTGGGCGCCACCAGGCGACGGCGTTGCCGTTGCCGTCGGCCTCGAGTGTCAAGCCACGCCTCCCGGCCTCGTCGGTGAACCAGGATTCGCAGGCGCGGAGGGCGGGAGTCCAGGCGTACCGGCGATATCCGCCCGTGCGGGGGTCGCGGCCGAGCGCGGCCAGGTCTTTCCACATCGCCTCGAACGACGTCGACCTCACAGCGCGTCATCCTCGGTCCGCCCGTGGTCGCGGGTCGGGATCGGCAGTCCTCGCGCCTCGGCGACCCGTTCGGCTTCGGGGTATCCGGCGTCGACGTGGCGGAGCACCCCGGTCGCCGGATCGTTGGTGAGGACCCGCTCGATCTTCTTTCCCGCGAGCGCGGTTCCGTCGGCGACGCACACCTGGCCGGCGTGGATCGACCGCCCGATGCCGACCCCGCCGCCGTGGTGGATCGACACCCAGGACGCACCGGACGCGACGTTCGTCATCGCGTTGAGCAACGGCCAGTCCGCGATCGCGTCGGAGCCGTCGAGCATGCCTTCAGTTTCGCGGTACGGCGAGGCGACGGAACCGCAGTCCAGATGGTCGCGGCCGATGACGATGGGCGCCTTGAGCTCGCCCGAGGCCACCATCTCGTTGAACCGCACGCCCGCCTGGTCGCGCTGGCCGTACCCCAGCCAGCAGATCCGCGCCGGCAGGCCCTGGAACTTCACTCGTAGCCTCGCGTGTGCCAGCCAGCGGTCCAGTGCGGCGTCGTGCGGGAACATCTCGAGCACCGCGGCATCGGTCCTGGCGATGTCGGCCGGGTCGCCGGAGAGCGCCACCCAGCGGAACGGGCCCTTGCCCTCGCAGAAGAGCGGCCGGATGTAGGCAGGAACGAAGCCCGGGAACTCGAACGCCCGCGTACTCCCGCCCTTGCGGGCTTCGTCCCGGATCGAGTTGCCGTACTCGAACACCTCCGCGCCCCCGTCGAGGAAGCCGACCATCGCGTCGACATGGCGGGCCATGGACTCGCGGGCGCGCTCGACCAGGCCGGCGGGATCCTTCTGGCGTACGTCTGCCCAGTCCTCGAAGGCGACACCCAGCGGGAGGTACGCCAGCGGGTCATGCGCGGATGTCTGGTCGGTCACGACGTCGACCGGCGCACCCATCTCGAGCATCGCCGGCACCATCTCGGCGGCGTTGCCGAGGACTCCGATGGAGAGCGGCTTGCGGATCCGGGTCGCCTCCTCGGCCAGCTGCAGCGCATGGTCGAGCGAGTCGGCCTGGACGTCGAGGTAGCGGTGGTCCAGGCGGCGCTGGATTCGCGACGGGTCGCACTCGACGCAGATGACGGCTCCACCGTTCAAGGTGACGGCAAGCGGCTGCGCTCCGCCCATGCCGCCAAGCCCGGCGGTGAGGGTCAGCGTGCCTGCGAGGGGCCCGGCCAGCGCGTCGACGCCGTGTCCGACCCCCTTCTCGGCCAGCCTGGCACCCACCGCCGAGAACGTTTCGTACGTGCCCTGCAGGATGCCCTGGGTGCCGATGTAGATCCACGAACCAGCGGTCATCTGGCCGTACATCGTGAGGCCCGCGGCCTCCAGCCGGCGAAACTCCTCCCAGTTCGCCCAGTCGGGCACCAGGTTCGAGTTCGCGAGCAGGACCCGCGGGGCCCATTCGTGCGTACGGAGGATGCCGACCGGCTTGCCCGACTGCACCAGCAGGGTCTCGTCGTCGGTGAGCCACTCCAGGGCGCGGACCATGGCGTCGAAGCTGGCCCAGTCGCGGGCCGCCTTGCCGGTGCCGCCGTAGACGACCAGTTCGTCGGGATGCTCGGCGACCTCGGGGTCGAGGTTGTTCTGCAGCATCCGCAGGGCGGCTTCCTGCGGCCAGCCGCGGGCGTGCAGGGTCGCGCCGCGTGGCGCGGTCACCGTCCTCGGCACGCTCGTCGACGTCTCGTGCATGCGTCCCACCGCCCTCGTATGTCCGTCTCAGGGTTATCGCCCCACCGGTCTTCCGTTCTTTCGGTCTACCCGCTCACGGGGTCGGACACCTTTGGGCCGAGCTTCTGTTTTGGCGCAGGGGCGCCCTCATCCAGGGGCGACCGAGTCCGCGGCGGCGAGAACGGCTCCGGAACGGACGAAATCCACCGCGACCTCGATCTCGACCGACAGCTGGCGGTCAGGACCGGGGCCGGGCACCCGCTCGCGCAGTGCTCGGCGTACGGCATCGGTCGCGGCCGCGGGGCGCAGTGGCGCCCGGAGATCGAGTCCACGGGCCGCGGTGAGCAGCTCGATCGCCACCACCCGGGTCAACCCGTCGAGCGCCCGCCGCAGCTTCCGTGCCGCCGACCAGCCCATCGACACGTGGTCCTCCTGCATCGCCGAGCTCGGGATCGAGTCGACGCTCGCCGGTACCGCCAACCGCTTCAGCTCGCTCACGATCCCCGCCGCCGAGTACTGCGCCAGCATGTGCCCCGAGTCGACCCCCGGATCGTCCGCGAGGAACGCCGGCAGCCCATGGTTGCGGGCGACGTCGAGGAACCGGTCGGTCCGTCGTTCGGACATGCTCGCCACGTCGGCCACCGCGATGGCGAGGAAGTCGAGGACGTACGCAAGCGGCGCGCCATGGAAGTTGCCGTTGGACTGCACCTGCCCGCCTCGACCATCCCCGTCGGTCAGGACGACGGGGTTGTCGATGGCCGCGGCGAGTTCGTAGCCCGCCACCGTCCGGGCGTGGGTGAGCGTGTCGCGGGCGGCGCCGTTGACCTGGGGCGCGCAGCGCAGCGAGTACGCGTCCTGCACTCGGGTGTCGGCGGGTCCGGCATGGCTCGCGACGATCGCCGACCCGGCGAGGAGGTCCCGCATGTGGCGCGCGGCCGCCGCCTGGCCGGGGTGCGGACGGAGTTCCTGCAGGTCGGCGGCGAGCACCCGGTCGGTCCCGAGAAGCGCCTCCACACTCATGGCCGCCGCGACATCGACGCTTGCGAGGAGCCGCTCCAGGTCGTGGCAGGCCAGCAGCAGCATGCCGAGCATGCCGTCGGTGCCGTTGATGAGGGCGAGACCCTCCTTCTCGGCCAGGACGACCGGCTCGATGCCGGCAGCGGCGAGTGCCTCGGCGGCCGGTTGCTGGGTACCGTCGTTCGTCCGCACGTCTCCCTCGCCGGTGAGCGCGAGCGCGACGTGGGCGAGCGGGGCGAGGTCGCCGGAGCACCCGAGGCTGCCGTACTCCGGGACCACCGGCGTGATCCCCGCGTTCAGCACGGCCGCCAGGGTGTTGGCGGTCGCCGGGCGGACGCCGGTGTGGCCCGTGGCCAGCGTCCGCAGGCGGAGCAGCATCATCGCCCGCACGACCTCGCGTTCGACCTCCGCGCCGGTGCCCGCCGCGTGCGAACGGATCAGGCTGCGCTGCAGGTGCGCCCGCCGGTCAGGCGGGATGTGGCGGGTCGCGAGCGCACCGAAACCCGTCGAGATGCCGTACGCAGGGCGGTCGGAGGTGGCCAGGTCGTCGACCACGGCCCGCCCGGCCGCGATCGCCGCCCACGCCTCGCGGGTCAACTCCACGCGGGCGTCGGAACGGGCGACCGCCACCACCTCGGCCTCGGTGAGCGGCGATGGGCTGACGGGAACGACGGTCACCGGGGCGGCGGTCATGGTGCTCAGTATTCCCGTGGTCGCGGACCTGCCGCGTCGCACTCGCTCGTTAACCTGGCTCGTATGGTGTCCGAGCCGGCGGCGACGTCGACCCTGCTGGACGGGATCGGGCTGCTCGTCACCATGGATCCGGCCATGGGCGACGGGACGGCACTCGGTGCGCTGCCCGATGCGGCGCTCGTCATGGCAGGTGGGCGGGTGGTCTGGGTCGGCCCATCGGCCTCCGCGCCGGTGAGCGACGTACGGATCGACCTCGACGGCCGGTGCCTCATTCCCGGCTTCGTGGACAGCCACGCCCACCTGATGTTCGCCGGCGGCCGGGTGGGAGAGTTCGCGGCGCGGATGGCCGGTCGCCCTTATACGGCAGGCGGAATCCAGTCGACGGTCGCGGCGACGCGAGCCGCGAGCGACGATGACCTTGCCAGCAACGCGTCCCGGTTGATCATGGAGATGCGTACGCAGGGCACGACGACGGTCGAGGTGAAGTCCGGCTACGGGCTGACCGTCGAGGACGAGGCCCGTGCCCTGCGGTTGGCGCGCCGCTTGACGGCGGAGACGACGTTCCTGGGCGCGCATGTGGTGCCGCCGGAGTTCGCCGGCCGGCCGGATGCGTACGTCGATCTCGTCACCGGCGCCATGCTGGAGGCGTGCGCGCCACACGCCCGGTGGATCGACGTGTTCTGCGAGCGAGGCGCATTCGATGTCGACCAGGCCCGCGAGGTTCTGCGGGCGGGCATGGCGCGCGGTCTGATGCCGAGGCTGCACGCCAACCAGTTGGGTCCCGGCGGCGGAGTCGCGTTGGGCTGCGAGGTCGGTGCCGCCTCGGTCGACCACTGCACCCACCTGTCCCACGCGGACGTCGCGGCTCTCGCCGACTCGGGCACCGTGGCGACTCTCCTTCCAGGCGTGGAGTTCTCCACCCGTACGCCGTATCCGGACGCGCGCCGACTCCTCGACGCGGGTGTGGTCCTCGCCCTGGCGACCGACTGCAATCCGGGTTCGTCGTACACCTCGAGCATGGCGTTCTGTCTCGCCCTCGCCGTACGCGAGATGCGGATGACCCCGGCCGAGGCGTTGTGGGCGGCGACCGCGGGTGGGGCGAGGGCACTGCGGCGTACGGATGTCGGTGCGCTCACGCCCGGCCGGCCGGCGGATCTGGTGGTGCTCGAGGCGCCGACCTACGACTACCTCGCCTACCGTCCAGGCGTCCCACTGGTGTCGTCGGTGTGGGTGAGAGGTGAGCGGGTGGCGCCACCCAGGTGAGCCGGCCGCTGTCCCACCGTTCGGGCCGGCGGGCGACGATATGTCCACAAAGTGCCTGCCGTGAGTCACCATGTGGATGTGCTGAAGATCCACTTCACGGCTGCCGACGTCGCTCGCACCCGGGTCGCGTCAGCGCCGGATCCCCTGTGGGAACTGGTCCTCAGCCTGCACGTGCTGCAGAGCCGCAGATCCCCGGCTCGGCACCAGAGGTGGCGGGCCCAGGTCGCCCGGCAGGTGGGTGAGCGCGGGATCGCCGCCGAGGTGAGAAGGTTGCTGTTCCCGCTCGCCCCTGTGGCGACGTACTTCCCGGACTTTCTCACCCCCGGTGAGGCCGCGGAAGGTGTGGACGCCGGAATCGATGCGGTGGTGAGCACGCCGTCAGCCACGATGGCGGAGCAGTTCGCCATCATGGCGTCCCGGACCGCCGTGCCTGGCTGGGCGAAGAAACTCGCTGCCGGAGACCGCGCCATGCGCCACTCGCTGGGGCGTGCGCTGCGGTCCTACTACGACGTCGCGCTCGCGCCGTCGATGGAACCGCTCTCGGTCTGCATCGACGCCGACCGTGCGGTGCGCACGCAGAGCCTGGCCGACGGCGGCGTCAACGGGTTGCTGGCCAGCCTCTGGCCCCTTGCCCGCTGGCAGGAACCCACGCTTCTGGCGGCCTATCCCCGCGAGCTCACCGTACGGCTCGACGGCCGCGGCCTGGTCCTGATCCCGTCGTACTTCTGCGACCGCTTCCCGGTTGCGCTGGTCGACTCGGACATGCAGCCGGTCCTCGTCTACCCGGCCGCGGCGTACGGGACGGCCCTGGCGCCCGCGGTCGTGCCCACGCAGGCCGGGGCACTCACTCGGCCGGCGGGGTGGAGCCAAGAGGCACTGGAGAACCTGCTCGGCGCGACCCGCGCGGCGGTGCTGCTCGCCATCGGGGACGGACGCCCCACGAAGCGCCTTGCCTCGCACGTGGGCGTGTCACCGGCAACGATCAGCCACCACACTGCCGTACTCCGCGAAGCCGGCCTCATCGCCAGCCGCCGGGTCGTCAACACCGTCGTTCACACCCTCACCCCGTTGGGCGCACACCTGCTCGGACGTCGCGGTCCCTGAGAGCGCTGATTTCAGGGCCGTCCTCGCCGCGCGGGCGCCGGGATGGCCATTTCGACCGTGGTCGAAGTGGCTTGAACTGCCTCACCCACCTGTCGAGCATTGCTGCCTGTCACGGGTGATCCGGCCCCGGCAGCCGACGCCGGGGGTTCCCACGGGGGTGAAGTGCGTGTCCAGTCCGACGCCTGGTGCCAGCCGCGTGCCGAAGGTCAGGTCAACTGGCGCGCCGTCGGCCGAGGGCTGCCTCGGTTTGGTCGTGTTCGTCGTACTGGCCGCGGCCGCCTTCTACTGGTTCGAGATCCGCGACCCGTGGGCCAACCAGGGAGTGGCAGTGTCGAAACCCGCCACCGGTACGGCGGAACCGTCTCCGGCTGTTCCGGAGCCCGAGAACGGCGGCATGGCCGAGATTGCGTACGACCTGCAGCGGAAGGTGATCGAGGGAGCCGGCGTCACCCGGCAGACAAGCGTCGAGTGCGAGCTCGCCGAGGTACCGGACAGCGCACAGGACTTTGGCTGCACCGTCACCTATGACGGGATCGACGTTCCGTACACGGTCTCCATCACCGACGTCACCACGGGCCTCGGCATGGCAGTTTTCCAGTGGGACGCGAGGAGCGAGAAAGCGATCCTGACCCGGGAGGGGGCATTCGCCGGTTTCTGGCGCGACGCGAGTCCGACCGGCGCCACCGACCTGCGCTGCGACGACGGCATCCCGGAGAAGAAGCTGGTGCCGATGGGACGTACCGGCTTCTACTGCTACTCGACGACGGACCGGGGCGACCACCACCGGGTGGAAGTGGCGCAGGGCGAGCACGGACTCTTCTTCGAGTACGCCGACGACTGAGGAGATGAGCGCGGGCTCAGGTCATTCCGGGTAGGTCGGGAGGTCGCGGATACGCCGTAACGGCGAAGCGGTGACGAACGCCGCCACCGCGACAAGTGCGACCATGACCACCCATAAGCCGTGTCGTACGCCGAGCCAGCCGCCGAGGGCACCGCCAGCAAGACCGCCGAGCACGTGACCCGCGTTCTGGAGCACACGTGCGACCGATGCCACCCGGCCGAGGAGGTCGCTGGGAGTGATGGTCAACAGGAAGCTGAAAGCGATGATGTTGGTAGCGGCGATTCCGGCCGCGAGGACACCGGCGCCAATGACGTAGCTCGCGAGGCCGAGCCCGGGTCGGGTCAGCGGGATGAGCAGACCGAACGGAAACGTGATCCCGATCGCCAGCCAGATCGCGCGCCCGGTGCCGAGGAGCGTGGAGAGGCGGGGAGTGAGCAGAGCGCCGACGAACCCCCCGACTCCGCTTAGCGCCAGCAAGGTACCGATGGAGATCGGCGACAACCCGACGGAACGAACGAGAAAGATCACCAGCAGGGCCTGCTGGGCCGTGACCACCACCGCAGCGAGTGTGAAGAACACCACGAAGACGCCGGCGATCGGACGTGCCACAAGGAAGCGGAATCCTTGACCAAGCTGGGCGAGCGCCGCGCGGTCCGGTGGGAGAGGTTCGGGCTCAGTGACCCGGATCCGGGCGAGCCCGAGCGCGGAAAGGACGAAGCTGGCGGCATCGGCGATAAGCGCCAACGGCGCGGTCATCGCCTGGACGAGGAGGCCGCCCAGCCCAGGACCGCCGATACCGACAACGGTGCGCGTCGCCTCGAGCGTGCTGTTGCCTTCTACCAGTCGGTCGCGGCCGATCAAAGCCGGAAGGTAGGCGGCCCAGCCCAGTCCGAACAGCATCGACAGCGCACCGGTCGTCGCCGCGACGGCATACAACAACCACAACTGGAGCAGCCCAGCCCACGCGGCCAGCGGTACCAGCGACACGAGGAGCGCCTGTCCCAGATCGGCGACCACCATCGTCGGTCGCCGGCGCACACGGTCAACCCACACGCCTGCCGGTAGGCAGAGGAGAAGTTGCGGCAGCCAGGTCATCGCTGCCAACACCCCGACCTCGAACGGCGAGGCGGCCAGGGTGTCGATCGCGACCAGTGGGAGCGCCACTCTTGTCACAGCCGTGCCGGTCAGGCTCACGGCATGGGCGCACCAGGCGAGCCGAAAGTCATGGTGGCGAAGAAGGGAGCCGTGACGTCGGCCCTCGCCCTGTGACATGGAGGCAAGGGTTGACGACCGGCGGACACACTGTCCATCGGATCCGCTGACAGCAGAGGACCGCTGGGCGTAAGGCGGTTATCCGTCGAAGGCAGCGGACTAGGCGCGGAGGGCCGCCTCCAGGCGTGGGAGGGAGATGTCGTAGCGGTAGGACACGTCCATGTGGGCCGTCGTCGAAGTACTCCACTTCGGCCGGGATTCCCAGCTCGGCAAGCTTTCCCGCCATTACCCGCGTACCGATCTGGAAGTTCAGCTCGTCCCACAACCCGACGTCGAGGTAGAGGTGGCGAAGCCCGCGCCACGCCCGCTGGTACTCGGGCCGGTCGATGAGCCGGACCGGATCCCACGCCAGCCAGTGCTTCCAGACGTCGTGGCGTAGCGCACCGGTCTCCAGGTCGATCGGCAGGTCGAAACCACGGTGGGCTTCGGGGTTCGGCGCGAAGGCCGCGCCATAGCAGAGCATGCCGAGTACGGAGAAGAACGGATCATGTGTCTTCGGTTTGATCTCCGGAATCTTCTCGATGTAGCCGTCGAGGCCGCCGAAACGTTGCAGGTTCGCGTGCAGCTTGGCGAGATCGGGGAGATAGCCGAACTCGAAGTAGATGTCGCCGCTGTGCGAGGCCGCCGCGCCGAAGAGTTCGGGATGGCGCATCGACTGGACCATCGCGCCGTAGCCGCCACTGCTCTTGCCGGTGATACCGCGATGTGCGACGTCGGCGAGCGTTCGGTAGTGGCTGTCGACGTAGGAGATGATCTCGTCACAGAGGTAGGTCTCGTAGTCGCCAAGAGCCGAGGAGTTCACATACTGCGAGCCGCCGAAGGGAGATTCGAGGCGAGCACGCGGCTGTCAAGGACGGGTTGCTCCACCCGACCGGCGAGGGACATCAGCTGGCCTCCGGTGCGTTGTCGGCGCGGACCCGGACGGCGCGGCGCAGATCGTCGAGCCGGTCACCGAGGAATCGCCGCAGCGTGGGCGTGAGGTCGTCACGGGCCAGGCACTCCTCGGCGAGGCGTACGGTCGCAGGCGTCGCGGCGTGGGCCGGAAACAGCGTGTGGCCGAGCGCGGCGGCCACCGCCTGGCCGAGGCGCCCGGCTTTCGGGATTTCGGCGAAGTACCGCTCGACAAAGCCCGCCGTCCACGACGGCTGGCTCGGTTGCCAGAAGCCGGACGCCGTGGCGTCGAGGAGCTGCTTGGACAGCTCGCCGTCGGCGAACAGCTGCCGCCACGCGCGCTCCTTCGCCGCACCGTCCGGAAGAGCCGCGCGGCAGGTGGTCGCCCGCTGCTGGCCGACACCGCTGGGATCTCGTTCCAGCTCCGCCGCGATCTCGGGCTCACCGGCCGCACCGGCGATGCAGAGCTGCCGCAGCAGCAGCCAGCGCAGCTCGGGATCCAGGGCGGGACCACCGGGGATCCGTTCGTTCGCGAGCCAGCCTTGGAGTTCGTCCAGACCGCCGCCGGTCTCCTCCGACTCGATGAGCCCGCGGAGGGCGGCCAGTCCTACGCCGGCGTCGTACTCGTCGTTCCCAGTCGTAGGCCGGAGAGTCGTACGCCGGAGAATGGCGCGGCAGGCGCCGGCCAGCGTGCCCAGCGCGGCGGCGCGGCCGTCCGGTGCCAGGTAACGGTCAGCGACCTCGTGCCGGGCGAAGGCCAGCACGGCCTCGACGATGGCGACGACGGGCTCGGCGGGGAGGTGGGCTTCGACGAGGTTGATGTACTCGGCGGGCGGGAGTTCTGCGTCGCGCACCATGTCTCGGGCGATGGACCACAGCAGGGCCCGGGTCAGCGCATCGTCGACGGTGGACAGCGCTTCCGTGACCGTCGCCCAGGATCGAGGGTCCAGGCGTACCTTCGTGTAGCTGCGATCGCCGTCGTTGAGGACCAGCAGGTCGGGACGCCGCGCACCCACGAGCGGCGTCAGGGCGGACCGGAGCGCATCCTGGCCACGCTGCTCCGGCACCGGGTCGGCGGCAAGGTCCGCCTCGAACCGTTCGCGCCGCACCAGCCGGCGCACACCGGCGTGGTCCTCTCCCAGGTCGTACACGCCGACCACGATCCGGTGCGGGCGTAAGCCCTCCTTGCCGCCACCACTTCCGGTGTGGATGAGGTCGGCGGAGGTCACCGTGCCGTTCCGGTCGGTCAGCTCCGCGCGGATCGTGTCGACGCCGCTCGTCCGCAACCACCGCTCTGTCCACCCGTGCACGTCACGCCCACTGGACCGGGCGAGCGCGTCAACCAGGTCGGCGAGCCCGGCGTTGCCGAAGCGGTGACGTGCGAAGTGTGCGTTGACGCCGGCGAGGAAGGCCTCCTCGCCGACCCAGGCGACCAGCTGCCGTAAGGCGGAGGCGCCCTTGGCGTAGGAGATGCCGTCGAAGTTCACCAGTGCGTCGGCCACGTTGTCGATGCGCTGTGCCGCGACGGGATGGGTGGAGGCACGCTGGTCGGCGTCGGATCCCCAGGGCTTGCGGGAAACGGCGAAACTGGTCCAGGCATGGGGCATGAGACCGGTGTCGGTGACCACCTGGTAGCCCATGTACTCGGCGAACGACTCGTTGAGCCACAGGTCGTCCCACCACCGCATCGTGACCAGGTTGCCGAACCACATGTGCGCCAGCTCGTGCGCGATCACGATGGCGCGGGTCTGGCGTTCGGTATCGGTGACGGCGCCGCGGAACACGTGGTTCTCGCTGAACGTCACACACGCAGGGTTCTCGACGGCACCCCAGTTGAGCTCGGGCACGAACGCCTGGTCGTACTTGCCGAAGGCGTACCGCTCTGCGAACGTTTCGTGGTACCGGTCGAAGCTGCGCCTCGTGATGTCGAAGATCTCCTCGGAATCCGCTGTGAGAGAAGGTGCGAGCGACTTCCGGCAGTGCAGGCCGAGCGGGATACCGACGTGTTCCGTACGCACCGAGTGCAGCGCACCGCCGACCACGACGGCCAGATAGGTGCTGATCGGCGGGGTCGTCGCGAAACTCCAACGCCCGTTGGCGCTGGACTCAGCCACGCCGTTGCTCAGCACGGTCCAGTGCGTTGGTGCGGTGACGGCGATGCCGAAGGACGCCTTGAGGTCGGGCTGGTCGAAGCAACCGAAGACCCCCGGCGCCTCGTCGGGTGCGCACTGCGTGTAGACGTAGACCTCGCCGTCGGCGGGATCGGTGAAGCGGTGCATGCCTTCGCCGGTGCGGGTGTAGCGCATGTCCGCCTCGACGCGAAGCTCGTTGTTGCCCGCGAGGTCGGTGAGGGGCAGCCTGCCGTCGCGCAGCGAGCCGGGATCCAGTCCGCGACCGTTGAGCACCGCCTTGTGCAACGTGACCGGCCGGAGTTCGGCGAAGGTCGCGGCACCAGGTTCGGTACACCCGAACCGGATCACCGTCGAGGAGCCGAACACCTCCTCGCCACGGGTGAAGTCGAGATCGACGGAGTACGCATGCACGTTCACGAGCCGGGCACGCCGCTGGGCCTCGGCGAGGGTCAACGACGTGGGCATGGTCGCCATCGTGTCAAACCCTTCCGCGTACGCGCGAGGGGCACGCTGCCGCAGAGAAGAGGTGAGCCGTCAGCCGCCGAGATCACATCGGACCGGCGAGGGCCCGCTCCGGGTAGTCATGCGGTGACCACCAGTCGATGTGGACGTTCCGCATCTGGCCGTCTCGCTTACGTGGTTCGGCTTTTTCAGTGATCACCGTTACCATCCCTTGACCGTCAGGTTGGTGAACAGACGCGGAAGCCGAGGCAAACCACATGACGTCGCCGCAGTTACGGGGCGAGCTCAAGGCGCGGCTTGCGCGCCATCCACGGCTGTACAACACGGCCAAGCGGGCCCGCAGGTTGGTCCGAGCGTCCTCCCGGTGGAGGCAGCGGTCACCCAAGCCGATCGCAAAGGCACCGGCGGAGAGCCGGCTCGTTCCCTCGCCGGTGTTCGTGATCTCGTCGGTCCGGTCCGGCTCGACGCTGCTGCGGGTGATTCTCAACACCCACCCGGACATCTGCGCCCCGCACGAACTCCACCTTCGCTGCCTGCGGGTGGAGTTCGAGAAGCGCTACGCCGAGATCGCCTTCAAGGAACTCGGCATCGACAAGGACGAGCTGGAGCACCTGCTCTGGGATCGCGTTCTGCACCACGAGTTGTCCCGCAGTGGCAAGCGGATCTTCGTGGACAAGACTCCCGGCAACGCCAACGTGTACGAACGGTTGGCCACCTGCTGGCCGAACGCCCGTTTCATCTTCCTGCTACGCCATCCGGCCTCGATCGTCGCGTCACTGATGGAGACCAGGCCAGACCGCGAGCTGGAGCCGACGATCAACGAGGCGCTGACCTACCTCAAGGGCGTGGAGGCCGCGAAGCAGGCCCTACCCGGGCTCGTCGTCCGGTACGAGGACCTGACCGACGACCCTGCGCGCGTGACGAAGGAGATCTGCCGGTTCCTGGGTATCCGGTGGGATGCCCGCATGCTGGACTACGGCCAGAGCAAGCATGGCAAGTTCCGGCCGTTCATCGGCGACTGGAGCAGCAAGATTCGCAGCGGCCGGATCCAGGAAGGGCGTCCGCTCCCCGACCCCGAGGAAGTTCCCGAAGAAGTCAGACCGTACGCCCGCTCATGGGGTTACATGACCTGACGCGGGAGCCTGTCCTGCCGTGACGGTGGAGCCTAGCTACCGTCACCGTGGGGTTCTATCTGCCGTGACGGTTGGGCATAGCTACCGTCACGGTAGGTTCTATCTGCCGTGACGGCAGGGCTCACCCCAACCGGCGCTTGACTCGGCGCAGGCCGGTCTTGGCCTGGCGCAGTGGGGCGGTCAGGCGCCACGACCGGCTCCGCTGCATCTTGCGCAGGGCATTCTTGAGTTGGATGACCTCATCGGCGCGCGTTGCGGACTCCGAGTCCGGGCGTGAGTCCTGTCCCGCCTTCCCTCGTGCCGAAGGCCTCTTCTGCGAGAAGACAGAGATCCACCGGTTCGGTTTCGGCGAAGGAATGAGTTCGTGCTTGCCGAAGATGGCCAGGGTGTCGAGCAGGTACCTCTCAAGACTGGCCGGGTTGAAGACGAAGGTCTGGTCCTGCTTCACGGTGCTCACGCCGATCAGCGGAAGCTCCTCCGGCAGGTCACCCTCGTGGTCGAACGTCGACCTGAACCTGCGGTCGTTGATGCCCGGATATTCCAGCACCAGGTGGGACGACGCGAGGTCGGCCACGCGCTGGACGAACGCGAACGGATCCGGTTGGTGGTGAATGACGTTGAGGGCAAGGACGACGTGGAAGGAGTTCGGTGGCTCGGAAAGGCCGTCCAGGGTGACGTTGCGCAGGTCGATCTTGCTGTCCAATGCCTTCGCGATCGCCTTCGCCTGCTCGAACCTGCGCCCCCACGGCTCGATCGCCGTGACCTTCGCCCCCATCCGGTGAGCGCTCAACGCGGCGGCACCCTCGGCGCATCCGATGTCCAGCACGCGCTTGCCGTCCACCGGCATCCGCAGTGCCCGCGCCATGGTTGCCGAGCGTGCTGACCTGGCGGAGCCTTCGCGATAGTCAGCCTGGTAAGAGGTTTCGCTCACCTCGAGGACGGGCTCGGGATGCCCGCGCCTGCACATCTCCTCCGCGTCATCGAGAGCCAGCCGGGGAAAGTCCCAGCGCGACAACTCCCGGAAGTCCTCATGCAGGTCACCGTTGGAGCACAGGTAGCGGCAGGGTTTGCCCAAGCGGTCCAGGTCGAGGGCGAGGTGCTCGAAGACCTGCGCCAGATGGCGCGACATGAGTACGCCGCCCCAGAACTCCTTGTTGAACTGCCGGTGCGCGTGCTGTTCGTGGTTGGGCTCGATGTTCGTCCGCCCCGCGCCGCGCTTCACCAGCACCGACAGCGGGGCACCCACGACGATGATCTCGTCCGCGGCGTCGAGGAACTCGGGCAGCAGCGGACTCACACTTGTCCCGATCGCCTTCGGTGCCTTACGCCGGTAGCCCCGAAGGAGGTTGTAGTGCACGACGTCATCGACACCGGTCGGTATTGCGGACTGGTCGCCGATCTCGAAGGCGAAGTGGACCTTGCCGGGATCACTTCCCGGGAAGAACTCGCTCCAGCGATCGATGAGCGTGGACTTTCCTGCACATGTGGGACCCACCAGCAGACGCATGGCCGGACACGATACAGCACGGTTCCGGCACGTCACAGGGTCTACATGAACCGGTCAGATTGGCGTTACCCTGCGGCCAATCAGCTGCGGTATGCCCGTGTTGATCCGGGTTGGCGAGGCCCTTCGAACCGCCGTCGGAACAACCCCCGCCGTGGGGTGGGTCCGGCCGCGTCGGTCATGGCATGGCGGGTCTGCGGCGACAGCGTTTGTGGACAGGCTCAGCGGGCAAGGGCGCTCGTACCCGCATGAGCGCTCGTACCCGCATGAGGAGGTCGCCTGTGCAGTGCTGCCCGACTCCGGCCGAGATCGCCGGCTCCGACCACCGCGAGGGTGGACATGATTGAGGTCAACCGGACAGTGTCGTTGTCGCCAGAACGGGTGTTCGCGGTGCTGGCGGACGGTTGGTCGTACGCAAGTTGGGTGGTGGGTGCGTCCCACATCCGGAAGGTGGACCCGGACTGGCCGGCCGTCGGCAGCCAGATCCACCACAACGTCGGACCGTGGCCCCTGGTGATCCAGGACGCGACCGAGGTCCTCGCCATGGAGGCCAACTCCCTGCTCGAGGTGCATGCCCGGATATGGCCAGTCGGTGCAGCGCGGGTCCGCGTGCGTCTCGACCCGCGAAACGGCGGAGGCTGCGAGATCACGTTGGGTGAGGAGATCGCGGACGGGCCGTTCAGGTCGCTCCCGAAGGCCGCCCAGGCCACGTTGTTCCGGCCCCGGAACAACGAGAGCCTGAACCGGCTCGTCGACCTCGCCGAAGGGCGTAGCCCGCAGCCCTCCCGTCCGTCGTAGGTCCGTCCGGTCGCCTGCCGTACGTACGTCAGTCGTAGATGAGGCGGTGACCGGCGCGGATCGTCGCCGCGTACACACCACCGGCGATACCGGACCGGACCAGCGCGGCGCGGGCGGCGTTCGCACCTGCCGCGCCATGGACGGCTCCGCCCGGGTGCGCGGACGCGCTCGCGAGGTAGAGCCGGTCGATCGGTGTGTCGGTCCGGGCGAGACCCGGCACGGGCCTGAACACCAGCTGCTGGTGCAGCGCCGACGTCCCCGCGTTGATCGCGCCGCCGACGAGGCTCGGGTTGTGCGCCACGAGCTGTTCCGGCCCGGCGACGTACCGCTCGAGGATCCGCCCGGAGAAGCCGGGCGCGTGCCGGTCGATGACCCCTTCGATGCGTTCGGCGAACTGGACCAGCCGGCCCGCGTCCCACCGCCCGCCACGAGGGACATGGGTGTACGCCCACACCGTCTCGGTTCCGGCTGGCGATCGGGTCGGGTCGGCCGTGGTCATCTGCCCGAGCAGGATGAACGGCTGCTCGGGTATCCGCCGGCGGGACAGGTCCGAACCGAAACCGACGAGGCCGTCCAGGTCGGCTCCGAGGTGCACTGTCCCGGCGCCCGCCGCCGCACGGGCCGTCCACGGGATCGGACCGGAGAGTGCCCAGTCGATCTTGATCGTGGCGTAGTCCCACTCGAACCGGTCCAGGTCGTCGACCAGTCGGGCGGGCAGGTGGCCGGCGCCCACGAGGGAGCGGTAGAGCGTCGGTGCGGGTACGTCGGCGAGCACCGCCCGCCGGGCCCGGACCAGCCCGCCGCCGGCGTCACGGACCCCGAGCGCCCGGCCACCAGCGACGAGCACGTCGTGGACGGCCCGGCCGCGATCCACCCTGCCACCCCGTTCGGTGAACCGGCGGACGAGTGCCTCGGTGATCCGACTGGCGCCGCCCTCGGGAACCGGAAACCCGACGTCCTGCCCGAGCATCGCCAGCAACCAGCCGAACACCGCACTGCCGGCGTGGTCGGGTCCGAGGTCGGTGTGGAGAGCGCACCCGGCCATCAACAGCTGTGCGCCTTCGCCCTCGAAGCACTCCTGCACGTGCCGCCGCGCCGGCATGATGCCGAGCCGGGCCAGCCGCAGGGCATCGGCGGCGCCGAGCGTACGCAGCAGCCGGGCGGCCGGGCGTACCGGCGGGAAGGGTCGTAGCAGCGTCTGCACCAGGTCGTCGCGGATCCGCATCCAGTGGGCGAACTCCCGCTCCCAGGCCGCGCCGTCCGTGGCCGCGAACTCCGCGACGGACGCGGCCGTGGCGGCGACGTCCCGCGACATCACCGCGCAGCGACCGTCGGGCAGGATGTGGGCGAGGACGGCCGGAGCGTGCCGCCAGGTCAGGCCGTACCTCCCCAGCTCCAGCGACGTGATGTGCGGCGACGCCACGCTCAGCGGATAGAACGCGCTGCACACGTCGTTGACGAACCCGGGCGCGGTGAGCTCGGCGCTACGGACGCCCCCGCCGGCTTTGTCGGTCGCCTCCAGCACGACGACATCCCAGCCGGCATCGACCAGCACGTTGGCGGCGACGAGCCCGTTCGGGCCGGCGCCGACCACCACCGCGTCGACGACTTCGACAGGCATCAGGGCGCCCTTCCGGCACGGGATCGACCAATCCGTACGCCGTCAGTGCTGCCCCGGCTGGGCGCGCGGAAACGGTCGCCCCGCCAACCGCTCGACGTGCGTAACCATCCGTTGTGTCGGGCAAGTGTTCAGCCATGAAGGCACTGACCTGGCACGGCAGGCGTGATGTCCGCGTCGACGAGGTTCCCGATCCCGCGATCCAGGAACCGAACGACGCGATCATCCGCATCACCTCGAGCGGGATCTGCGGGTCCGATCTGCACCTCTACGAGGTGATGGGGCCGTTTCTGAGTGTGGGTGACGTCCTCGGCCACGAGCCGATGGGCATCGTCATGGAAGTCGGCTCCGGCGTGGAGAACATCGCGCCCGGGGATCGGGTGGTGGTGCCGTTCCAGATCTCCTGCGGTGCCTGCTTCATGTGCCGGCAGGGGCTCTTCACGCAGTGCGAGACCACGCAGGTCCGCGAGCAGGGCATGGGGGCCGCGCTGTTCGGATACACGAAACTCTACGGCCAGGTTCCTGGCGGGCAGGCGGAGTTCCTGCGGGTGCCGCAGGCACAGTTCGGCCCGATCAAGGTGCCGGAGGGGCCGGCCGACGACCGGTTCGTCTATCTGTCGGACGTCCTTCCCACGGCATGGCAGGCGGTCGAGTACGCCGGTGTCCCGGACGGTGGCAGTGTCACCGTCCTCGGACTCGGACCGATCGGCGACATGGCCAGCCGGGTCGCCCTCCACCGCGGATATCGCGTGATCGGCGTCGACCTCGTACCCGAACGGCTCGCGCGGGTACGCGGGCGTGGCGCCGAGGTGCTGGACCTGCGCGAGCACACCCGCGACCTGCCCGACGTGATCCGGGACATGACCGAAGGACGCGGTACCGACGCCGTGATCGACGCGGTCGGCATGGAGGCGCACGGCACACCGGCGGCGAAGGTGGCCCACCAACTCGTCGGCCTGCTCCCGGATGCGGTGGCGGAGAAGGTGATGGCGAAGGCGGGGGTCGACCGGCTGCATGCGTTCTATCTGGCGATCGACATCGTCCGGCGCGGCGGCACCATCTCCGTCAGCGGGGTCTACGGCGGGATGGCCGACCCGCTGCCGATGCTGACCCTCTTCGACAAGCAGATCCAGCTTCGGATGGGGCAGGCGAACGTCCGGCGATGGGTCGATGACATCCTGCCGCTCCTGACCGACGAGGACCCGCTCGGCGTGGACGAGTTCGCCACCCATCACGTACCGCTTTCCGAGGCCCCGGGTGCGTACGAGATGTTCCAGAAGAAGAACGGAACCGTGAAGGTCCTGATCCGTCCCTGACCGCACGTGCCACATTCCCAGCTGATCCCTGCGAGGAGGTCAGGCGCGCCGGCTCACCGCCGCGGCGATCACCAGGTCGACGCCGGCATCCGCGCACCATTGACGCAGGTGCCGGTCGTCGGTGTCGGTGACGAGGGTGTCGATCCGGTCGAGGTCGCAGACCTTCCGGAAATCGTGGGCGCCGACCTTCTGCTGGTCCATGGCGACCACGACCTTGCGCGCCCGCTCCATGGCGGCGTTCTTCAGCTGGGCGTCGGCGACGTCCGCCACGGTGAAACCCGAGGTCGACAGTCCGGTGACACCGAGAAAGGCGGTGTTGACGGTGAACTGCTGGATGGACTCGAGCGCCAGCGGACCGACGAAGCATCCGCCCAACGTGCGGAACTGCCCACCGACGACGGTGTGTCGCACGGTGGGTACGTCGGCCAGCACCTGTGCGACACCGAGCGCGTTGGTGAGGACGTTGACGTGGGAGGGATGTCCGCCGGCACGGGAGGGATGACCACTGGCGACGGCCAGCCGGAGTTCTTCGGCAAGGGCGAGGATCGTGCTGCCGCTGTCGAGAAACACTGCGTCACCGTCGTCGATCATGGTCAGGCAGGCGCGCGCGATCGCCTGTTTGGCGGCGACGTTTCGCTCGACCCGGGTGGCCAGAGCAGGTTCGTACGCCGGTCGCAGGGCGAGCGCGCCGCCATGCGTACGCCGAAGCAGACCCTGCCGGTCGAGGTCGGTGATGTCCTTGCGTACGGTCGGTTCGGCTACCGCGAGCAGGTCGGCGAGCTCGGCCACGCGCACTCGACCGCGCGCGTCGAGAATGTCCAGGATCCGTGCCCTGCGTTCCTCGGTGAAGGCTCGTCCCTCGTGCTTCGCCGCCGTCACGGGACCCTCCGCGAATGCCGGTGCAGGCGGTCTAGGAGGAAACCTCGGACGCGCGGCACGTCGTCCTCGGTGGCGTCCTGGATGATCAGCGGGACGACTCGAGGGAGCGCGGCGTGCAGGCTGAGAACCAGGTCGTAGTCGAGCAGCCCGGTGCCGGCGGCTGCGTGACCCGAGGCGGGCAGCACATCCTTCGCGTGCAGACACCCGACCGATGAGCCGAGGAGGTCGAACGCCTCCGAGAGAATCCGGTCCTGCCCCGCTGCGGTCACGGGAGTGAGCAGGTTGGCGGGGTCGAGGACGATGCTGATCAGGTCGGCGTCCGGACCCAGCTCGTCGAGCAGCCGGCGCGCGCGGACGGCATCGCTGACCACGTTGCCGGGTTCGGGTTCGATGCCGAGCCGCACACCCGCCGCCGCGGCGGCCGCCAGCAACCGGTCGAGGGTGGTGCGGAGGTCATGCCAGGCCGACTCGTCGTCGTTGCCGGGATGCCGCCGCCAGATGTCGTCGGGGTCGCGAGTGCCGGAGCACAACGTCACCACGTCGGCGCCGAGCTGGCCCGCGTGCCGGATGAACGCGTCGGCCTCGGCCGTCTCGCGACTGCGGCGGTCTCTGTCGGGATGCACGCAGTTGTAGGTCGCGGAGACGCCCCAGATGCGCACCTGTCGTCGCGCGAAACTCGCCCGGATCCCCGCGTAGTCGATCCGTTCGACGTCGTGTGTCGCGGGGATGGTCGCCAGCCCGAACGCGTTGAGGTTGAGCTGGACGAGCCCGAACCCCGCGTCGGCGACCGCGTGGGCGACCGCGTCGGCGCTCGACCGGCGGAACGTCCGCGCGAAGATGCCGACGTCGGTTTCCACCCGTGGACCGGGTGCGGCGTTGACGGGTGCCCGCTTCGGCGTCCCGCTCACGGCTCGACCTCCTTGCCGTCGGCTGCCGCGCTGGTCGCCACTGCCTCGATCAGCCGGAGCGCCGCCACACCGTCGACTCCCGACGGGTCGGTCGGGGCGTCCGTCACGATCGCACGGGCGAACGCCTCGACCTGCCGCTGGTACGGGTCACTTGCACCGAACTCCGGTGTGCGTGTCTCGCGCGTGCGGTCCAGATGGACGCGGACGCGGCTGGCATGGCGGAAGAACGGGAAGTCCGAACGGATGCTCAGGTGGCCGTGTTCGCCGTAGATCTCGATGCCCTCGGCGTACTCCCCGCGGACGTCGGCGGAGATCTCGAACGTGACGAGGCCTCCGCCTGCGAGCCGGGACGTCCCATGCCAGCTGTAGTCGCGGCCATGGTGGGCCAGCTGGGCACGAACGTTCGTGAGCTCGCCCACGAGGAGCCGGAGCGTGTCGAAGACGTGCGCGCCATGGGTGAGGAGCAGGTAGCGGTCCCGATCCGCCTTGAAGCCGGCCTCCCGGGCACGGACGTCCTCGTCGACCACCAGCGCCGGGAACAACGCCGCTTCGGTGGGCCGGCGGAGGGTTGCGGGAATGCGGTACCAGCTGGTGGCGGTGAGGATGGTGCCGAGCTCGGCCATCGCGGCTTTGGCGTACGCCATGCCGGGATCGTGGCGTCGCATGGAGCCGACCTGGAGCTTGCGGTCCGCGGACTCGGCGCGGGCCTGCAACTCGGCGGCATGGGTTGCGGTGTCGGCGGCGGGCTTCTCGACGAGGACGTGCCTGCCCGCCTCCAGCGCCCGGACGCCCAGCGGAAGGTGCAGCCGGTCGGGTGCGGCGATGAGCACCGCGTCGAGCCGATGCCCCAGCAGTTCGCCGGTGTCGGTGCAGCCGGTCACGCCGTAGCGGGCGGCGACGCCGTGCGCGAGCGTCTCGCTCGGGTCGCTGACCGCGACCAGTTGCACTCCGTCGGCCTTGGCGACCGCGGGGAGGTGGGCGACCTGGGCGATTCGCCCGCACCCGATGACGCCCAGTCGGACGCTGTCGATCTTCATGTAGATTCGTTTCCGCTCGTTTTGGCTCGTAAACCGAGTCTAAACGAACCTAAACCTGTGGCCAACCGGAGGGATCACCCATGCGGGCGTACGTCTCACTGTGGTCGGCGGACCTGCTCGCCCTCGGCGACGCGGTCGAGGCGCTGGCCGACGTCGTGGACGGCTTCCACATCGACGTCTTCGACGGGCACCGCACGCGCGAGTTGCTCTTCGGGCCCGATCTCGTCGCCGCCCTCCGCCGGCGTACCACCGCGCTGCTCGACGTCCACCTGATGGTGACCGACCCCGCGTACTGGGCGGACCGGTTCGCCGACGCCGGAGCAGACATGATCACCGTGCACATGGGTCCTGGGATCGACATCGACGCGACACTCGAACGGATCCGGGACCTCGGGTGCCAGCCCTCCCTCGGCCTGGAGACCCACCAGGGGATCGACCAGGCGGTCGCCCACTTCCCGGCCGTCTCCCGGGTCCTCGTGCTCGGGACCGCGATCGGCGTCAGGGGCGTCGGACTCGATCCGGCGACCGCCGGCCGGGTCGCCTCGCTCGCCGAGGCGCGCGGGAGCACGGGTGACCGGCCGCTCCTCGTCGTGGACGGCGGCATACGTCGTCATACGGTGCCGGCCCTCGCCGCGGCAGGCGCCGACGGCGTCGTGCCCGGGTCACTCGTCTTCGATGCCCAGGACCCCCGCAAGGCCGTGGCCGAGATCAAGGCGCTGACGTAGCGCTCTCGCCGATCTAGTCGAGCAACCTCGCGAACCGATTTGCTCGACTGCTTACGAAGCTTCGTTTGGTCCTACGGTTTGGATCGCGTGTCACTGTGTTGCTCGACCAGGCATCCGCCGCGAGACGTGCTGATGGTCGAGGCTTTCGATGGGACGGCCGCTACCCGTGCTGGTGCACCAGTCTCCGGGCTTGGCGTGACACCGTGGGCAGGGTCTCAGCAGAACTCGTGCGAGAGTCGTCAAGTCTGACTGCGTATAACCACGGTCCTTGAGGACGCTGCTATCCCACACCCAGGCCACGAGTCCTGGCTTGAGGTTTGGTGATTCGCGACTCATCGTCCTACCACCACCGTCCAGATGACACCGAGCATTGCGAAGATGACGAATTCTGCGGTCTTCCACACTGCTTTCACTGCCCTCATCTCCGTTGGATCGCTCGTCCATTGCGGCGCATCTCCTCAGTTGCTTGGTTGGCTTGACCTGCCTGCCACTTATCCGGATCATTCACAGTCGTACGGCGACGCAAAGGCGGGCGGTTAACCCGCCAGGAACGCCGTGTCTCTCGGCGCATGACCGCCGCCGCAAGCACGGTCGGCCTACCCTGGTCCGCAGATGTGCCGTAACGACTGATGGCTACCATCACACTCAGGATTCGCGGAGCAGGTGCTGACGAAAGACGGAAATAGTGCGGATCCCCCGGACGCCATTGAGGTGTCGCGGGCGCTGGGAACTGAGCTGCGCCGGCTTCGTCAGGCCGGACTGGCCGACCTCACCCTGCGGCCCCACCGCTACCCCGAACTGAACGCGACGTTCGGGACCGGGCGCGTCAGTCCCATGGACTCAGTGACGCTGCTTGCCCACAATCGGCGAGCGTTCGATGACGTACTCGCTGCACTCCCGACACCGGCGATGCGGGTCGCCGCTCGGCTGCTGTTCCACGTCGACAGTGGCAGCACACCACCGCCGCTGAACGACCGCCGCCGGTTGGCCGACCGTGCGTATACCGGACGTGGCTACGCGCGGGAACCTGACACTGTGCAACGACACCTCGAACGAGCGGTACTCGATCCGCTGCTGGTCGAAGCCCTGATTCGTTACTGTCCGGCGGACCCGGGCGAGACCGACCACCCGCCGGTGCTCGCGCCGCCAGACTATGAGTCGTGGTCCGACGACCTCGACCGGGCGGTGGTGTACCTGAACGGCGACGCCTTTCGTACCACGCAGCTCCTGCTTGAGCGGTGGCTCAATCGATATCCGCTGACCGACCTCGACGAGCGCGGCCGCCATCTGCGCGGCCGATCGCTGATGCTCCTTGGCGACATGCGCCGCTACCAGGGACGTCTCTTCGGGCCGTTGTCGGCGCGACACGCCTATGACCGGGCGTCGGACCTGTTCGCCCAACTCGACAATCAGCGCCGCGTCGCTCAGGTGGACCTGGCACGGGCCATCACGGTCGAGATGTCTGGTGACCTGCATGCGTCGGCTCGGATGTATCAGAGCCTCGCCGAGGATCAAAGACTTCGCGACTACGAACGTGCACAGGCGCGCCTGTGGATCGGTACCGCTCTCACCAAGGCTGGCGACATCGCTTCAGCCGTCGCTGAGATCGATCACGCGAGCCGCATGTTCGAAGAGCAGGGGGAGGCAGACGACTGGGGTGTCGCACACCAGAAAAGGGCCCTTGCCCACCTGGCTGCCGCCGACCTCGCGGGCGCTACCCGATCCATCGACGTCGCCCTGTCCTACCGGCGTGCCGACTCGCCGTTGGAGCAGGTGCGGCTAGATACCGCGCACGGGCATGTCCTTGTCTCGGATCCGGGCACCTGCACCGAGGGACTCGCGGTCCTGTCGCGTGCGCGCAACCAAGCCACCCGTTACGGACTGGCGCACCAGCTCCAGTGGATTGAGCGGATCCAACGGATTCCCGAACGGCCAGGCAGGAGGCTGCAGTGAGTAAGAGACGTCGACCGATGACCGATGAGGACGGCAAGGATGCCGCCCTCATCTGGGACTTCCACCAGATGCGCCACCAGCTTCGGCCATGCTCGGTGGGTATCTGCTTGGGCGGCCCAGACCCCGGAATCGCGTCGTTCGCAGCCGAGTTGTTCCGCCGCCGCCTGTACCCACTGCTGCTGTTCACAGGCGCAAACAGCCCCGACACCCGCGCATGGTTCCCCCGCGGCGAGGCGCTGCACAATTGCGAGCGGGCGATCGAGCTGGGCGTGCCCGCTGATGCTGTGCTAGTCGAACCCGCGGCCACGAACACCGGGGAGAACATCACTTTGTCCCGGCAGCTCCTCGCCGACGCCGGGATCGAAACAGCCAACGTCATGCTGATCTCCATGGCATACATGGAACGACGTGCCTTCGCCACCTGCCGGAAGATGTGGCCGGACGTCGACGTCATTTGCGCCTCGGAGCCGCTGGAGTTCGACGCGTACGCCGAGCGCATCGGGGATCCTCCGCTGGCGCTCGACATGATCGTCGGCGACTTGCAGCGGGTCATCGAATACCCGAAGAAGGGCTTCGCCATCCCGCAGCACGTCCCCGACCACGTGCTGAATGCGTACGACCGGCTGGTGGCCGCCGGGTACACGACCCGGCTGGCCGCGGTTTGACGGGGTCATGGCCGGCAAGCCACCGCACGCCTGTGCGGTCCACCAACCGAACCTGTTTCCCAGGCTCTCCACGCTCGCGAAGCTGTACGCGTCCGACCGGTGGGTGGTCCTCGACAACGTCCAGTTCGTCCGCCGGGACTACCAGCATCGATGTCGCGTAGGCACGCCGGGTGCCCCGGAAACTCATCAGTGGCTGTCGCTGCCGGTGCACCTGCCGGACGGGAGGTCCACACCCATCGACCGCGTCACGCTTGCTGATCCGAGGACAGCTCGACGACGCCTCGAAGGCATGCTCACCCAGCACTACGGTCGCGCCCGACACTGGTCGAGAGTCCGCGATGTCGTTCACCAGCTCACCGACCTCGTCGGCTCGACCGACCGGCTGGCCGACATCGCTCTCGCGTCCACAACAGCAGTGCTCAACCTTCTCGACTGGCCCGGCACCGCCGTATCCAGCAGCACCTTCGACGTCAGCCAAGAACGGTCTGCCAGACTCGCTGACCTCACCCACGCAGTGGGGCAGGCGACCTACCTGTGTGGAACAGGTGGGGCTCGGTACTTGGACGAGTGGCCCTTCCACCAGCGAGGAATCCACGTCGCCTACTGGCAGCTGCCGGCGGCGGAACCTCACTCGATATGGGTCGACGCTCGCCGACTGACGAGCGTCGCCGCCATCGCCACCCATGGGATCGGCCGAGTCAAAGCCGCGCTGGAAACCGCTACGGCTCGAAGCGGTAGCCCATCCCCGGCTCGGTGATGAGGTACTTCGGGTGGGCGGGATCGGGTTCGAGCTTGCGACGCAGCTGCGCCATGTAGACCCGGAGATAGTTGGTCTCGGTGGTGTATCCGGGACCCCACACCTCCTGCAGGAGCTGGCGCTGGCCGATCAGCCGGTTGGGTGCCCGAACGAGTGCCTCCAGCAGGTGCCACTCGGTGGGGGTGAGGCGTACGTCGGATCCTTCCCGGCTGACCCGCTTGGCGGCGAGGTCGACGGTGAAGGCGGCCGTCGTGATGACCGGCTCGGCGTCCTCGCCGGGCAGGCTCCGGCGTACCGCCGCCCGTAGCCGGGCCAGGAGCTCGTCCATGCCGAACGGCTTGGTGACGTAGTCGTCGGCGCCGGCGTCGAGCGCGTTCACCTTCTCGGTGGAGGAGTGTCGGGCGGACAGCACGAGGATCGGCACCCGCGCCCAGCCGCGCAACCCGCCGATCACCTCAACACCGTCCATGTCCGGCAGTCCGAGGTCGAGGACGACGACGTCCGGATGCTGGCGCGCGGCGACGTCGAGGGCGGTCCGGCCGTCAGGGGCCAGGTCGACCTCGTAGTCACGGGCGCGGAGGTTGATGGCGAGAGCGCGGGCGAGGTGCGGATCGTCCTCGACGACGAGCACGCGGATGGCGTGGTCGCTCACGCGGGCTCTTGCTTCGCTGCGAACTCGCGCGCCGTGCTCGTCGGTTCGCTCGCTCCGCTCGCTCACGTGATCACTTCCGTTGCCTCGGCTGGTTCGTCGATGAGGGTGTCGGGGCTGCGCCCAGGGGCGGGGAGGGTCAGGACCAGGGTGAGGCCGCCTCCTGGCGTGTCCTCGGCGTCGAGTGAGCCGCCGACGGCTTCGGCGAAGCCGCGCGCCACGGCCAGGCCGAGCCCGACACCGGTGCCGGAGGGTGCGTCGCCCAGCCGCTGGAACGGCTCGAAGATGCGGTCCTTCTCCGCGTCAGATACGCCTGGGCCGCGGTCGACGACCCGGATCTCCACCCGGTCGCGGAGGACGCTGGCGGTGAGCAGCACGGGCGTACCCGCCGGGTTGTGTCGTACGGCGTTCTCGACGATGTTGGCGATCGCGCGCTCGATGAGACCGGTGTCGACCCGGACCGTGGGGAGGTCCTCGGGGAGCGTCACCTTGACGGAGTCTGGCGGTACGCCGATGAGGGCGGCCGGGACCACTTCGTCGACCCTGACCTCGCGCAGCAGCGGGCGCACCGCCTCAGCCTGCACCCGGCTCATGTCGAGCAGGTTGGAGACCAGCCGGTTGAGCCGGTCGGCGGAGTCTTCGATGCCGGCGAGGAGTTCGGCCCGGTCGTCCCCGGACAGTTCGACGTCGGTCTGCCGGAGGCTGCTCACCGCCGCCTTCACGCCGGTCAGCGGTGTGCGCAGGTCGTGGGAGACCGCGGCGAGGAGGGCGGTACGGATCCGGTTGGCCTCCGCGAGCTTTCGGGCGCGGCCGGCCTCCTCAGCCAACCGGCTACGTTCGAGAACGACGGCCAGGTGGTCCGCGAAGGCCCCGAGCACCCGCCGGTCGGCGGCCGGGAGCGCCCGCCCACGCACGGTGAGGACGAGGGAGTCGGTGAGGGCGGCGTCGGCGTCGGACTCGGCCGGGCTGCTCGCCGGGTCGGCACCGACGCTTCCCAGGCAGGTCCAGCCGTCGCCGTCGCCTGACGAGCGTTCCAGCAGTGCCGCCGAGGTCATGCCGAAGGATTCCCGAGCCTGCTCGAGCAGTGCTTCGAGGGCGCCTTCACCACGCAGGACGTTGCCCGCCAGCGTGGACAGGGTGGCCGCCTCCGCGTTGGCGCGTGCCGCCTCGGACGTCCGCCGCGCGGCGAGGCCCACGACCGAGGCCACCGCGCCGGCAACCAGCGGGAAGATCAGAACGGCGAGCAGGTGCTCCGGCCTGCTGATGATGAGCGTGTGGTACGGCTCGGTGAAGTAGAAGTTCAACAGCAGCGCGCCGACCACCGCCGCGACCAGCGAAGGAAGAACACCGCCGATCAGTGCGACACCCACGGCGAGGGTGAGGAACAGCAGCATCTCGGTGGCAAGGTCGTGCGCGTCCCTGGTGGCCGCGAGTCCGGCGGTGAGCAAAGGAGGACCGAAGACCGCGAGCAGCCAGCTACCTACCAGTCGGCGCCGGCTGAGCTCCCTTCGCGGGGGCACCAGTCGGCCTTTACCGACGTGTTCGTGGGTCACCAGGTGGACGTCGATGTCACCCGAGCGGGGGGTGACCAGCGACGCGACATCGGGTTGGAGCAGGTGCTGGAAGCGGTTGCGACGGCTGCTGCCCAGCACCAGCTGGGTGGCGTTGACTCCGGTCGCGAAGTCGAGCAGAGCGCTGGCAACATCGTCACCGACGACCTGGTGGTAGGTGCCGCCCAGGCTTTCGACGAGGGTACGCAGCCGGCCGAGAGCACTGGGTGAGGCGTCGGCGAGCCCATCGCTGCGTGCGACGTGGACGGCGAGGAGTTCGCCCCCGGCGCCGCGGGCAGCGATCCGGGCGGCCCGGCGGATGACGGTCTCGCCCTCGGGTCCGCCGGTGACGGCGACCACGACCCGCTCCCGGGCCGGCCATGGTTGCTCGATGTGATGGTCGGCGCGGTACTTCACAAGGCCCTCGTCTACCCGGTCGGCGAGCCACAGGAGGGCGAGCTCGCGCAGGGCGGTGAGATTGCCGGTACGGAAGTAGTTGCCGAGGGCGGCGTCGATCTTCTCCGGCGGGTAGACGTTGCCGTGGGCAAGTCGGCGGCGCAGCGCCTCAGGCGACATGTCCTCCAGCTCGATCTGGTCGGCCCTGCGGACAACCTCGTCGGGGATGGTCTCCTGCTGCCGGATGCCGGTGATCGACTCAACAACGTCGTTGAGCGATTCCAGGTGCTGGATGTTGACCGTGGTGATGACGTCGATGCCGGCGTCGAGGATCTCCTCGACGTCCTGCCAGCGTTTGGCGTTGCGGGATCCCGGGATGTTGGTGTGCGCGATCTCGTCGACGAGCACCTGTTCGGGGTGGCGCCGGATGATCGCGTCCACGTCCATCTCGGTGAAGATCCTGCCGCGGTAGGTGAGGTGGCGGCGGGGCACCAGTTCGAGGCCTTTGGTCATCTGTTCGGTGAGGACGCGGCCGTGGCACTCGACGTAGCCGATCACCACGTCGGTGCCTCGGTCGGCCCGCCGGTGTGCCTCACCGAGCATGGAGTAGGTCTTGCCGACACCCGGTGCCGCACCGAGGTAGACCCGGAGCCTTCCACGCGCCATACCTGTCATTGTCCGCCCCTGCCGGTGCCGGAGGTCCGGCTCAGTCCCCGCCCGTACCGGCGCGCTGCGCGAGGGCGAGGTTCAACTCGACGACGTTGACGCCGGGTTCGCCGAGAATGCCGAGGCTGCGTCCGTCGGTGTGGCGGGCTACCAGAGAACGGACGCTGGCGGTGCTGAGGTCCCGTTCGCGGGCAACCCGCTTCACCTGGATTTCGGCGTACGCGGGCGAAATGTGTGGATCGAGCCCGCTCGCACTCGCGGTGACGGCGTCGGGTGGCACCGCAGATGGCGGGACGCCGTTCTCCTTCGCCACCTGGGCTCTGCGGAGCTTGACGAGCGTGACGAGTTCGGGGTTGTTCGGGCCGAGGTTGCTGCCCGAGCTGGCGAGTCCGTCGTATCCGTCCTCGCCGGCCGCGGATGGCCGCGGGTGAAACCACTCCCGGCCGTCGAAGCTCTGCCCGATCAGCCTGGAGCCGATGATCTGGCCGTCCCGTTCCATCAGTGAACCGGCGGCCTGGTCCCGGAACGCGACCTGACCGACCGCCCACACCGCGAGCGGATAGAGCAGGCCGACGATCACGGTCATGGCGAGCAGCGTGCGGAACGCCGCACCGAGTTGTCGCAGGGTCGCTACCACGAAGGTCACCCCCTTCCCGAAATGAGAGTGCCCGGAATGAGTGAGACGACGAGATCGATGAGTTTGATGCCGGCAAAGGGAACGAGGATGCCGCCGAGGCCGTAGACCGCGAGGTTGCGCCGCAGCATGGACGATGCCGACGTGGGCCGGTAGCGCACGCCGCGCAGCGCGAGTGGGATCAACGCGATGATGATCAATGCGTTGAAGATCACCGCGGACAGGATCGCCGACTCTGGTGTCTCGAGCCGCATGATGTTGAGCGCGTCCAGGCCCGGATAGACGACGGCGAACATGGCAGGGATGATCGCGAAGTACTTCGCGATGTCGTTGGCGATCGAGAAGGTCGTCAACGCACCCCGCGTGATCAGCAGCTGCTTGCCGATCTCCACGATCTCGATGAGCTTCGTCGGGTTGGAGTCGAGGTCGATCATGTTGCCGGCTTCCTTGGCCGCCGAGGTGCCCGTGTTCATGGCGACGCCGACGTCGGCAGCCGCGAGCGCCGGAGCGTCGTTCGTACCGTCTCCGGTCATCGCCACCAGCTTGCCGCCCTGCTGCTCACGGTGGATGAGGGCCAGTTTGTCCTCGGGCCCCGCTTCGGCGAGGAAGTCGTCGACGCCGGACTCGTCGGCGATCGCCTTTGCGGTGAGGGGGTTGTCGCCGGTGATCATGACGGTACGGATGCCGAGCGCCCGCAGGTCGTCGAAGCGCTCCCGCAAGCCCTCCTTGACGATGTCCTTGAGGTGGATGATGCCGAGGACCCGGGACGTGCCGTCCCCATCTCCGCTACGGCGTTCGGCGACGACGAGCGGCGTACCACCCACGCTGGCGATCTCGTCGACGACGGTCCCCGTCTCCTGAGGCACCTGCCCGCGGTCGGCCTGCACCCACCGCAGCACGGCGCTCGCCGCCCCCTTGCGGATCTGGTGCCCGTCTGGTTGGTCGACGCCACTCATCCGGGACTCGGCCGTGAACGGGATGACGGTCGCACCTGCCAGCTCCCGGCCGCGCAGACCGAACTTCTCCTTGGCCAGGACGACGATCGAACGCCCTTCCGGTGTCTCGTCGGCGAGGCTAGCCAGCTGCGCTCCGACCGCCACCTGCTCTGGACTGGTCCCACCCACGGGAAGGAAGTCGACGGCCTGCCGGGCACCGAGGGTGATCGTGCCCGTCTTGTCCAGCAGCAACGTCGACACGTCACCGGCCGCCTCGACGGCCCGCCCCGACATCGCGAGCACGTTACGTTGCACCAGCCGGTCCATGCCGGCAATGCCGATGGCCGACAGCAGCGCGCCGATCGTGGTCGGGATCAGACAGACCAGCAGCGCCACCAGGACGAGGATCGACTGCTGTTGGCCGGAGTAGGTGGCCATCGGCTGCAGCGCGACGACGGCGAGCAGGAAGATGACCGTGAGGCTGGCCAGCAGGATGGTCAGCGCGATCTCGTTCGGCGTCTTCTGCCGGTCCGCACCCTCGACGAGCGCGATCATCCGGTCGAGGAACGTCTCGCCTGGTTCGCTGGTGATGCGGACGACGATCCGGTCGGACAGGACTTTCGTACCCCCTGTCACGGCGGAACGGTCGCCGCCGGACTCCCGGATGACCGGAGCCGACTCGCCGGTGATCGCCGACTCGTCGACGCTGGCGATGCCGTCGATGACCTCGCCGTCGCCGGGAATGACGTCGCCGGCTTCGCACACCACGAAGTCCCCGACGTGCAGCGACGTCGCCGGTACCCGCTTCTCGGCTCCGTCGCCGTCGGCACTGAGCTTGCGGGCAAGGGTCTCTGTCTTGGCCCGCCGCAAGGTGTCGGCCTGGGCCTTGCCACGCCCTTCCGCCACCGCCTCGGCGAGGTTGGCGAACAGTACGGTGAGCCAGAGCCAGCCGACGATCAGCCAGCCGAACAAGGTCGGATCGAGGATCGTCAGCACGGTGGTGAAGGCTGCCCCGACCTCGACGACGAACATCACCGGCGACCTCACCATGAGCCGCGGATCGAGTTTGCCGAACGCATCCGGCAACGACCGCAGCAGTTGCGCGGGGGCGAACGCCCCGCCGGCGACGCGGTGCGGCTGGACCGCCGGCGCGAGCCGCTCCGGACGCAGGTGCCCACTCGCGGCGACGTGGGTGGACGGGGGTGCGTTCATGACAGGCCTTCCGCGAGCGGACCGAGGGCGAGGGCGGGGAAGAAGGTCAACCCGGCGACGAGCAGCGTGACGCCGGTGAGCAGGCCGACGAACAGCGGCGACTGTGTCCGCAGGGTTCCCGCCGTCTCCGGTACCGCCTTTTGACTGGCGAGGGAGCCAGCGAGTGCCAGGACCAGCACGATCGGGACGAACCGGCCGAACAGCATGCACAGGCCGAGAGCTGTGTTGTAGAACGGCGTTCCTGCCGAGAGTCCGGCGAATGCCGACCCGTTGTTGTTGCTGGCGGAGGCGAAGGCGTACAACACCTCGGACAGGCCGTGCGCTCCGGGATTGAGGATCGAGGAGCGACCCGCGTCGAGCGCCAGGGCCACGCCGGTGCCAGCGAGCACCAGGAGTGGCATGGTGAGGATGGCGAGGGCGACGAGCTTCATTTCCCGGGCGCCGATCTTCTTGCCGAGGAATTCCGGCGTACGACCGACCATCAGCCCCGCGATGAAGACCGCGAGTACGGCGAGCACGAGCATTCCGTAGAGGCCGGCGCCGACACCGCCGGGTGCGACCTCGCCGAGCAGCATCGCAAGGATCGTGACGCCTCCCCCCAACGCGGTGTACGAATCGTGCATCGAGTCGACCGAGCCCGTCGACGTGAGCGTGGTCGAGATCGCGAACACCGGTGACGACGACACCCCGAAGCGGGCCTCCTTGCCCTCCATCGCACCGCCCGCGAGCTGGAACGCTGCACCCTGGTGAGCGAAATCGGCTGCGTAGATCGCCACCACCGAGGCGATCCAGATCAGACCCATCGCCGCCAGGACGGCGTACCCCTGCCTCACATTGCCGACCATTCGGCCGTAGGTCGCGGGCATCGAGAACGGGATCACCAGCAGGAGAAAGATGGTGAACATGTTGGTGAACCCGTTGGGGTTCTCGAACGGGTGCGAGGAATTGGCGTTGAACGGCCCACCGCCATTGGTGCCGAGGTCCTTGATCGCCTCCTGTGAGGCGATGCCTCCGCCCGGCAGGTGCTGGGTGCCGCCGGCGAGGGTCTGAACCGTCGTCGGCTCGGAGAAGTTCTGGATGACGCCGTTCGCGAGGAAGATGATCGCCGCGACGAAGGCGAGTGGGAGCAGGATCCGGAGCGTGCCTCGCACCAGGTCGACCCAGAAGTTTCCCAGGTCGCCGGTGCTCCGCCGGATGAGTCCGCGGACAAGTGCGATCGCCACCGCCATGCCAACGGCGGACGACACGAAGTTCTGCACGGTGAGCCCCGCCAGCTGCGTGAGGTGGCTCATCGTCGACTCGCCCGAGTACCACTGCCAGTTGGTGTTGGTGACGAACGACACCGCCGTGTTGAACGCGCCGTCGGGTGGCACCGGCGCCATGCCCATCGACAACGGCAGCCACGCCTGCAGTCGTTGCATCGCGTACAGGAACAACACCGAGACGAAGGAGAACGCCAGCACACTCGCGGCGTAGACGCTCCAGCGCTGTTCGGCGTCCGGGTTGACCCGGAGCAGGCGGTACAGTCCGCGCTCGAGGCCAAGGTGCCGGTCGCTGGTGTAGACGCGCGCCATGTAGTCACCCAGCGGGCGGTGCACCACGGCGAGCGAGACGATCAGGACCGCGACCAGCACGACCGCGGTGAGACCCGGGCTCATCTAGAACCTTTCCGGACGGATGAGTGCGATGACGAGGTAGATGACCAGGCCGGCGGCGATGATCAGACCGGCGACGTTCTCGGCACTCACAACCGGGTCACCCCGCGCAGAACCGCGGCGACCGCACCGAACGCGACGATCGTCACCACGATGAAGACCACATCAGCCATGAGCTTCCTTCCCGACGAATGGAGCCAGTACCCAGTCAAGGACGGCGAGGGGCAGCCGAGGCCGGCGTTAGCGATCCCTTAGCGCGATCGCCGCCGCCTTTGACGCCCTCATGACACTCGGCCGTGAGCTCAGAGCGCGCGCGGGACGATCGTGGGGCTTGCCGGTACGAACGAGCGTGACCGCAATGACCCTTACCCTGGTCCGGTGAGTGTCGAGCTGGTCCTGTTGTCGCGGGTGGCCTTCCGCGATCAGGAGGTCAGTGGCCCAAGACTGTGTGGCCTTCTCGCACTCCTCGCGGGCGATCTTCGGACGGGTTGCGGTACCACCCGGCTCGTGGAGGGACTCTGGCCCCACGAACGGCCCGCGAACCCGGCCAAAGCGGTCCAGATCCTGGTTTCCCGCGCCCGGGCACTGCTGGGTCCGGAGGTTGTCGCCCGTACGCCGACGGGATACCGCCTCGCGCTGGGCGAGGACCAGATCGACGCCACCGTGGTGCTGCTCTGTGCCTCGGCGGGCGCTCAGCAGGCGCGGGCCGGCCACCACGAGGCGGCACTCGCGCATGCCGAGGAAGGCCTGGCGCAGTGGAAATCCCCGCCGTCCGGGAACCACGGTGTCGACGCCCCCGGCCTCGATGACCCGGTGGCCGCCCTCCGCGTGGAGCGGGCCGTGACCTATCGGACGCTCGTACGCATCCGCGCCCTCGCCCTGGCGCGCCTGGGCCGACGCGCCGAGGCGCTCGAGCACCTCGCCGACCTGGCCCGGGACCGGCCGCGGGACGAGGAGATCCTGCTGGAGCTGATCCGCTGCGAGGCGGCGGTCGCGGGCACCTCCGCCGCGCTGGACCGGTACGAGGCGTACCGGCGGGCCCTCCGCGACGACCTCGGCACCGATCCGGGGCCCGCGCTGCGGGCCGAGCACCAGCAGCTCCTCCGGGGCGAGGCACCCCTGGTCCGGCACGGCGTCCCGCACGAACCCAACCCGCTGCTGGGCCGCGCCGCCGACGTCGCCGAGGTGGCCAAGCTGGTACGCACGTCTAGGGTGACGTCGATCGTCGGTCCTGGGGGACTGGGGAAGACCCGGCTCGCCTACGTCGTGGGCCGCGAGGCGGAGCAGCGGGTCGTGCATGCCGTCGCGCTCGCCGGGCTCACCGCCGCCGCCGACGTGGCCGGCGAGGTGGCGTCGGCGCTGGGGGTCGGGGAGTCGCGGCGTACGACGATCAGCCACCTGTCCCGGGCGCAGGACGTGGTCACCGGGATCGTCGAGGCCCTTGGGCCCGATCCCGCGCTCCTGGTGCTGGACAACTGCGAACACGTCATCGGCGGTGTCGCCCGGCTGGTCGAGGCGTTGGTGTCGAGGACCCGGGACCTGCGCGTGCTCACGACCAGCCGCGCCCCGCTCGGCCTGTCGTCGGAGTCGGTGTACCTGCTGCCGGAGCTGGACCTCTCGGCGACCGTCGAGCTCTTCGAGCACCGCGCGAGGGCGGCGCGTCCCGGCGTCGACCTGCCGGCCGAGGCGGTGGAGGAGCTGTGTCGCCGTCTCGACGGGCTGCCCCTAGCGGCGGAGTTGGCCGCGGCACGCGTACGCGTCATGACGGTCGCCGAGATCGCCGTCGGCCTGAAGGACCGGTTCGGCCTGCTGCGGGGCGGCAGCCGGGACGCCCCGGCGCGGCATCACACCCTGCGGGCCGTCGTCGACTGGAGCTGGGACCTCCTCGGCCCCTCAGGGCGGGCAGCGATGCGCGCGTTGTCGGTCTTCCCGAACGGGTTCACCGCGGACGCCGCCCGCCACGTCCTGGCTGGGTCCGAGGGCGACGGCGACGTCCTGCAGGTGGTGGAGCACCTGGTCGACCAGTCGCTGCTCAAGGTGACGGACACCTCCGCGGGAACCCGCTTCTCGATGCTGGAGACCATGCGTGAGTTCAGTGCGGCGGAGCGGGAGTCGGCCGGCGAAACGGACCGGGCGGTCGACGGGTTCCTCGCGTGGGCGCGCCGTTTCGGCATCAGCCAGCACGACTCGGTCTTCGGGGCGGACGTGTTCACCGCCCTCGAGCGGGTCCGGACCGAGCAGGACAACCTCGTGCAGGCACTGCGGCACGCCGTCGCCCTGCGGGATCGCGCGACGATCGCGGCGACTGCGGCCGTTCTGGGCGGACTGTGGACGATCGAGGCCAACTACAAGCGGTTGAGGACGCTTGCCGAAGAGACCGCGTGGGACCTGTCGCACTACCGCCCGGGGCCTGACCTCGTCGAGGTCACGCGGACCGCCCTGACGCTGTGCTGTGCCTACACCTTCCTCGTCGAAGGGCCACGCCCGGTGCGCTCGTTGGTCGCCGCGCGTCGGCTGCCTCCGGCGCCACCGGACAGCCTGGTCAGGGCCGTCGCGGTCGTACTGAACAGCATCGAGGATCCGTCGGACCTGCACGCGTTGTGTGACAGTGCCGAGCCTTACGTCGCCGGTGTCGCCAACGCCGTCGCCACGTACGTCTGGGAGAACATGGACGACCCGGACAAGGCCCTGACCACGGCCAGACGCATGGTCGAGGCGTTCGACCGGGAGAACAGCCCGTGGCTGTGGGGGCTTGCCCATGCCCGGGTCAGCGAGCTGTGTCTCCAGGCCGAGCAGGCCGCCGAGGTCCAGCTCCACCTCAGGACGGCCATGCCCGTCGCCGAACGCATCGGGCTGTGGCCGGACGTCGTGGGGATGCGGTGGTGGATGGCGCTCGCCGCCCTGCAGCTCGGTGACCTCGACGAGGCGGAGCACTGGCTGGAGACGACGCCGCAGTGGGTCGACGCGCCTCTGGAGACGCTCACGTACGGCCACGCGGTGCGCGCCGAGATCCTGCTCGCGCGAGGCGAGGTCGAGGCTGGCCTGCGGATGTGGCGGCGAACGGTCGAGCGGCTGGTCCTCGGTCAGGACCCGATGGTCTGGGTCGTGACGGGCGGCATGGACCCGTGGACCCTGGAGGCCAAGTCCGTCACCGTCGTCGCCCATGGTCAGCACGGTCGGCTGGACCTGGTGAAGGACCTCGCCGAGGAACTCTCGCAGGTGCCGCCGGGGGCGCTCGTCCATCCGTCGTCCAACCCGTCGCCGTTCCTGGTCGAGCTGCCGATCATCGGTGCTCTGCTGGTGGCCCTGGCCATGGTGGACTTCGACCGTGGCCGGCGTACCGGCAACGACCTCGCGACGATATCCGGCGTTCGGCTGATCGCGTTGGCGGAGCGCTTCCGGTTCCTGCGCGGCTTCGCCCCCACGATGTCGTCGGCACGGATCCGCGCGCTCGCCGAGCAGGCCGACGGGTCGGCGTACGCCGACACCGCGTCGGCGTACGCCGACCTGGATCGCGAAGGTTTGCGGGCCGCGGCTGTGGAGGTGCTGCGGGCCCGCGACCACCTCTGAGCGGCGCGCATCCGGCAGGCGGATCAGTGGGCCGGGTCGCGGTTGTACAGCTTCAGCGCCCAGAGGTATCCGAGTAGCGAGATGCCCACGCACCAGGCGACGGTCTGGACGGCGCTGCTGCCGATCGGGGTTCCCAAAAGCAGGGAGCGGATCGTCTCGATGAACGGCGTGAACGGCTGGTACTCGGCGAACCAGCGCAGTCCACTCGGCATCGAGTCGGTCGGGACGAACCCACTGCCGAGGAAGGGCAACAGGATCAGCGGCATCGGCAGGTTGCTCGCGGCCTCGACGGTCTTCGTGACCATGCCCAGAGCCGTCGACAGCCAGGTGAGAGCCAGCGCGATCAACGTGAGGACGCCGAGAAGGGCGAGCCACTCGGCCGGGCCGGTGGTGGGCCGGAACCCGACGAGCAGGGCGACACCGACGACCGCGACGAGGCCGAGCAACGTCTGGAGCACGCTGCCGATGACATGGCCGGTCATCACCGACGCCCTGGCGATGGCCATGGTGCGGAACCGGGCGATGATGCCCTCCGTCATGTCCATGGCGATCGAGATCGCCGTCCCCTGGGCGGAACCGGCGATGCCCATCATGAGGATGCCGGGAACGACGTACTCGACGTATTCCGCGCGACCGCCCGACCCTCCCCCGGCAACACTGCCGAGCCCGGCTCCCAACGTCCCGCCGAAGACGTAGACGAACAGCAGCAGGAAGATGATCGGCATCCCGGCAACCAGCAGGGTCACCGAGGGATACCGCACCATGTGCAGCAGGTTGCGGCGCAGCATCGTGGTCGAGTCGCTGACCGAATGAGAGAGGGAGCTCATCGCACGGATTCCTTTGCTGGATCGGATGCTGTGCCGGCTGCCGCGTCGGTTCCTGGGTCGGTTCCTGTGTCGGTTCCTGTGTCGGCTGATGGGTCGGCTGATGGGTCGGTACGGCCGGTGAGGGCGAGGAACACGTCGTCCAGATCCGGGGTGTGGACCGACAGTTCGTCGACCTCGACCGATGCGGCGTCGAGCCGGTCGAGCAGGGCCCGCAGAGACCGGACACCGCCGTCGCTCGGGACCTGCAGGGTGAGCGCGTCGTCATCGCGTACGACCTCGCCGATGGCGCCCGCGGCCGCCTCCAGCGCGGTCGCGTGGGCGAACCGCAGGCGGATGTGTCCGCCGGGTACGAGTTTCTTGAGCTCGGCTGCCGTGCCCTCGGCGACCAGCCTGCCGTGATCGAGGAGGGCGATCCGGTCGGCGAGCTCGTCCGCCTCCTCGAGGTACTGCGTGGTCAGGAAGATCGTGACGCCGCCGGCCACCAGCTCGCGGATGACCTGCCACATCGCCCGCCGGCTGCGCGGATCGAGGCCGGCGGTCGGCTCGTCCAGGAAGATGATCCGCGGGCTGCCGACCAGAGTCATCGCCAGGTCGAGCCGGCGCCGCATGCCGCCGGAGTAGGTCGAGGCCGGTTTCCTGGCCGCGTCGACGAGATCGAACCGCTCGAGGAGTTCGGAAGCGCGCCGGCCACCTTCGCGTCTGGCCAGGTGGTGCAGGTCGGCCATCAGGAGGAGGTTCTCCCGGCCGGTGAGAAGTCCGTCGACGGCGGAGAACTGGCCGGTCACCCCGATCGCGGCGCGGACGCCGTCGGGATCCGTCGACAGGTCGTGGCCGGCGATCCGGGCCGTGCCACCGTCGGCGGTGATCAAGGTGGACAGGATCTGGACGGTGGTGGTCTTGCCCGCGCCGTTGGGGCCGAGCAGCGAGAAGATCGTTCCCTCGGCGACGCTCAGGTCGATGCCGTCCAGCACCACGTGGTCGCCGTAGGACTTGCGCAGCCCCGATGCCGCGATCGCCGGCTCGAGAGGGGTCGTTGTCATGGGATGAGCGTGCGGCCGGGGCGGATCACGGCGGTTTCACGCCGGTTTCACCGGCCAGGACGACGCTGAGCATGTGGCGATACGGGCGTGGCCGGCCCGCGGCTGGAGGGCCGCACCAGATGGTCATCTAGGGTGGCGGGTCGTGAGGACACCCGCGGTCGTACCGGTCACCGGTTTCGTCGGGCAGTTCTTCACCGGGGTTGGCCTGCTGTTCCGCGGAGTTCGGATGTACGCCAGAAACCCCGGCCTGGTCCTGCTCGGCATCATCCCGGCGTTCATCACGGGTGCGCTGTTCTTGGCGGGGTTCCTCGCTCTGGCGTTCGTCGTCCCCGACCTCGCGACCACCCTCACTCCGTTCGCGGAGGACTGGGCGGGCTGGGCACGCGGCGCGATCCGGATGTCTGCCGCCCTCGCGGTGCTGGGACTCGCCGGACTCCTGGGCGTCCTCACCTTCACCGCGGTGACACTCGCCATCGGAGACCCGTTCTACGAACGGATCTCCGAACGGGTGGAGGAGTGGTACGGCGGCACCCCGAACGCGGTCGAGGTGTCCTGGGCGCGGTCACTGCGGCGGAGCATCGCCGACTCGGGCCGGTTGGTCGCGGTCTCCCTGCTCATCGGCCTGCCGCTGTTCGTGGGCGGGTTCCTACCAGTGGTCGGGCAGACCGTCGTACCGGCGATCGGTGCGGTGGTGGGTGGGTGGGTGTTGGCGCTGGAGCTGGTCGGTTCGGCGTTCTACCGGCGTGGACTGGGCCTGCGCGACCGGCGCCGGGCGCTGCGGGCCGTCCGCCCGGTCGCCCTGGGGTTCGGCGTCGCGGTGTTCGTCTCGTTCCTCATCCCCTTCGGCGCCGTCCTGTTCACCCCCGCCGCGATCGCCGGCGCCACGCTGCTCGCCCGCCGGTCGCTCGGCGAACCCATCGAGCGCCCCTGAAGCTCGCCGCGTTGTCGGCCTTGAACCGCGGGGCGGTTCAACGGCGTGGATGGGGGTAATCGGGCCCGGGACAGGGGTGATCAGGACCCTGGTGGGATCGCGATCGGGAACGACTCGCCGCGATGCGTGCACGCGGTTGGGAGCGATGATGAGCCAGATGGACGAACCGTCCGAAGTCGACGACATGCCCCTCGACGAAGAGGTCCTGACGTCCGACATCGAGGAGGAGCTGGCTGGCGAGGCCGAGGTTCCGTCGGAGTACGACGCCGTGACGACGGACGGGCTGCGGCCCGGGGGCGAGATGGAGAGCGATCCGCCGGACGCACCTGGCCACGCGAGCCGCCACGGTGCCCTCACCGAGGAGGGCCGCAACGAGGCGCTCGACGAACGACTCGCCCAGGAGGAGCCCGATCTCCCGCGCGATGCCCTGTGACGGCAGGGATCACTGCAGTTTCCGTGAGGCGGCGGCGCCGAGCCGGCGAGCGAGGTCCCGCGTCTTCTCCGACGCCGGCATGACCGCGATGGCGCGCCGGGCCTGGCGTTGCAGCCACGGGCTCCCCACCACCCGGGCCGCCGCGCGGTGCGGGATCGTGCGGTAGCTGGTGCTGAGCACGTCGACGATCCGGCCCTGTTCCACCACGACCGTGCCGATCCGTACCGGCGGCTGGCGCCCGGAGGAGTCGACCCGCACGCTGAGGGGATGCCGACCCGATGGCAGTGTCGTCACGTTGTCGAAGACGAGGGACGCCAGGTGGGGTGGTTGCAGCCGGGCCGGCAGTGCACGACTCGAGCCCTCCCGGCCGAGGACGACCTCGACATCGCGGGTCCCCGTGAACTTCGCTGTATGCATCGGCAGCGCCACGTGCAGGTCGCCGTCGCGTACGTCGAGCGGCCCGACGCCTCGGGCGGCGAGGGCGGGAGCCAGGCTCGGTTGTCGTTCGTCCACATCGACAATCAGCGCTCCGTTGGGCACCGCCCGCTGGGGCACCACGATGCGCGCCGGATCACCGACCACGCCTGGGATGAGCACATCGCTCCACCGCTGCCCAGCCTCGATGATCACCCGCGCTGGCCGACCGAGGCCGAGCACCTGGAGCGAGACCACCACGTCGTACCGACCCGGCTCGCACGGTGCGCCACCTGCCAGCGTGTGCGGATCGATGGACGCCGTACCCGCCACAACCACCTGGAACCGTGCCTCCGGGCCGGAGCCCACCGGGACCAGGGACGGCCGCAGGGTCGCCGGCGCGAACCACCAGGTGCCGGTGTCGCGGTGGCGTACGCGGATCTCGGCCTTGGCATGCTCACAGGGATCGCCGACGTCCCACGCGTCGATCGTGGGAAGGCCGGCCGCGAGCGTCGGGTCGAGCGCGTACCCCCCGTCGTTCCCGAGGACCACGACCGGGCTGCCGTCGGCGTGGACGAGGCTGGTACGGAGGTCCAGGCACAGGCGGGCGCCCTCCCACCGCACGTCGTCCACCGTGCAGGCCGCGCGGACCTGCCCACATCGCCGCGCCAGCTCCATCAGACCGTCGAGGCGTTCCCGCTCCAGCAACATCGCCCGCAGCCGCATCATCGGCGAGAGCCCCGCCACGACGTCGCCGGTCGCGAAGCCCGCGCCGCCGGAGGAGAACCGCTCCACGGCGAGCTCGCGTACGACCCGGTAGCCCAGGTTGCGGTAGCCGTCGGAGTAGCGCAGCAGTCGGGGTTCGCCGAGGCGCCGCATCATCTCGACGCGGAAGAACCGCCGCATCAGCCGGTTGCGGAGTTCGCCCGGCTCGGTGCCGGCCTCGATCGCGTCGAGGACCTCCCGGAGATTGTTGTAGTAGCCCCGCATCGTGGACGCGGTGCCGCTGCTGTTCTTGCCGTCGTCGCGGCGGTTCCAGTAGTAACACACGTAGTCGCCGACGATGGAGACCGTTCTCGCCTCGAGGTACGCCTGGACCATGAAGAGCTGATCTTCCAGGCGACGCTTCCCTTCGGGAAACCGGATGTCGTGGTCGAGCAGGAACGCCCGCCGGAACATCTTGTGCGGGCTCACGCTCTCGATCAGTGCGGTGTCCGCGATCGTGCAACGTTCCACGTTCTCCCGGAACATGCTGCTCGGCCCGCCCATCGTTCCGCCCACCTTGCCCAGCACGATGTCGGAGCCGTTACGGGAGCCCATGGCGTACATGCGCTCCAGGGCCTCCGGCCCGAGCTGGTCGTCCTGGTCGACGAACTGCACGTACGCACCGCGTGCCATGGCGACGCCGACGTTGCGCGGCTTGCCGGGCCATCCGGAGTTGGCCTGGTGGTGGACGCGGACGTGTGGATACTCGGCCGCGAGCTTGTCCACTGCCGCTGGTGAGTCGTCGGTGGAGCCGTCGTCGACGAAGATGATCTCGTACTCGTCGCTGGACAGGCTCTGGGCGAGCAGCGACGTGGCGCACTCCTCGAGATAGCGGCCGGCGTTGTAGACCGGAACGACCACACTGACTTTGATCATCGGGTCTTGGCCCGTCGGCTGGCTCATTCGTACCCCCCGTTCAGCCCGGTTGCGGTCTCCTACCCGGTCTGACACATATCGACTCCTCCGATCGGGGTGCGGCGTCTATCGTTCCTGCCATGTCCCGGCTCGACGTGGTTCCCGTCACCGCCGATCGATGGGCGGACCTCGAGACACTGTTCACGGATCCGCGATTCGGTCGGGGCGACTCCCCGCATCAGGATGCCCGTCCCGAAAGCTCGTGCTGGTGCATGTGGCCCCGGCTGCCTCGCGGTGACTTCCGGCCCTGGGATCCCTCGAACCGGGCGTCGATGCGTGAGCTCGTCGCTTCCGAGGCCATGCCGGGCCTGGTCTGCCTGGTCGGCGGTGAGCCTCAGGGTTGGTGCGCGCTGGGGCCGTGCGGCGACTTCACGCCGTACAGCTTTCCGCCCTATGTGGATCTCGTCGAACCCACGGCGTGGGCCATCCCGTGCGTCGAGGTCGTCCCGGAGGCGAGGGGATCGGGAGTCGCCGACGCGTTGGTCGAGCAGGCGAAGGCGTACGCCGCACAACGCGGCGCGACGGTCCTCTACGGCCCACCGCAGTGGTGGAAGGCGCGCGGTCAGGCCGAGTACGGCGGGGTGACGCGGTTGTTCGTCCGCCGAGGCTTCGCACAGGTAGCTCCGGGCGAGCGGGTCCCGGTCTTCCGGTGCCGGTTGGACGACCTTGCGCCAGCCGGATCGGCCGGCGCGCGCCCCGTTGGGCGCCACCTGGGAGGCAGGGCCTAAACGCTTTGCCACAGGCGGGGACCGGTCGGCCATACTTTCGAACGTGGTCGAGAGCACGCACACCGACGGCCGGGCCGGAATCGATGCCACCCTGGTGAAGCGACTGATCGCGTCCCAGTTCCCGCAGTGGGGCGATCTTCCCGTGACGCCGGTCGAGATCGACGGGTGGGACAACCGCACCTACCGGCTCGGTGACGAGCTGACCGTGCGGCTCCCCACCGCCGAGGCCTACACTCCGGCCGTCGACAAGGAAGATCGCTGGCTGCCGATCCTCGCGCCGGCGTTGCCCGTGCCCATCCCGGTGCCGGTGGCGAAGGGAGCTCCGGGCGAGGGATACCCGTTCAGCTGGTCGATCCGGCGTTGGATGGACGGCGAGACCGCGAGCCCCGGCCGGATCGAGGACATGGCGACGTTCGCGACCTCCGTCGCCGAGTTCATCCTTGCGCTGCAACGCATCGACGCGACGGGCGGGCCGCTGGCGGGCGCGCACAGCTTCTACCGTGGTGCGCCGCCGGCTCACTACGACGAGGAGACCCGCCGCTCGCTCACCGCGCTGAAGGGCCGCATCGACACCGACCAGGCGGCGGCCGTGTGGGACGCCGCACTCGAAACCACCTGGGACGGCCCGCCGGTGTGGTTCCACGGCGACATCGCGAGCGGCAACCTCCTGGTCAGGGACGGAAAGCTCACGGCCGTCCTCGACTTCGGCACCTCCGGCGTCGGCGATCCCGCCTGCGACCTGGTCATCGCGTGGACGATGTTCTCGGGACAGAGCAGGGAGGCGTTCCGGCGCACGCTGGGTCAGGATCACGCGACGTGGGCGCGGGCGCGGGGGTGGGCGTTGTGGAAGGCGCTCATCACCCTCGTCAACGACATCGACACCGACGAACGGGCGGCCGCGGGCAACCGGCGCGTGATCGACGCGATCCTGGCCGACCACGATCGCACCGGTTGACTCAGGCGTACTGGCCGCGGAACTTCTGCTCGAGGCCCTCGAGGGTGTGGTGGCGGCGGTCTGTGCGTACGTCCGGTCGATGCACCACCAGTGACGACTCGCCGACGGCAGGACCGCGGTCGTTGCGCTCGCCCGCGCGAACGGATAGACCGAACGGAGCCGCGAGAACCGCGCTGACGGAAGGTGGACCATGAGTGACCTCGACAGCGACCGCGACGCCGATCTCCAGGCCGACCTCGACGCGGACTTCGATGCCGCGGTGGCGGCTGTCCGGGCCCAGGACACCGACCCGGGGAACGACGTGAAGCTGCGGCTCTACGCGTTGTACAAGCAGGCGACCGTCGGCGAGGTCACGGGGAAGCGGCCGGGGTTCACCAACCCCGTGGGCCGCGCGAAGTTCGACGCGTGGGACGCCGTGCGCGGTATGTCGGCAGCGTCGGCCAAACGTGCGTACATCGCTCTCGCCGCCGACCTGCCACGGTAGGTCTCGGGTCCCAACGGTCTCGCACACGTGGGCGAGCTGCGACTGCTTCACCCGGCACGGCGAAGTCAACGTTTCCAGCCGCGGCGAACTCGTGGGCAGACTCTTTGCCGAGCACTACCTGCCGATGCACACCAGAGAACTCGCCCACATCGACGAGAGCGTCAAGGGAACGACCTATCTGACCTGACCGGTCGCGGGCCCCGCCGGCCTGCCGCGGTAGTAGTCGGCGAGCGCGGCGAACGCGGCCTTGGGTTCCCACGGCATGCCGGGGTAGGTGTCGCCGGTGCGGTCCTGGAAGACTTTGACGATGCCGTACGACGCCCTGTCCAGGTCGTCGGCGGGGTCTGCGTCGGGGCGGTGCGGAAGCTGGTAGCCGGCGAACGTGTAGACGAATGCCGCGTCGACCCCCTCGGCATCGAAGATGTCCAGCAGTTCGCGCAGGTAGGTGGCCTGTTCGGTTTCGTCGCGAAGGTGGTCGCCGGTAAGCCGGACCGGCGTGACGGTCTCCTTGTCCCACTCGATGATCTCGCCGCCACGGGCGCCCATGTCCGCGGCACCGCGATACGTCGCGCAACCGAACTCGGTGATCGCGACGGGCTTTCCCCGCGCGACAAGGGCACGGATGCCCTCGCGGTAGCTGGCGGCGACCTCGACCGATCGGTAGGCGTCGACGGAGATGATGTCGAACGGCGTCCAGTCGACGTTCTCGAACGGGATGGCGGCGTAGCTGACCCTGCCGCCGAAGCTCTCGCGGACCACCGCGACGGCCGCGGCGAGGAATTCGTTGATGCGTACGGGAACGTCCGGCAGTACCTCGCGCAGGCGATGGGGCGCAGCCAGTAGCTCCATGCGCTCGGCGAGCGTCTCGCCGGGCAGAAAACCCTTGTTCAGCAGGCTCAGTTCCGCGCCGGTGACGAACACGACCTCGGCTCCGGCACGGCGCAACCGCTCGGCACGGTCAGCGCAGTCCGCGAGCAGGGCGAGCATCTCGTCGGTGGTCAGGTCGCACGTGAACGGTGAGTACCAGATCTCCAGGCCGAGCTCGGCGGCAATCGTGGCAGCGATGTCCAGCCGGTCTGGATCGCCGCCGATGACGCGGACCGCGTTGCAGTGCAGGTCGTCGCGGATGACGCGCAGCTCGCGCTTCACCACGTCGACGTCGAACGGTTCGCGGGAGCTCACTCCGGAGTTGAGGAAGCCGGTGTCGTAGCTGATGCCGTTGGCTCGCATCTGGATGCCTCTCACTGCAGGGATCGGGATCGGCGCCCTGGGATCTCCCGGCGACCTGTCCTCACTATAGGGTACTGCAAGTACCTTAAGGGAGATCCGGTCAGCGTACTAGACCAAGGAGGCGTAGGGTACGTCTCGTGCCGGAAGGTGGAGGTGTCGATGGCCGATGACCCGTCGGCGAGGGCGGGCGCCACGCCGTCGAGGCGGCGGGGAACAGCCCTCGAGGCGGCGATCCTCCACGCCGCGGCGCAGGAGCTCGCCGAGGCCGGATATGTCGGCCTGACCATGGATCGGGTCGCCAAGAGGGCCGGCACCAACAAGAACGCGATCTACCGCCGCTGGCCCAACCGTGCCGCGCTCGGCGTCGCGGCGTACCGGCATCTGGCGATCGACAGACTGGAGCTTCCCGACACCGGCGAGCTGCGCGCCGACGTGCTGGAGTTGATGCGGGGAGCAAACCGGCACTGGTCCTCGCCTCTGGGTGAGATCCTTCGTGGCCTCCTGTCCCACGTCGGCGACGACCCGGCCGTGCGCAGGGAGTTGCAGGACCGGTTCAGCGACGGCGGCAGCGCCATCTGGCTGACCGTGCTGGGACGGGCCGTGGCTCGAGGTGAGGCCGCCCCGGAGGTCCTCCATCCGCGAGTGGCCACCGTGGCGGTCGTGCTGCTGCGCAACGAGTTCGTCACCCGTGGAGTCACCACGGTCCCCGACGACGTGCTGGTCGAGATCGTCGACGAGGTATATCTGCCCCTGGTCCGCGGGCGCGGGCGCGCATCGGCGCCAGAGTGATCATCGTGACCCCAGGAATTGCGGCCCCAGGGGACGTGACGCACGCGAGGTAGCCTGAATTCGACGGCGCCGGAACGGTCACACTGCGGGGATTCCAGAACTTTTCGCCTCATTCTCAGGTTGGGGAAATCCGCGGCAGGGCCGAGTGCAGTATCGGCGCGAGGGGGCTTTGGTGAAGGGCTTTTCGCTGACCTACGACGGATTCGATCCTCCCGGAGAAGGTTTGCGGGAGGCGTTGACCTCCACCGGCAACGGCTACCTGTGTACGCGCGGTGCCGCCGAGTGGGAGGACGCCGACGGCGTGCACTACCCCGCTACGTACGCCCATGGTGGTTACAACCGCGAAACGACAATCATGGGTGGGTTGCCGGTTCTCAACGAGGACCTGGTGAATCTGCCCAACTGGCTGGTGCTCAAGCTGCGCATCGAGGGCGGCGAGGCCATCAGGCTGGCCGACGTCGAGCTGATCAACTATCGGCACGAACTCGACATTCGCCACACCATGGTCGTCCGTGAGTTGCGGTTCCGCGACCATGACGGCCGGGTGACGAGCCTGCGCAGCCGGCGGTTCGTCAGCATGGCCGACGTTCACCACGCGGGCATCGAGTGGACGCTCACGCCGGAGAACTGGTCCGGGCGGGTCGAGGTCGTCTCGGCCCTCGACGGACGCGTGACCAACCATGGTGTGGCCCGCTACCAACAACTCGAGGGCCGCCACCTCGACCCCGTGTCGCCACGTACGTTCGGGCCTGAGGTGATCGCGCTGAAGGTCCAGACGCGCCAGTCGAACCTGTACGTCAGTGAGGGCGCGCGGACACGGGTCTTCGACGACAGCGGCGAGCCGATCAGCGTCGAGCGGAGCCTCTACCAGATGGAGGACTACATCCAGCAGGTGCTGGGCTTCGATGTCCACCAGGGTTCGCCGACGCGGCTCGAGAAGATGGTGACCTTCTTCAACTCCCGCGACCCCGCGACCAGTGACACGCTCGAACGCGCGGGAACCTCGGCCCGGCGCTACAAGGACTTCGGCGAGGCGTTGGAACGCCACACCTCGGCGGTGACCGAGCTGTGGTGTGCCTGCGACCTCGACGTGCCGGGCGACGATCGGGTGCAGTTCCTGCTGCGGCTGCACATCGGGCATGTCTTCCAGGTCTGCTCCCATCACACCGCCGACCTGGACACCGGCGTGCCGGCCCGTGGGCTCAACGGCGAGGCGTACCGCGGACATGTGTTCTGGGACGAGCTGTATGTCTATCCGTTCCTGAACTACCGGATGCCCGAGGTCACCCGGTCACTGCTGATGTACCGCTACCGGCGCCTGGGCGAGGCGCAGGCCGCCGCGCGTGAGTCCGGTCTGCGCGGCGCGATGTATCCGTGGCAGAGCGGGAGCGACGGCAAGGAGGAGACCCAGCGAATCCACCTCAATCCGCTGTCGGGACGATGGGAACCAGACCTCAGCCACAACCAACGCCACGTCAACGCCGCGATCTTCTACAACATCTGGCACTACTTCCTGGCCACGGGCGATCGGGCGTTCCTCGGCGACTACGGCGCGGAGATGATGCTGGAGATCGCGCGGTTCTGGGCTTCGATGGCGCAGTTCAACCCCGAACGTGGACGCTATGAGATCCACGGCGTGATGGGCCCTGACGAGTTCCACGAGAAGTATCCCGGTGCCCACGAAGGAGGTCTGCGCAACAACGCCTACACCAACGTGATGGTGGCGTGGCTGTGCCGACTGGCCCAGGAGGTGCTCTCTCTCCTTCCCGCGAGTCGGGTCGACGCGCTCCGTGGACGCCTCGGGCTTCGTGACGAGGAGCTCAGCAGGTGGGAGGACATGAGTCGGCGGATGTTCGTTCCGTTCCACGATGACGGGATCATCAGCCAGTTCGAAGGATATGAGCACCTGGAGGAACTCGACTGGGACGCCTATCGCGCGAAGTACACCAACATCCAACGGATGGACCGGATCCTGCGTGCCGAGGGTGATGACCCGAACCGCTACAAGGTCGCGAAGCAGGCTGACACGGTGATGCTGTTCTTCCTCTTCTCCGCTGAGGAGTTGAAGGCGATCTTCGACCGACTCGGATATCCGTACGCCGAGGAGACCGCGCACCGGAACATCGTCTACTACGACCAGCGCACGTCGCACGGTTCCACGCTCAGTTATGTCACGCACGCGGGTGTCCTGGCCGAGTACGACCCGGTGAGTTCGTGGGAGCGGTTCCGGGTGGCGCTGGAAAGTGACGTCTGCGATGTCCAGGGTGGTACGACCCAGGAGGGCATCCACATGGGTGTCATGTCCGGCACGCTCGACCTCGTCCAGCGGGGGTACGCGGGGACCCAGATCCGCAACGGCGTCCTGTACTTCGCTCCACGGCTTCCTCGGCAGCTGGAACGGTTGCGGTTCTCGATGCAGTTCCGGGGGACCCCGCTCAGGGTGGAGTTCGCCGAGGGTCACCTCACGCTGTCGGTCCATTCCGAGGGTGTGAGCAGGCCGATCAGGGTCGGCGTCGGTGACGTGATCCACGAGCTCTGTCCCGGGGACCAGCGCACGTTCGTGCTCTCCACCGACAACGATCTCGTGCACGACGTCTGAGGACCGCAGCAGGGCCAAAGGGGGAAGCAGACATGGCGAAACGCTTCGAGGGCGGAATTTTCGACGTCGACGGCGTTCTTGTCGACTCGCCGCACGAGAAGTCGTGGCGTGAGTCGCTGCGCGAGCTGATGGACTCGGAGTGGCGCGACATCCGCGACCAGACCACCTGGTCGCCGGACGCGTTCACCTCCCAGGTCTACCAGCAGGAGTTGTCGGGCAAGCCCCGCATGGCCGGTGCGCACGCGGCACTCACCTACTTCCACGTGCCGGACGAGGAGGGAAAACGCGTCGAGGAGTACGCACAACGCAAGCAGGACACGCTGATCCGGCTCATCGACGCCGGCGACTTCCACGCCTACCCGGACGCTCTGCGTTACATCATCGCGGTGAAGGACGCGGGCATCGGCACCGTGGCCGCCTCTTCTTCGAAGAACGCCAACCTTTTCCTCAGGCAGATCCGGCTGGACACCTTCGCTGCTGAGCAGGGCATCTCCTCGCCGTCGGTCCACCCTGGCCTCACCCTGCTGGACTACTTCGACGCCAACGTGTCGGGTCGTGACTTCACGCACGGCAAGCCGCACCCGGAGATGTTCCTCGCCGCGGCCCACGAACTCGGCGTGGCACCGGAGAACGCGGTCGTGATGGAGGATGCCGCGGCGGGGGTCGAGGCCGCGAAGGCCGGCGGGATGGCCGCGGTCGGGATCGCCCGCGCCGACGACGCCGCACTGCTGGAGAAGGCCCACGCCGACCTCGTGGTGACCTCACTCGACGAGGTCGATGTCACCGCACTGGCCCAGGGGCGCCTGGAAGTGCGCCGCGGCTAGGGATTCGTGTCCTCGGAGTCCGGGCGCGGTGGATTGTCGCAGACGACTCAGGACGGTGACCGCGCCCGCGCCGCGTCGGTCAGAGGAGACCGGCGTCGCGTACCTTCATCGCGACATGGACCCGGTTGTCCGTGCCCAGCTTGGCGAAGATCCGGGTGATGTTCGCCTTCACGGTCGCGACGCTCACGTAGAGCCGGTCGGCGATCTCGGCGTTGGACGTCCCTCGGGCCACCTCGATGGCGATTTCCCGTTCGCGCTCGGTGAGGGTTGCCAGCTCACGCTCCGCCTCCGGGCGACGCGGTTCGTGCCGACCGGTGGCCGCCGCGATCACCTGGTGGGTGACGCTCGGCGATAGGACCGGCTCGCCCTTCGCCACGGTACGGATCGCCTCGATCATCTTCGGCGGTGGCGTGTCCTTCAACAGGAAACCGTCGGCGCCGAGCCGCAGAGCCCTGAGCACCATGTCGTCGGCGTCGAACGTCGTGAGGACGAGGATCCGCGGCGGTTCCGGCTGCGCCAGCAGCAGTTCGGTGGTGGTGAGCCCGTCCTGGTGGGGCATCCGGATGTCCATCAACACGACGTCCGGCCGGAGATCACCGATCACGTCCATGGCCTTCCGGCCGTCCTCCGCCTCGCCGACGATCTCCAGGTCGGCCTCGCCACCGAGGATGAGGCGCAGCCCGGTTCGTACCATCGGGTCGTCGTCCACGATCACCAACCGGGTCATCGCGCGGCCTCCCATGGGAGTCGGGCGTCGAGGACGAAGCGTCCGTCGGCGAGGGCGTGGTCGAGTGTGCCGCCGGCCATCCGGGTTCGTTCGGCCAGGCCGACCAGACCCAGTCTCCCTCCGGGACCCGCGGGCGTCCCGAACGTGGTCGGGTTGCTCACCCGGATGCACAGTCCCTCGCCCGGCCGGCCGCCGAGTTCGGCCCGCACCCGACTGCCCGGCGCGTGCTTGCGGGCGTTGGTCAGAGCCTCCTGCACGATCCGGTACGCATGGCGACCGGTGTGTGTCGGCAACAGGTCCCGGTCGGTGATGGTGTCGTCGACCTCGACCTGCTGGCCGGCAGCGCGTACCTCGTCGAACAACGCGTCCACCTGGGCGAGGGTGGGCTGCGGAGCTTCGAGGCCGCCGTCGGAGCGGAGGGTGCCGAGCACACCGCGGAGTTCGTTCAGGGACTGGTGCGCGTTCTCCTGGATCGCCAGCGCGGCCGCACGGGTCTCCTCCGCCGAGAGGTCCGTCCGGTACGCCAGCCCACCCGCGAGCATCGACAGCAGCGAGATCCGGTGGGCCAGGACGTCGTGCATCTCCTGGGCGATCCTGGCGCGCTCGGCCAACTTGACACGCTCGATCTGCTGCTGTTGTTCGCGTTCGGCCGCCAGCGCCGCGGCCCGCTCGGACGCGGCCAGGTCGCGGCGCCCTCGTAGGTACAGCCCGAAGACGGTCAGCCCTCCGAGAACGGTGGTCCCGGTCACGAGGGAGACGACGGTGGCCTGGGTGAAGCCATTCCAGCTGGCCTGTGTCGCCAGGCAGAGCCAGCTCACGACCGCGACGGGGACGAACTGGCGCCAGCGGCGATGCGTACACAGGGATACGTACGCGACATAGGCGGGGCCGGTCGCCGTGGTGGAGAACGCGGTCAGCAGGGCGGTCGCCAGGGCGGTCTGCCACGGCCAGCGGCGCCGCCACCGCATCAGGACCAGACCGACGAGGCCGAGCCCGACGTCGGCCAGCGCCGACCAGAGCCGGGCATGGTCCTCGGACACGACGTGGACGAGGACGGCGCCGAAGAAGAGCATCGGCAGGCCGGCGCACAGGTAGCGCAGCGCGACGCCCTGCTTGTCCGGGGCCGGCTGGTTCTCCGTCCGGTCGTCCACGGCCCTCAGCCTAGGTCTCATCGAGACGATCTCTTAGCGACCTGGGTCGATATCGGGGTGGCCGCAGGTCTCGATCGCGGGCGGCGGACCTGTCCCCGCGTCTCGGAGTTCTCGCCCTGGGTTCGATGCTCGGCGGCCTGGCAGCAGGTGGACTTGGGTCTGTGATCGAACTCAGGCGAATCAGCAAGATCTACACCGAGGTGAAGGCGCTCGACGACGTGTCCTTCACCGTCGAACCAGGAAGCATCACGGGGTTTCTCGGCCCCAACGGTGCCGGAAAGTCCACGGCCATGCGCATCCTGGTCGGCCTCTCCCGCCCGACGTCGGGCTCGGCCACGGTGCTCGGCAGGGCGTACGCGGACCTGGACTGCCCGGGGGCCGAGGTCGGCACACTGCTCGACGCGAGCGCCCAGCATCCGGGCCGCACCGGGCGGGAGGTCCTGACCCTGGGGGCGATGCTGCTCGACCTGCCGAGGTCGCGGGTCGACGAGATCGTCGACCTGGTGGGGCTGACCAGCCGAGAGGCCGGCCGACGGGTCGGTGGCTACTCGCTCGGAATGCGACAGCGCCTGGGCATCGGCCACGCCCTCCTCGGCCACCCCAAGGTGCTCGTACTGGACGAGCCGGCCAACGGCCTTGACCCGCAGGGAATCCAGTGGATGCGCGGGTTGCTCCGGCACCTCGCCGACTCCGGGTGCTCGGTGCTGCTCAGCTCGCACCTGCTGCACGAGGTGGAGCAGGTCGCCGACCGGATCGTGATGATCGGCCGCGGCCGCGTCCTCGCGGAGGGCGCCGTCGACGAACTCAGTCGGGGCCGGAGCCTCGAAGACACCTTTCTCGAACTCACCGCGAACGCCGATCGGAGTGCCGCATGAACCGCGCCCACCCGAAAGGAAGACCGATCCCGTTCCCTCGCCTGCTGTCGGTCGAGACCCGCAAGCTCTTCGACACCCGCGCCGGCATGGTCATGACGGGGATCCTGATCCTCGTGTCCCTCGGAGCCATCGTCGGGCGCGGCCTCGTCACCGGCCCGCACTGGCACACCCTGGTCGGCACGGCCGGGATCGGGTTCGGCACCCTGCTCCCCGTCCTCGGAATCCTCACCGTGACGAACGAATGGAGCCACGGCACCACCCTGACCACGTTCGCGCTCGAACCTCGACGTGCGCGGGTCCTGGCAGCGAAATGCCTGCCACCGTTGATCCTGGCCGTCGCCGCCTCGGCGTTCGCGATGCTGGTCGCCGTACCCGTGACGGCCGTCATCGGGAGGGTTCAGGACGTTCCCGCGACCTGGGAGGTCGCGCCGGGCGCCCTGCTTGCCTGGACCGCGTCGAACGTGCTCGTGGTCGCGATGGGCCTCGCCTTGGGCATGCTGCTCCTGAACGCACCTGCCGCGATCGTGATCTGCCTGTCGACCACGGTCCTGTGGTCCGTCGTCAGCAGGCTCGGCGCCGCCGGCGAAGCTCTGGCCGGATGGCTTGACCTGAACACCAATGCCGCCTCCCTGATGTCCGGCGACATGACTGGTGATGACGCCGCCCGCCTGGCGACGTCGATGCTCTGCTGGATCGCCGTTCCGACGGCCATCGGTGTCGTACGCACGGTTCGCAGGGAGGTGAGCTGACGTGCGAACGTCGTTCGTCCGCACGATTCTCGGCGGGGTTGTTGTGGGTCTGGCCCTGATCACGACAGGTTGCGGCGTGGACATGTCCCGGGTGACCTCAGAGGCGGTGGTCCCGCTCGAGCAGGCATCGCTCGACAGCGCCGCCGACAACCGGGTCGTGGGCATCGGTGAGGCGACGCACGGCAACCGGGAGTTCGTGCGGATTCGCAAGGTGATCATCGCCAGGCTGGTGCGGGACCACGGCTTCCGTACCGTCACCCTGGAGGCTGACTTCGGCGGTACGGCCGTCGCCAACGACTACGTTCTGACGGGCCGGGGCAGTGCCGTGGCCGCGGCCGAGGCCCTCGGCTTCGACATCTACCGGACGCGCGAGACCGCGGACCTGCTCGCGTGGATCCATGATCACAACGCGAGTGTGGCTGCCGGTGACAAGGTGCGCCTCTACGGCTTCGACATGCAGCGCTATGACCACAACAAGGCCCGCCTCCTGCGTTATCTCGCGACCGTGGACCCCGATCAGGTCCGCCCGGTAGCGGAGTCACTGGCCGACCTCTCCGACGCCACCAGATCCGAACAGGACAAGGAGAAAGTCGCCGCCGCCGCGGACGCGGCCGAGCGGCTCGTCGTCCGGATGAGGGCGAACCGGCAGGCGTATGTGAACGCAAGCTCACCGGAGTCCTTCGCGCTCGCCGTGCACCACGCCGAGACGATCTGGCGTGGGGCCGAGTTGCAGACGTCAGGAAACGACTACGCGCGCAAGCGGGACGCCTGGATGGCCGAGAACGTCAGCTGGATGGCCGACCTCGAGAACGCTCACGGACGGAGGAAGGTCGTCGTCGCCGGCCACAACGGCCACATCGACAAGACCGGCGCGGCGTTCGGGTTCGCGTCGATGGGGGAGCGGCTGGCCCGCGCGTACGGTGAGGACTACTTCTCCATCGGCACCGAGTTCGGCACGAGCACGTTCGTCAGCAGGGACGAGGGTTCCGGCGAACGTCGGCGGTTCACGGTGAGCCATGACACGCCGCTGGCGAAGCTGTTCGGCGACGAGCGGTGGGGATATGTCGACGTGGCGCGAGCCTCGTCACGGGCCGGCAACCGTGAGCTGCTTGGCTCCAAGACCCGGATGGGGAGCGTCGGCGACAGCTTCCGGCCGATCTATCGGCATCTGAGCTGGGCTTACACAGTGACGATGGTGCCTGCCCATGCGTACGACGCCCTGGTGTACGTGCCACACGCCGGCCCGGTCGCACCGTTGTGACCGCCTCGGCCCCTGGTCGGGTTAACGTTCGGCCTATGCGTCCACGCGTGCCGACGGCGCGGGAGTTGGCCGGCTACTTCCTGACCGCCCAACACCCGTTGACCCGCTTGTGGGTCGATGACGGCGTGCGGATGGAGCTGCTGACCGCGCAGCGGTTCGACGACGTGGCCCTGGCAACGGACCTGGAGCTCGCGGCGTCGAGGACGCTGCGGTTCGCGCCCGGTCAACCTGCCGAGACACTCCTCAACCGGTGGGTGGGCGCTGGCGAGGATCTCTTCGCGATGGCGAGCATGAGGTACGAGGGCGGAGACCCGACCAGGCCGTTCGTGGACGCGACGGTGACGAGTCGACCGTTCAGGGCCGATGACCTGCCGGCGTTGGCCCGGGCATGCGCGCAGCCCTTCGCGCCGCTGCGACCGCGCTATCTGCGGCTGTGGAGTGCCGAGCCGGTCGACTACTTCCCGGGAACTGCGCGGGACCGGCGGTCTGTCGCCGCGCCGGTGCGGGACCTCCGCGTCGGGACCGGCCAGGTGGTACCAGACGAGCTGGCCCTCGCACCGGCCTCGTCCCTGGCGTACTACGACGAGGCCCGGGTGGCGTACGACGACGTGGATTCCGAGCACCACGCGCATGCGCACCAGGCGGTGCTCTCGGACCGCGACGATCTCGAGGAGTACTTCGCGGCCGGCACGTTGTTCGACGTCACGGTCGGGGGTGAGTGGGCCGGCTACGTCGCGGTGAGCACCGAGGGAGAAACGCTCGGCATGCCGGCGTACGTCGTCAAGGAGCTCGTCCTCGCCACGAGGTTCCGCGGGCGCGGCTACGGAGCACACCTCGCCACGTTGCTCGCCCGTGCCGTGCCGGACGAGACCCGCGTCCTGATCGGCAGGATCCACGCCGACAATCGCGGCGCCCGGCAAGCCGCCGCGCGCGCCGGCCGCGTCGACGTCGGCGGATGGCTCCAGGTGCCCTACCTGTTCCATGATCATGAAGGAAGATCGGCGTATACGCCCCAAGAACCTTCATGATCACGGGGCGCTCGGTGACCGTCGGATCAGTTCAGCATGGCCAGATCGCGATGCCGCCCCACCGCAGGTGAGAGCCGGATGTGCTCGACGCGAGGGGCCGCCGGCGTGGGAGGGCACGCGGATCCCACTCGCCGCGTGGGACCCAGCCGGGTTGGCGGTGCCACGCCGTCGGGCTGCGGGCGCGGCTCAGGTTCCCTGCTGGTCGCCGATTCCCTGCTGGTCGCCGATTCCCTGCCGGTCGCCGATTCCCTGCCGGTCGCCGATTCCCTGCCGGCCGCCGATGCCATGGCGGATGCCGGTTCCATGGCCAGACCGGCCTGCGGACGCGCCTCGACCCCTGCGGCCGGGTGACGGCGACGCAAGCGCAGTGCGGTCACGAGTGTCGCACTCGCCCCGAAGAGCCCCGCGGAGTTGACGATCAACAGCGCAGGATCGATCCGGAGCAGGCCGTAGGCCAACCAGATCACGCTGCCGGTCAGGGATGCCGCCAGGAAGGTGACGGAGACCTCGCGCGCGGAACCCGCGCGCCGCAGCTTGCGGGTCTGGTCGAGGAGGGCGAGCGCCTGAGCCAGTCCGACGGACGTCGCGACGGCGGTCAGGACACCAACGATCATGAGCGTTGCCTTCGTGGTCGTGGAGGGGGGCCCCGGGCTTGTGACTTAGGTCCTTCGGTCGGTGCGGACATTCGCGCCGCATTCACAAGAGTTCAGCCCGAAGGCGCTTCGGCAGATCGCAGATTCGCACCAGATGCAGGAGGGCGTACGCACAGCGGAGCACCGGCAACGTGCAGCGACCTCACCTGAACAGGTGAGTCGTTCACGTCGGGACGGCGGCGAGGCGGCGCCCTTGTGGCGATTCAGCCTTTACGCGTGTTCCAGGACCACCCTGGTCAGCTGCACCCGCGAGTTGACCCGGAGCTTGCCGAAGATCGAACGCAGGTGCGTGCCGACGGTGTTCGGCGAGAGGAAGAGCGCCTGTGCCACCGCACGGTTCGTACGCCCCTCGGCGATGAGCTGGGCGACCCGGCGTTCGGTCTCGGTCAGCGCCGGCCACCCCGAGCGCGGCCGTGACGCCGTGGTGAGCCAACGCCGCCGCCGTACGCCCGCGGTCTGAAGGCGGCGCTGCACCCGGCGGGCCTCACCGGTGGCGCCGAGACCGACGAAGGTGTCCCAGGCGAGATCGAGTTGCTCGACCGCAGCGTCTCGGTGACCGTGCGCGAGCAGGACCCGGCCGTGGTCCTCCACGGCCATGGCGCGACTCAGGGGACGCGGGCTGTCGCGCAGAAGCGTGGCGGCCCGGTCGAGGAGCTCCACGTCGTCGGCGACCAGACCCCGCGCGTGCGCCGCGGCGCCCTGGATGGTGGGCACCCCCGGGTTGCGCTCGGCGTACAGCTCGGCCAACCGAGCGGCCCGCCGGGCAAGATCGGGATCGTCGGCGTTCCTCGCGATCCGGACGATGATGGGCAGTTCCGCGTGATACCCGCTGTAGGTGTGACGGGTCAGTGCCGCCGGCGAGTCCGCCGCATCGGCGAGCAGATGTGCTGCACCCGCCGGGTTTCCCGAGGCGTCGAGATAGAGCGCCTCGGCAAGTGCGCCCTGCGCCGAACCCAACCGGACCTCCGACCTCCGCCACCGTCTGACCTCGTGCAGATGGCGGTCGGCCTGACGAAGATCGCCACGCAGCAGGGCGATGCGGGCGAGCAGGGAGTACGCCTGTACGCGATAGCTGTACTCCTGCAGGTCCTCGGCCAGTCCCACGATGGTGAGCGCTCCGGCTTCGGCCTCGTCCAGCCGCCCGGCCGCGAGGTCGAGTGCGGCCTGCCACCAGCCGAAGGCCGGCACCTCCCAGGCCCCGCCGTGCTCCTCGGCCTGGCGACGCGCGTCGGCGAGGCCCCAGCGCGCTTCTTCGTACCGGTCGAGGTGTCCCAGCGCCACCAGCTCCCCTGCCTGGGGAAGACCGCCGAGTAACGCCCGAACCTGCTGAAAGTGGTCCAGCGCCGCGGCGAACCGTCCATCGGTGGTCGCGGCATGTCCGAGCGCGCGCAGGGCGGTCGCCCGAGCGTCGCGGTGCCCGAGCTGTTCGGCTTCCATGAGGGCGGCGCTGCCGGCTTCCCTGGCACCCTCGGGATCGTCGCCGCGCGCCAGTGCGAGGGCGCGCTGGGCCAGCAGCAGCGCGTGCACCGGCGCCGACACCCCGTCGAGGCGAAGTGCCGCGTCGACGCGGGCGAGAAGTTCCTCGTCGACGCCGAGATCCCACAGCGGCCGGGCGAGTTGGGACTGGATACGTGCGGCCGTCTCGTTGTCCGGGGCGGAGCGGAGCAGCTCGTCGGCGGCGGAGATCGCATCCTGCACCCGCCGCGCGTGGACGAAGACGTCCACGACATCCTGGCCCACCTCCAGCTTCAGCGGATCCCGCGGATTGAGGAGTTTGTACGCACGGGTGATCAGGTTGACGGCGGTCGTGGGCGTCCGCGGCACGACGTCGGCCGCGGCATGCCTGAGCACCCCGGCCGCCTGCCGATCTCCCGCCGTTGCGCCCACCATGAGATGGTGCGCGGCCTCGACGGCGGAGCGTCCGGTCGCCAGCAGGTGCTCGGCCGCCGACCGGTGAAGGACACGGCGTGCCGACGGCGCCAGATCCTCATAGGCCGCCTCGCGGATCAGGTCGTGGCGGAACGCCACCTGGTGTCCGTCGTCGAGCAGGAGTCCGTCTCGTACCGAATCCTCGAGCTTGGGCAGGAGCGTGGTGGTCGGCTCGCGGAGCAGTGCCGCGGCATCCTCGACGTTGAACGTGTCGCCAAGGACCGAGCCCACACGGAGCAGCTCCCATGCGCCCGTACGCGATCCGTGCATTCGTCCCCGCAGCGCGTGACGGAGGCGGGTCGGCACCTTCTGACCGGTGGGCGCGAGATCCTCGCCATCGACCAGGGCCTCGTTCACCAGGCCTTCGACCAGCTCCACGGCCAGGAAGGGATTGCCGCCGGCTCCCTCGAGCAGGCGCGTCAGCCGCGGCCCAGGGTGCCGGTCGAGCCGGTCCTCGGCGAGAGCCAGCATCGCCTCGCGGGACAGCGGTCCGAGCTCGATGTGGCGTACGGGCACGTCGCGGCCCACTGCCGCGGCCAGGTCGCTCACTCCCGGACTGTCCGGACGAACCGTGAGGAGCCAGACGATCGGCGAGGTGGCCACGCGGCGCGGAAGGAGCCGCAGGGCGAAGAGCGTCAACGGATCCGCCCACTGCACATCGTCGACCGCGACGAGGAGCGGAGCGTCCTGGGAACGGTCCTCGAGGGTCGCCGCGAGCCGATCCACCAGCCACAGCTGCTGGTCGAACAGGGGCCCAAGGGCGGCGAAGTCGTCCGCCGAGAGCAGCGGCGGGCGGCTGGACCGCAGCGCGAGCAGCAAGGGCGCCATCGGCGAGATCTGGTCCAGTTCCTCGGCCTTCCCCGCCCCCACCACATATCCGGCGCGTTCAGCCTGGGCCACCATCGACTCCAGCAGGGCGGTCTTGCCCATGCCCGGCTCGCCACTGACGACGACGACCGCGCACTGTCGCGCTGCGGCGGCGTCGGCGAGTACCTGGTGAGCCGTGCCCACTTCTGCTGAACGTCCTCGCAGAAGGGTTCGGATCATGAGTAGTCCCCCGTACGGATCGAAGCTGGGCCGGAGTCGGATCGCAGGTGGGTCGAAGGCCGATCGTGGAGCGTGGCGTACCACCTGCCACCAGCGTTGCACGCGCCCCAAAATGTGTGCGCCGTGCGTGACTCCTGTCGCGGTGATGTATCGGCCGAGTTGGCCGATTTGGACTGGAGAAGCAGGATCTCGGGGTCCCCGGCTGAACTGTCCTTGACAGGCGGCTCCCCAGGCAGTGTCGTACCGCGCACGAACTGGTGGACTCATGCCCTGAGGAGGCACCGTGTTCCAGAACGCGTTCACTCGTCGCAATCTGCTCGGCCTCGCACTGATGTCAACGGGCGCGGTCGCGACCGCCTGCTCAGGAGACGGCTCCAACCGGGCACCGTCGGACGCCGCGCCGAGCCGGAAGATGCCCGGTGAGTTCCGCGAGTCCCCGATCCTGGCCCAGCAGGTGAAGTCGGGTGAGTTGCCCGCGCTGAAGGAGCGGCTGCCGAAGAAGCCGTACGTCGTGAATCCCGGCATCCTGGTGGACGACAAGTTCACGCGGATGCGGCCCGGGAAGTTCGGCGGGACCTTCCAGCTGGCCCAGGAGTCGCCGGCGGGCGATCCGATCATCTTCATCGGGATCAACGAGCCGCTGATCTGGGCGCCCAGCGGTCTGGACTTCGACGAGAAGCCGGGGATCCACGGGAACGTCGTCGAGGAATGGGAGGCCAACACCGACGACTCGGTCTACACCTTCCACCTGCGGCAGGGGTTGCGCTGGTCCGACGGTGAGCCGGTCACCATGGACGACGTGCGGTTTGCCTTCGAGGACGTGCTCCACAACGAGGACATCACGCCGATCTTCCCCGACTACCTGCAGGCGGGTAAGCGTGCGGACGCCGCGCCGGCGAAGCTCGAGGTGATCGACGACTGGACGTTCAGCCTCACGTTCGACAAGAGCTATGGCACCTTCCCCATGCAGTTGGCGATCTTCGGCTGGCGAGGGTACGGCGACATCATCAAGCCGCGGCACTATCTCGAACAGTTCCATGTGAAGTACGCGTCGAAGGCGAAGCTGGCCGCCCTGGTGAAGGACGCCTCACTTCCAGAGGGTGAATGGTTCAACCTGTTCAACGCCAAGCAGCTGACCAGCTGGCTGTGGAACGCCACGACCGAGCAGGGCCTTGGGCACCCGACACTGCTGCCGTGGGTGCTCAAGGAGGTCAACGGCGGAACCTTCAACTACGAGCGCAACCCGTACTACTTCAAGGTCGACGCCGAGGGCAACCAGCTGCCGTACATGGACGGCATCCGCTCGCAGGTCGTACAGAACAAGGAAACTCTGACCTCGCGCGCCCTCTTCGGCGAGTTCGACTACCTCGGTGAGCGGGCGACCTTCCGCAAGCTCGAGCTGTTCGCCGACAAGGCCGACAGCGGCGACATCAACATCCTCATCCCCAACCAGCACGTCATCCCGACGACGATCTTCCTGAACCTCACCCACACCGACAAGGTGTGGCGACAGGTCACCGGTGACGTGCGCTTCCGGCGTGCGCTGAGCCTTGCCATGAACCGCGAGGAGCTGATCGAGAACTTCTACCTGGGCGAGTTCGCCAAGCTTCCGGAGGAGACCAACTCCGGAGAGTTCAACCCGGCCGAGGCGAATCGGCTGCTCGACGAGATGGGGTTGGACCAGAAGGACAGCGAGGGTTGGCGCCTGGGGCCGGACGGCGAGCGGTTCCGCATCCCGTTCGAGGTGGCGGACTTGTCGGAGAACCACATCCCGCTGGCCGAACTCGTGGCCGAGTACTGGAAGGAGGTCGGGGTCTACACCACGCTCCGCAAGATCGACGCCACGGTGCTCGGTGAGCGGCAGGAGCTCAACGAGCTCAAGGCCACGGCCATCTGGGTGCACCATCCGATCTGGCGGTCGGCCGGGATGGACGACTACCTCCCGTTCAACAACTGGGGTCCGCAGTGGCAGCTGTGGCACGCCACCAAGGGTGAGGAGGGCGAGGAGCCTCCTGCCGAGGTGCGCGAGTTGTTCGAGATGCACACCGAGTTCACGTCGGCCCGGCTGGGCTCGCCGGAGAGTGATGCGGCGATCGACGGGATCATCAAGAGCATTCGCGACAACGTGTGGATGCTGAACCCGTTCGAGCAGGCGGACTGGCCGACGTTCTTCACCAAGCGGGTCAAGAACGTCGCGACAGGCGTGAAAAGGGACGTGTACGGCATCATCGTGACCTACAGCATGGAGCAGTGGTACCTAGATGACTAAGTCCAAGGGGAGTCGCCTGACTCGCAGCTCCCCGCATCCCGGCTGGCGGCGTTCTCGTCGATCGGCGCACAAACCCAGTGCGCCTTCCTCCTCGGCCTTGCCATCCGGGCGCGGATGAGCCGCTCGCTTCACCGGCGCCCCCTTGCACTTAGTCATCTCGACGGGGAGTAGGCGTTGTCTGTGGAAGCCACCCCGTCAGACGTCATCCGGGCCGAGAACGCCAAGCCTGGCACGACCGACTGGATTCTCACGAAGGTCACCCGCGACGCCGACGAACCGTACGCTGCCGGCTGGCGTGTCCGGACCGGAATCCAGGGGTACGTCTCGCGCCCCAGCGTCCGACCGGGGCAGACGTTGACGATCCACGTGAGTGCCGAGCCGGAGGACCGTTTCCAGCTCGACATCTTCCGCATGGGTTACTACGGCGGCACGGGTGGGCGGCTCGTCAGGAGGTTGAGCCCGCTCGACCTCGGGCACCGCATCGCCACACCGCAGCCCACGCCCGCCGACGGCCCGAACCACCTCGTCGAGTGCCGGTGGGAGGAGACCGTCCGCCTGGAGATTCCGCACGACTGGGTGAGTGGTGTCTACCTCGGCAAGTTGCGCACCTGGCGAAACTCCGAGTCCGAGGCGTACATCATCTTCGTCGTGCGTGACGACCGTCCGGCGGACGTGATGTTCCAGGTCTCCGACTTCACCTGGACCGCCTACAACCGTTGGCCGCAGTGGCGATCGTTGTACGACACGCCGACCAGCCCGTGGGACCCCGGGAGCGAGGAGGCGTATGACGCCGGCTTCTTTCGGCCGTACGCGGTGTACTGGAACGGCATCCCGGCCGGTTTCGAACCGTTGACCAACGGGTCGGGGGAGTTCTTGATGACGGAGTTCCCACTGGCGTACTGGCTGGAGAAGGAAGGCTACGACCTCACCTACGTCTCCAACCTCGACACCCACGAGGACGGCGCGGGACTGCTGCGGAGCAAGGCGTTCCTCTCGGTGGGACACGACGAGTACTGGACGCGGGAGATGTTCGGCAACGTCACCGCGGCGAGGGACGCCGGTGTCGGTCTTGCGTTCCTGTCCGGTAACTCGGTCTCAGGTCGGATCGAGCTGCTGCCCGGTGCCGATGGCCGTTCCCCTCGTGGAATGACGTTGGTCGACCGCGGATTCGACGAGGCCGAGCTGATGGGGTCGACGTCGCGCGGTGTCGGGCTGGCCGACTGGACCTGTGTCGCCCCGGACCACTGGGTGTTCGACGGCACGGGGATGAAGCACGGCGACAGCATTCCCCACCTCGTGGGATGGGAGTACCACGGTCATCCGGTCGCCACGGGACACGACTCGATTGTGGTCCTCGCCGAGGGCCAGGTGACGAGCGACGTCGGGGAGCCGAGCGATCGCCGTTATGCCGCGACTCTCTACACCGCGGCGAAGGGCAACTACGTGTTCAACGCCGCGACGTGCTGGTGGTGCAAGCTGCTCTCGGCCCCTCCGGCGGCCATGAATCCGCCGTACCTCGACTTCGGCGACGGTGACGACCGGGTCCGGCGGATCACCAGGAACGTCCTCGGCCGGATGATCCAGGCCGAGATTCCGCGCTGAGGGGCCCGGTCATCGTGGTCCCGGGCTGAACGCCTCACCGGCGCAGGGCGACGTAGCCGTAGGCCGCGCCGAGAACGAGGAGCGGTACGCCGAGCAGGAAGGGCGCGCGGAGTCCCAGCGCGTTCGCGGCGAGGCCACCAAGAAGAGCGCCGAGTGGCGAGGCGCTGAGGATGGCCGTCTGGTTCGCGCTGGTGACCCGGCCGAGGAGGTCGGAGGGGCTCAGTTTCTGTCGCAGCGTGGTCGTGACGACGTTCCAGACGCCGAACGCGAAGCTGCTCACGGCCAGCATCAGCACGGTGAGGATGGTGTGCGAGGTGAGCCCGAGGACGGCCTGCGCGGCCGCGGCCGACAGGAGCAGGCTGGCGAGCAACACACCGGTCGAGCCGACGGTGCGGGAGATCCGCGCCGCGCTGAATCCGCCGGCCAGTCCGCCGATGGCGCCGATGCCGAGAAGGACACCGTACGCGCTCGCGGGCAGGTGCAGGATGTCTCGTACGTACAAGACCATCAGGGCGAACCACGCGCTGTCGGTGAGTAGGAAGACGACGCTGAGGACCGTGACGGCTCGCAGCCTCCGGTGGCGTGCCAGCCAGCGTGCGCCGTCGGTGATGTCGCGCCAGAGCCGTCGCGGGCGAGCGCCGACGGATTCCACGGTGGCGTCGCGGAACACGCTCGGCAGGGAGAAGACGAGGGCCGCCGCAAGCGCCGCGGTGCCGGCGTTGACCGCGAACGGGATCGCCGCGACCAGCCCGAACAGGTAGCCGCCGAGCGGCGGTCCGATCAGCTCCGACCCGGCGGAGCCCGCTGTGACAAGTCGGGAGTTGGCCCGGTCCAGCTGTTGATGATCGACGAGCTTCGGCGTCATCGTCGTCACGGCGGTGCTGCCCAGCGTCCCGCACGTGCCGCAGGCGAAGGCGATCGACAACAGGAGCGGCAGGCTGGCCCGGTCCAGGGCGACCATGGCGGCAAGGATCGCCACCAGCAGGGCGTTCGCGACGCCGGCCCAGGCCGCGAGGCGCCGGGAGTCGACGCGGTCGACGATGGCGCCGGCAGGCAGGCCGAACACCAACCAGGGCAGCTCCACGGCCGCCGCCGCGGCCGCGACCATGGCGGGGCTCGAGGTGAGTGAGGCCGCCAGAAGTGGGAGGGCCGCACCGTGGATCCCACCTCCGAACTGCGACAGCGTCGACGCGGACCACAGCCGGCCGAACTGCTTCCCGAGCCCCCGCGTCGATCCCATCCCCTGCCTCCCGGTAGCCGTTCTGTCGTGGCCCTTGTGTCGGCTCGCCACTTGCCTTGCTTGGCCGACACTGTTTGGCCGACGCTGCTCGGCCGATACTGCGGAATATCGGAAGTAACCTACCTGCTGACTTCTGATATCGGAAGCCTCCGGGAGGCTAGAATCGCCAGCGGAGCTCGAGGGCGAGAGGTGGTCGATCGCAGGTGGCGCTGATCAGCGCGGACCAGGCGCACGCCGCTCTCGAGTCCTACGACGCGCACCTCACGGCCACCGGTCTCGCCGACCAGTCCCGCCGGGCCTACCGGTCCCGGGTCGCGGGCTACCTGTCCTGGCTGTCCGGCGGCGACGTCGGTGGTTCCGATCTCGGCGGCGGCGACCCCTTGGCCGACCGGCAGGCCCGCGACCGCGCCGTGCGGGAGTACCGCGCCTGGGTGACGGGCGAACGCCGCGCTCGCCCCTCCACTGTCAATGCGATGTTGACAGCGGTGGACCACTTCTACAGCCACCTGGGGCTCGGCCCGGCGGAGGTCGTGCGGGAGGAGCTGCCGGATCCCGCACCACGCATCCTGGACGAGGACCAGCAGCGCAGGTTCCTCGACGCCGTTGCCGAGCGGGAGTCGGTGCGCGACCGGGCCATCGCGTACGCCCTCTTCTACACCGGCGTACGCGTGGCCGAACTCGTCTCGCTCGACCTTCCCGACGTGGTGGTCGGCCGGCAGAAGTCCCGCCTCGTCGTGCGCAGTTCCGCTGGTAGCAGCCTTCGCGAGGTCCCGCTGCGGGCCGAGCCGGTCGAAGTGCTGCGGGGATGGATCCGCGAACGGCGTACGTGGCGAGGTGCCGACCACCTCCAGGCGTTCTTCCTCAACCGCCGCGGCGGTCGGTTGACCTCCCGATCCGTCGACGACCTGGTCCTACGCCTCGGCCGCGAAGCGGGCATCGCCGGGGACGCCGACGCGCCACCGGTCACGCCACACGTCCTCCGGCACACGTTCGGGGCCCGGCTGCTCCGCGGCGGCGCCTCGCTCGTCGCCGTCGCCGAGTTGATGGGCCACAAGCGGCTCGACACGACGCGTCGCTACACCCCACCCGACGCCGCGGGTCGGGAGCACGCCATCGGCCTGCTCCTTGCCGGGCACTGAGCGCTACCCGCCTCTACACCTCAGGAGGCGCGGCCCGCAGGCGGAGATTGCGGGCGATCTGTGCGTCGATCTGTTCCGCGCCGATCGTGGCGACCATCGACTCGACGGTCGTGGTGTCGTCCTCGGACCAGAACAGGCCGATGTCCTCGCGCTCGTCGTAGTGGAACCCCACCCGGTCGCCGAACCTCTCCCGGAGTGCGTTGCCCTCTCGCAGGGCGGGCGACCAGCCGAGGACGGCGTGGCTGAGGTCGAGCCGGTGGACCAGCACGGTGCCGTGGTCGTGGATCCGGGCGGCGACGAGACCGGTCGGTTCGTACACCGTGGCGTTGTCGCGTGGGGTGCTCGACACCACGAAGTACCGGTGCCGAGCCGCGTGCGCGGCCGCGCGGACCGTGGCGGGTGAGGCGCTGGGGAACGCGACGATCTCCGCCCCTGCGGCGCCGAGTGCGGCCCAGCCGTCGTCGTAGACCACGTCCCAGCAGATCTGGACGCCCAGTACCCCGAAGTCGCACGCGAAGACCGGGAAGTCGGCGCCAGGTGTCACTCCGCCCTCGTCGTCGGGACAGCCGACGACACTGACTGGATGCGCCTTCCGGTAGATCCCCGCGACCTCGCCGCGCCGGTCGAGGAGCACGGCGGCATTGGCGTACGACGGACCGGCCGGGCCGTCCTCGGCCAGGTCCAGCGGGAGCAGGAGGTAGGTCTGGTGCCGACGGGCGAGGCCGCGGAACCGGTCGACGGCGGGATCGTCGAGCCGGACGGACCGGTCCGACGCCTGGTCGGCGTTCGGTGTGAGGACGGCCTCCGGGAGGACGGCGAGGTCGAGGCCGCGTTCCGGCCACGCCTCAATCGCGCGGGCGGCCATCTCGTCCACCAGCGCCGCAAGCTCCTCCGCCCGGCCTGCGAGGCCGGGATAGGGGGCCGCCGCTCCGAAGACGGTCGTCCCGACGACCACCTTGCGCGGAAGGTCGCCCGCCGTCGACCGGCGCCCGGCGCTCACGCGTCGGACCGTGCCGGCGCGTCGGCGCCTACCGGTGCGAGGTCCGCCAGTCGTGCCGCTCGGTCGGGCAGGGTCGGGAACGGCCGGGAGGGAAGGGACTGGTACCAGTACGCCACGCTGCAGTAGTCGTCGGAGAGGTCGAACATGCCGCGCGGGTCACCGTCGGGCGCCCCCGCCGCCCGGTAGCCGGTGAAGTCGTCCCCGAAGTGTTCCCTTGCCTTCTCGTAGTCTCCGTACCCGATCTGTTGGATCGTCACCGCGAGGCGCTGCCGGAAGTGGATCGGGTCGGCGACGTGCAGGCGGTAGATCGAGTAGAGACCGGTGTCGCCGTCGACCAGGGGTGCACCTTGGTACGGCGTGGAGACCCTCCCGAGGCCCCACGCCGAGCCCATGTAGTCCTCGGCGCCGGTGCCGCAGATCGTGGGGTGCTCGCGGTCGTCGTCGAGGAAGAACTTCACCTCGCCCTCGCCCCACCAGCAGTCCCGGTAGATGCTGCGGACGCCGAGAACCGTGCCGAGGTAGACGCCGCGCCCCTCCACGCCGTCGAGGATCACGAAGTCCTGGTGCAGCGGGCACGGGTTGCTCCGCCTGAACTGCGCGTGGAACGCCCCCGCGGTCTCGTCCAGGTCGTCGCCGACGGTGAAGTCGACCTGGTAGAAGAACATCGGGACGTCGGAGCCGGACTCGTTCTCCACCGTGATGCGCGCGTGCTCGCGGAACGGCATCGGGATCCAGCAGTTGAAGCCCTTGCCGCCCTGCATGGACAGCAGGGTCGAACCCATTTCGACCTGCCGGCCGTGTGCCACCCCGAAGAAGTCGCCGAGCGGCACCTCGACACTGGGGTGTGCCTGCCCGTCCCAGTACATCCGCAGGATGGTGTTGCGCAGGTGGTCGACGTTGCCGGGTGGGATCGTGCACCAGATGTGGCGGACGACGCCCGGCCCGGTGTGGTCGAGCAGGGTCGCCGTCGCTCCCCGCGCCAGCGGGGACAGGCAGGGTGACCCCTTCCGCCCGCCGCCCGCCTGGCCGCCGGCGCCCGGAGCGGCGGTCCGGTTCTCCGCCGTCGCCGCCCGGCTCCGCAGATCCTTCAGTTCGTACAGCATGGACGGTTCCATGTCCCTTCGTGGCCGAGACTTCCCGCAGATGAACGCTACGCGAGATCCTGCTGCGGTTCCGCGCGAGTCTTGTCGCCGTAGTGTCGAGTTCCAGGTCCTCACCGGGTCCATCCGAAACCCCCCTCAGACAAGGCGGTTCACCCCTCATGAAGATCACCAGGGTCGAGACGTTCCTCGTACCTCCGCGCTGGTTGTTCCTGCGGGTGGAGACCGACGACGGCGTCGTCGGATGGGGCGAGCCCGTCCTCGAAGGTCGGGCCGAGACCGTACGCACGGCCGTGCACCAGCTGGCGGAACTCCTGGTCGGTGCCGATCCGCTACGTACGGAAGACCACTGGCAGGTGTTGTCGAAAGGTGGCTTCTATCGCGGTGGCCCGGTCCTGTCGAGTGCGCTCGCGGGTGTCGATCAGGCGCTGTGGGACATCGCCGGCAAGGTGCGTGGCGCGCCGGTGCACGAGCTGCTCGGTGGGCCGGTCCGCGACCGCGTACGCGTGTACGGCTGGATCGCCGGTGCAGACCCCGAAGCGATCGCCGAACGTGCAGCGGCCGCTGCCGAGGCGGGCCTCACGGCCGTCAAGATGCTCGGCGCACCACACACTCTCGGTGCGGTGGACACCCCGCGCCAGACCCGTCTCATCGTGGCGCGGGTCGCGGCGGTTCGCGAGGCGCTCGGGGACGACCGCGACCTGGCTGTCGACTTCCACGGCCGGTTCTCCCCGGCAATGGCGCGCAGGGTCCTCACCCGTCTGGAGCCCTACGACCCGTTGTTCGTCGAGGAACCGGTGCTGCCCGAGCACGGTCAGGTGTTGCCACGGATCGTGGCGGGCACGGTCATTCCCCTCGCGACCGGCGAACGGCTGTTTTCCCGCGCGGAGTTCCTGCCGGTGCTCGAGGCCGGCATCACCGTGGTGCAGCCCGATCTCTCGCACGCGGGCGGCATCTCGGAGGTACGCCGCATCGCCAGTCTCGCGGAGATCTTCGGCGCCACCCTTGCCCCGCACTGTCCGCTCGGACCGATCGCCCTGGCGTCCTCACTCCAGGTCGACTTCGCGACGCCGAACTTCCTGATCCAGGAGCAGGCCCTCGGGATCGAACACGACGGCGGAAGTGAACTCCTGGCGGACTTCGTCGACTGCGAGGTCTTCCGGCTGGTCGACGGGCACATCCCCAGGCCGACCGCTCCTGGACTGGGCATCGAGGTGGACGAGGAAGCCGTGCGCCGCGCGGACAGGGAGGGCCACAGGTACCGGATCACTCCCTGGCGCCACCCGGACGGTTCGTTCGCCGAGCTCTGAGTCTCGTTTGCCGCGCTCTGGGTCTCGTTGGCTGAGCGCTGGGTCTCGTTGGCCGAGCGCTGGGTCGGGCGGCGATCAGGATCCGGTGGGAACCCGGCTACGCGGGGTGGAACCGCTGCTTCCCAACGCCGCGAGCTGACGCTGGATGAACGCCTCCGCCCGATCCTGCTCGAGATCCGGGTCGCAGAACTCCTCGCGCAGGCGTTCGGTCAACGTACGCACCACATCCGGCGCGTCCGTGGCGAGGTTCCGCAACTCGAACGGATCGTCGTCGAGGTCGAACAACTGGTGCGGTGCCCTGGCGTTGTGGAGGAACTTCCAACGCCCCTGACGGATCATGAAGGAGCTGCCCCGGGTGCCGTGCCCGTGGTACTCGGCGAAGACCGCCCGGTCCGGATCGTCCGGATGCACCTGCTGCAAGGGGGTTCCCGAGAGGTCCGGCGGTCGCGATGCCCCGACCGCGGCGAAGGCGGCGGCGTTGAGGTCCAGCTGGGACACGGGAGTGCGCACGCGTACGCCCGACGGGAAACCGGGTCCGGCGACGACCAGTGGCACGCGTACTGAGTCGTCGTACATGCTGCACTTCCACCACATGCCGAACAACCCGAGCATCTCGCCGTGGTCGGAGGTGAACGCCACGACGGTGCGGTCGAGCTGGCCGGTGCGTTCGAGTGTGTCGAGGAGAATCCCCAGCTGCCGGTCGACCCAGGTGACCCGTCCGTAGTAGGCGCGGCGGTGCGCCCGCGTCGCCTCCTCGGTGAACACGTCCGTGCCGAAGTGCTTCCGCAGGTCTTCGGCGTACGGATGCTGGGCGGGCGTGGCCGTCACGTCGTACTCCGGCAGGTCGTCATGACCAGCGTAGAGATCCCACAGCTCCTGGGTGACGCGGTGCGGGAAGTGCGGCGCGATCAGGTTGACCTCCATCGTCCACGGCTTGCCGAGGTCGGTGGACCGGTCGAGGAAGTCGAGCGCGTCTGCCATCCGTCGGTTGTCGGCGCGGAACGGGTCGTCGACGACGCCGACGCCACGCGCGCGCTGGCGTGCATCGCCCCGCAGGGCAAGGGGTTCGCGGCTGATCTCACCGTCGCCGTCGGCACGGTAGTCGGCGCCGAGCATCTCGCTGAACCCGAGCTCGTGCGGCGGGCGGTAGGCGTCGACCTTGCCGGCGTGGACGGTGTGCACGCCGGCTTCGTCGAGCAGCCGCCCGTAGGACGGGTAGTTGGGTCGGTCGATGACCATCGAGTTGTTGTAGGCCTGGATCTCGTGCACCGGCCGACCCGAGATGAACGACGACCGCGACGGACAGCACAGCGGAGACGGGCAGTAGGCGTTCTCGAAGACCACCCCACGCGCCGCCAACCGGTCCAGGTTCGGCGTCTGGACGAACGGATGCCCCGCGGTGGAAGCGATTCTGGGACCGTGCTCGTCGTCCTTGAGGATGAGCACGTTCGTTCCCGTCATGTGGTCAGGCACCTCCGCTGTGCCCACTGTGGGATGGGCCCACTGTGGGATGAGCTCACTGTGGGATGGGCTCACTGTTTGACGGCTCCCGCGACGCCCTCGACGAAGTAGCGCTGCAGGAAGAGGAACAGCACGATGATAGGCAGCAGGCTGATCGTGGCGGCGGCGGCCATGCCGCTCCAGTCGGTGAAGTACTCACCCTGGAAGGAGTAGATTCCCACCGACAAGGTACGCAGCTCCGGCTGGTTGAGGGTGAGCACCAGGGGGAGCAGGAAGTCGTTCCACGAGTGCATGAACTGCAGGATGACCGCGGTCGCGACCACCGGCTTGGCCAGTGGAAGGTAGACCTGCCAGAAGATCCGGAAGAAACCGGCGCCGTCCATCATCGCGGCCTCCTCGAGCTCTTTCGGCAGCTGACTGAAGAAGCCGGCGAAGAGCAGCGTCGCGACCACGTGTGCCCCGCCCGCTTCGGCCAGCGTGATGCCCCAGAGCGAGTCCTGCAAACCTAGTTTGTTGATCAGGTCGAAGACCGGAATGATCGTGTAACCCTCTGGCAGGAAGATGGCGGCCGCGAGCAGGCCGATGACGACTTTCTTGCCAGGAAAGCGGTAGCGCCCCAGCACATAGCCCATCATCGAGACGGCAAGCACGGAGATGATGATGGACATGACCGTCACGAAGACCGTGTTGAAGAAGTAGTCCCCGATGTGGGCGTCATTCCACGCACGGACATAGTTGTCGAGCCGGATCGCCTTGGGAAACAGGCTCAGTCCGGCGAAGATCTCGGCGTTGGTCTTGATCGACGAGGAAACCATCCACAGGAACGGATAGATCCAGACGAAGCAGACCGCGAACAGCACCGCGGAGATGAGGGTCGTGCGAAGCCAGGTGGTCATGCGCCCGCGGGTCCGCCTCGGGCGCGGCGTGGTCGGCGCACGCTGGCCGGCCTGGCTGTCGAGGGTCACCATGTGTCCTCCTCTCACCCGCCGCCCACCAGTTGGGATCTGGCCTGCGCGGCCCTGCGGGCGACGTAGACCTGGAGGATTGCGATCAGCATGACGACGACGCCGAAGAGACAGCCGGCTGCTGAGGCGTAACCCAACCGGGGCACGCCGCCGGCCTGGTCGGCGGCGAAGGCGGTCTGGTAGATGTAGACCTCGATCACCTGCGTCGAGAAGTACGGCCCGCCCTTGGTCATCGCCTGCACGATCGCGAAGACATGCAACGTGGCGTTGGCGGTGAGCAGGGTGATGATCGCGGCGAAGGGCAGCAGCACCGGAACGGTGATGTAACGCACCAGTTGGAACCTGCTGGCACCGTCGACCTTCGCCGCCTCGTAGTAGATCTTCGGCACGGTCTGCAGCGCGGCCAGCCAGTAGATCATCGTGATACCGAAGTTCTTCCAGACCTCCACGGCCATGACCGACCACAACGCGGTGTCGGGGTTGCCGAGGAAGTCGACGGGTGCTGGCACGATCCCGAGTCCGGTCAGCGCCTGGTTCATCGGACCCTGGAAGGGGCTCAGCACGAACGTCATCACGATGCCGACGATCGCTGCCGTGGTGATGACGGGCAGGAAGAAGAACGTACGAAAGACCGGAGCGAGCCTGAGCATCTGGTTGTTGAGCAGGATGGCGACGAGAAGCGACAACACCAGCCGGACCGGAACCGCGACCAGGACGAAGAGGAACGAACGGCCGAACGCGTCCCAGAACAGCGGGTCGTCGACCAGTTCGCGGTAGTTGTCGAGTCCGACGAAGGTCTTGTCCGCGGTGAACCCGGTCCAGTTCAGGAACGAGAAGTACCACGACATCACCATCGGATAGAACGTGAACATCCCCGCCAGCACCAGCGACGGGACCATGAACAGATAACACCAACGGGACTTGAGGATCTGCTGCCAGGTCCCGCTCGAGCTGCCGCGTCCCGCGCGGGCGAGCTCACGGGTGTCGCGTGTGACCGCCATCGCTGACCTCCGGGCAGGAGCTGGCGGGTCGCGCACGCCGCACGTCGCTCACGCCAACTCGTCGTACATCTCGGGGGTGTAGTCCTTCGTGGGGTCCCAGTTGGGGAACACCCAGTCGTCGCGGGAGACTTCCGCACCCTTGGCCTGCGCGGCCTCGATCGCGTCGTCGAGTGCCTGGTTGCTGCGGTCGTACAGGTCGCGCAAGGCCGCCTTGACGTCATCGACCTGGCCGCTGAAGATGCCCTGGGCGATGTCGACCAACGCTGGTTGCACCGGCTTCTGTTCCAGGATCACCTGGACGGTGTCGGGGTTGCGTACCGCCACCATCGGGGCGGCGTGGAGCAGCCGGTTGGCGACATCCCAACCTGCCTTGGCGCGGCCGGTGAGCAGGTTGGTCTGCCGGGCCCGCTCGTTGGCCTCCGGCATCAACGAGCTCAGGTTGCCCTCGGACGCGGTGACGATGTTCGTCTGACCCTCGAGGCTGCCCATGTAGGAGAACAGGTCGCCCGCGATCTCCTTGTGCTTGCCGTCGGCGAACACGAACGCCTGGTTGGAGCCGACCTCCTGATACGACGCCGGCGCCCACTCGCCCGCGGTGGGGCTCGGCGGCATCGCGACACCGAAGTCGTAGTCAGGGTTGATCGCCGGCCACTCCGGGATGTCCCACGGACCGTCGAAGATCATGCCCGCGACCCGCTGGGGCATCCGCGCGCGTGAGTCGGCGTCGGCCAGGCTGAGGAAGCCGGGGAAGATGCTGCCGTCGGACTTGATCGCCAAGAGGAGTTCGAAGGCGTCGAGCAACTCCGGTGCCGTGAAGGTGAACTCGCCGGTCTTCCAGTCGATCCCCGAACCCGCATCGCCGCGGAGCCCGGCCAACTCGGCCAGGCGGGTCGCGACACCGCTGATCGCCGTACCGGCGAGCATCAGACCGTAGTAGTCGCCTCCGCCCTGCTGGGTGACCTTCTTCGCCGCCGCGCGGAAGTCGTCCCAGCTGAGTGGCTGGCTCTCCGGGTCGTAGCCGGCCTGGTCGAGATACTCCCGGTCGTACATCAGCAGGTGTCCCCAGCGCTTGCTCGAGGTTACCGGCCAGGCGTAGGTGCGGTCGTTGAAGATGTGCACGCCCGAGATGAAGGCGTTGTCCGGGAATCCCTTCTTCCAGGTCTCGAAGTCCGGGATGAGGTCGTCGATGGGGGCGACCCATCCTTCGTTCACCATCACCTGCACGGGAACGTTGTTCGGCTGCGCGAACACGTCGGGTGCGGTGCCGTTGCGGACGCCGAGTGGCACCACCTCGTTGATCCGCTCCCAGGGTGAGTCCTGGTAGTCGATCGTGATGTTGGTGTGCTTCTTCTCGTACGCCCGGAACAGCGGCTCTTCGAACATCGCCTTCAGGTCACCGCTGTCCATCCACTGGAACGTGACCTCGCCGGTCGGCAGCTTCGCACCGCTGTCGGGGATGTTGTACCTTCGCGCCGGCTTCTTGCGTTGCGGGCCGCCGCCGGCATTCGGATCGGTGACGACCTCGCACCCCATCAGGCCGATTCCCAGGCCTGCACCACCCAGGGCGACGAGCACGTCCCGCCGCGAGAGTCTGCCACCGATCGGTAGTCCGTTCCTGCCCATCGCCCACTCCTGGTCCTACGAGCCACCGTGCCCGGCGGCTGGAACGATCGAGATATCCGGCGAGTCTGACATCGCATGGTTATACGATTAACTTCACGTTTCGCTGGGTAGGTTGCTCCGATCCGTGGGACCTGTCAAGGCCTCGACCGGACCATCGCCGGGCCGTCGCGTGACCACACCTGGACAGGCGCCCGGCCGCTCAGTCCAGGGCCGTGAGCAGGGTCTGGCACGTTTGGCGGATCGCGTCGCGGTCGACGGCGATGCGCCGGTCGTCCTGGACGGTGACCATTCCGGCCCGCCGCAGTGCGGTGACCTGTCGCGAGATCGTGCTCTGGTGCACCTCCAGCGTGTCGGCGAGCTGCTGCATGGTGAGTGGCCCGTTGTCGAGCAGGTGCAGGGTGATGGCCAGCCGGGTCCGGTCGCCGAGTGCATGCATGGTCGGCGCCAACGCGGCCAGCCGGCCGACGGAGATGCCGGTCCGTTCGCCTCCGTTCGTACGCACGGTCGTACCAGCGGATCGACCCGACGATGTGGTGGTCGCCGACCAGGGCGGTTCGCGGTGTGGGGTGAAGAGCACCCACGTGGTCTGGTCGGCGAAGAGCGACAGGCTCCGGCCCAGGCCGGGTGAGGGCATCACGACCAGCTCGGTCGCGGCCTCGGCGGCGGCGGCGTACTGCTCGTCGGGCCGCAGTCCGGTGACCATGCTGATCCACTGCGCGCCGCCGCAGCCCGGCGGCGGGGAGGGTGTCGACGCGACCGCCGTACGCATGGCGTCGAGTGACTCGCGCCAGACCCGGTCGAGCCAGCCGTCCCAGATGACGTCGAGCAGGTTGAGCAGAGCAGATCGAAACGTCGTGGCGTCGAGCAACTCGTTCGCTCGCTCGGCGGCGTTCGGAACATTCCACGCGCGAAGGACCTCGGCAGCGTCCCGGCGCATCGCCGGCGAGGGCGCAGACAGGAAGGTGATTCTCGCCGCCGTCGGCGCCGGATCGCGCGGTGGTTTGCCGTAGTGCATCACCGAGTCCACGCCCCAGTCGATCAGGCCGAGCACGAACTCGTCCGGCCAATCGGCGATCCAGCGTCGCAGCGACGGCCAGTCTGTGTGCCCGGCGTGCTCGGCAGGAAGGTGGTGGAGGAGAACCGCGCGCAGGACGGCGCCGTGCGCCAGCGCCGCCCGGACCGGCCAGCTCTCCTCGACGGTGTCGGCCGGCACCTGCTCCGCCAGGGCCTGCAACTCCGGCGTGGGCATGGCTTTCCAGGCCAGCGCGTAGTCGACCAGCAGCATCGCGGTCGGCATGGTCGCGGCGAGGGTCGGTTCCGCGACCCGCAGTAGTGGAGCTGGCCGCGCATCGGCGAGGTCTGGCACCGGTCCGCTCATGTGCCTATTATGCGCATTGCGCAACTCGCACGCCACGGTGGCGTCGGCGTACGGCGAAAGGAGGCCGCAGTGGGCACTCTGGCGTTCGACGGACTGGTGATCTTCTGCGCCGACCTGGAGAGATCGGCGCAGTTCTACGAAGACGCGCTCGGGCTGAAGCGGCAGTCCTCCGAAGGCGACATCGCCCTGCACCTGCCCACCAAGGGCGATCCCGAGGGTGCGTGGCTGCTCCTGCACCAGCGCCACGACCTGTCGCCGCCGCACTACCTTGGCTACTTCGCTGTCGACGACGTGGACGGCATCGTCGAGCGTCTGAGGTCGGCCGGGTACCGGATCAGCACCGAGCCGAACGACCAGCCGTGGGGCGTCCGGGAGGCCGGGGTTCTCGACCCCGACGGTTACGGCCTGACGCTGAGCGCGCCGCTGCCACCGTCGGGTTCCTGAGGTGGCGGTCGCGGCTCAGCCGACCGGCGCGGTCCCGGCCTCGTGGTGGGCTCGGCTCCGTGACTCGGCCGAGTGTCAGCTGCTCTTCCGCGCCATCTGGCAGGCGGACCGCCGGCTGGCCGCCGCGTGGTGGGCGCTGATCGTCGTCCGCGCGGCACTGCCCCCGGCGCTGGCGGTCTCCATCGGCTGGCTGGTCGGATCGGTCGCCGGCGCCCGATCGATCGAGGGAAGCAGCTCACTGGGGCTGCCGCTGGCGGCGGTGGGCGCGCTCTTCGCGCTGCTGCAGGTTCTCGGTCCGTTGCACACCGAACTCGCGACCAACCTGGGGGACCGGACCGCCGCCGCACTCCAGGACCGCCTGGCGACCGCGGCGGTGAGTCCGGTCGGCATCGCGCACCTGGAGGACCCCGACCTGGCGAGTGACTTCAGCCTCGCCCGTGACTTCGACCTGGGAATCACCTCGCCCGCGCTGCGCGTCTGCATGGGTTACATCGGGTCAGGATTCGTCAGCTTCGGCGCCGGCATCGTCTCGGCGCTCGTCCTGTGTGGGTTCCGCTGGTGGGCCGGCCTGGTTTTGCTCGTCGTCTGGCTTTCACCGCACATCCTGCTGCGCGACAGTTTGGCGTGGAACGACTGGCGCTCCGACGAGGTGAGGGAGCACCAGCGGCACGCCGACTACGCGTACCGGATGGCGGTGGACTCCCCGGCGGCCAAGGAAATAAGGCTGTTCGGGCTGGCCGAATGGACGGCGACCCGGTTCACCGACCGGCGCAAGGCACTGCTCGAGATCTCGCTGCAGGCCACGCGCCTCAAGGAGCGTTCGGTCAGCCTCACACTGCTCGTTCTCATGATCGGCAACGGCATCGTCGCGTGGGCGCTGGCGCGGGCCGCGTCGAGCGGTGACCTCAGCCTGTCGCGGCTTATTGCGTACGCGGGAACGGCGATCGGGGTCAGCGCCCTGGCCACGCTGGAGTTCGACTGGTGGCTCGCGGACGGGTCACGCCCGGTGCCGGTCGTCGCCGGGCTGGAGCCGGCCATGCGTGAGGTTGGCGACCTGCCGGCCGGAACCGCTTCCGCACAAGGGCTGCCGGCCCGACAGATCCGGTTCGACGACGTGTCGTTCGCCTACCGGGCGGACTCCCGGCCGATCCTCGACGGTCTCGACCTGACGATCGAGGCCGGGACGTCGCTCGCGATCGTCGGCCAGAACGGTGCGGGCAAGACCACGCTCGTGAAGTTGCTCGCCCGCCTCTACGACCCGACGTCAGGAACGGTGAGCGCCGACGGCATCGACCTGCGGACGTTCGCGCCCGACTCGTGGCGGGCCCAGATCGCCGCGGCGTTCCAGGACTTCGTGCGCTACCAGCTCACGCTGCGCGAGAACGTCGCACCATCTGGCGCCCCGGATGAGGTCGTACGCACGGCCTTGGCGCAGGCTGGCGCGGCGGACCTGGCCGAGCTCGACACCGTCCTGTCGAAGCAGTTCGCCGAAGGCACCGACCTCTCCGGCGGTCAGTGGCAGCGGGTCGCACTCGCCCGCGCGCTCGCCGCCGTGGCGCAGGGAGCCCAGGTGGTGATCCTGGACGAGCCGACCGCGCAGCTCGACGTACGCGGTGAGGCGGAGGTCTTCGACCGCATCCTGGTGGCCACCCGAGGACTGACGACGATCCTCGTCTCCCACCGGTTCTCGACCGTGCGCCACGCCGACCGCATCTGCGTGCTCGAAGGCGGTCGCGTCGTCGAGTTGGGCTCACATGAGGAGCTGATGGCCGCCGGCGGGCGGTACCGGACGATGTTCGACCTGCAGGCGGCCCGCTTCGCCGAGGGGGAGGACGCGTGACCGCCACCACCGAGCCGCAGGCGCTCCCGCGCACGCTGCCGACGCTGTGGCGTTCGATGCGTCTGGCGTACGAAGCCGAACCGAAGCTGATCGCACTGTCGTTCGGGATGGCGCTGCTGGAAGCGGTACCGGACAGCCTGTTCGCGGTCTGGCTGCTGTTGCTCGCCGATGGATTCTCGCAGGGTAGCCAGGGCAAGATCCTTGCCGGCTGCGTCGGCTTGGCCGCATCGGGCGTCGGGTCGTGGGCGTTGCAGACGCTGGCGGGCCGCATCCAACGGACGTTCCGGATGAGGGTCGGCGCGACACTCGAGGGCCACGTCGCGAAGCTGCAGGCGCAGGTCCCGACCATCGAGCACCAGGAGCGGCCGGACTATCTCGACCGGCTCTCGGTGTTGAAGGAGCAGGCCTGGCAGCTCGACCACATGTTCCTCGCGCTGTTCAGCATGCTCGGTGCCGCCTTACGCCTCGCGATCACGCTGGGCCTGGTGATGTCGGTCCATCCGGCCATGGTGGTGCTGCTGGCGTTCGCCCTCCCGACGGTGTGGGTGTCCGCCCGCCGATCCGCGGTGTCCCAGCGGGTGTACGAAGACGTGGCGCCGTACGAACGCCGGCACCGGCATCTCTTCACACTCGGCACGACCCAGGCGCCAGGCAAGGAGGTCCGCCTATCCCGGATCGGCCCCGACCTGGTGCGCCGGCGTCGCGAGGCGTGGGAGTCGTGGTACGCCCCGCTTGCCCGCACCCGTTGGCACACCGCGTGGTGGCAGGCCGCCAGTTGGTGCCTCTTCGCCGCCGCGCTCGTCGGTGCCGTGGTGGCGACCGCGACCGTCCTGTCCGGAACCGCCGGGGAGGTCCTGCTGGTGGTGACCGCGGGGAGCCGGCTCTCCCAGTACGTCGCGATGACGGCCGGCCAAGCCGACTTCGTACGCATGTGGCTGGACGCGTCGCAGCGACTGGTCTGGCTCGAGTCCTATGCGAACGAGCATCGCGACACCGCGGACGGCGTGGTACCGGATCGGCTTTCCGACGGCATCGTCCTCGACCACGTGTCTTTCCGCTATCCCGGCACGGACCGGTGGGCGTTGGAGGACGTCAGCGTCACGTTGCCGGCGGGTTCGGTGATCGCTGTCGTGGGCGACAACGGAGCGGGCAAGTCGACGCTGATGAAGCTACTGTCGCGGTTCTACGAACCCGCGAGCGGTCGTATCACCGTCGACGGTGTCGACCTGGCGCGGCTGCCCGCCTCGGAATGGCGAGCGCGGATGGCCGGCGCCTACCAGGACTTCTTCACCTTCGAGTTTCCTGCCAGCCACTCGATCGGTGTGGGTGATCTCCCCCGCGTGGACGACCGTCCGGCGGTGAAGGACGCCGTACACCGTGCCGGAGCGGACGACGTCGTTGCCCGCCTACGGGACGGTCTCGACACCCAGCTCGGACCCACCTGGGACGACGGCGTCGACCTTTCGTTCGGGCAGTGGCAGAAGGTCGCGCTGGCGCGCGGCTTCATGCGGGACGGCACCCTGCTCCAGGTGCTCGACGAGCCCACGGCCGCGCTCGACGCGGAGACCGAGCACGCGCTCTTCGAGAGCTTCTCCCAGCAGGCGCGCGGCGGAGCTGGCGCCGGCCGGATCACGATCCTGGTCTCGCACCGGTTCTCGACCGTACGGATGGCCGACCTCATCCTTGTCCTGCAGGGATCCCGACTCGTCGAGGTCGGATCTCACGAGGACCTGATGGCCGCTGGCGGTACGTACGCCGAGCTCTACGGCATCCAGGCCAAGGCGTACCGCTGACGCTTGCGCCAACGCCCGCACGACCCTTCGCCCGACCGAGAGGTGCGTCCGGCGTTGTCGGTCAGAGGCCGAGCTGCCTGCGCCCCACAGCGCTCAGGTCGTCGACAGTCGGACGTCCGGTCCAGCTGACCTCGTAGTCCTCGGCGGCGAAGTCGGACGGACTCTTACCGGCAAGGAAGTCCTGGCCGCACCGGGTGGCGTACTCCAGGTTCTTCCGGCACCACGGCGAGGCGGGGACGTACATGACGTTTCCCCACCCCTTCTGGTCCTGGACGGGACCGACGGCGTGGATCATGTCACCGTGCCACCAGACGGTGTCGCCCGGCCGCACGGCCGGGATGGGCGTCAAGGCTGGCAGGAGAACCGCGTGGTACTGCTCGGTGATCGGCAGTGCCTGCCCGTTGACAGCGCCGCAGAGGTCGTCGTCGGCGATGTCGTCCTGGAGCGCGCGGAGGAGGAGGTAGACCATCGCGTGGGGGATCGGAACGACGTGCAGCACGCCTTCGCTGGGCTCCATGTCGGCCAGGGCGGTCCAACCCTGGAAGGTACGGAAGGCCGAGCACATGACGGTGGAGGGAAACTCGTTCACCTCGGTGCGATAGGCGCCGTCCCAGGGATCATAGGAGCGCCAGTCGCCGTCGAAGACGTGCCGGAAGACGTTCTGGTAGGCGGGGAGCAACCAGCGTTCGACGGAACCGGAGTCGGTGTGGGGTGAGAGCCCATCGGACGTGGTGCCGGGTGGTCGGCGACGCACCCGGTCGGGGTAGGCCGTGTCCAGGTGGGGATCGAACCACACGCGTCCTTCGGACTCGTGCTTCCAGAAGCCGTTGAGGAAACTCCGGGTGGCGACCATGTGCGGGTCCTCGCGCGCCTCCATCTGCGGCCTGGACCAGTAGATCGGAAAGATCGGCGGCACTCCCGCGGCCAGGCCGCCGAACACGCCGTCGTCGATCCAGCGGTAGGTCTCGGCGAAGTTGTTGGCCTCGACGTAGTCGACCAGCTGCTGGTCCCACGCCTCGGCACGCTCCCGTTCGAACGTCCCGCGCACCACCGCGCAGCCTCGTCTGCGTACGGCTGTGATGGTGTCGGCGGGGACGGACTGGTGGGCGATGTCGGCGAATTGAACGACCGGCCACACCTCCTCGCCGACATCGCGCGCGGCGGCCACGGCTGCCACCTCCGTCCGCATGGCGTCCTCGACCTCGCGGAAAACCCTTGCGTAGTCGCCGATCCTGCGCCGCAGGTCCGCTTTCGTACGCGCGATCGCGGCAGGTATGTCGGCCGGCACGTGCGTGGTCCCGGGGGTCGTCTTCGTGGTGGTCATGGTCGGCTCCCACCTCCTTGCCGAGTTGGTCTTGCCGAGTTGGTGAGGTTGGTAAGGTTGGTTTACTAACTCTGCTGAGGTTAACCGTGACGGATCGGCTCCCGCAAGAGGTGAGATGACGAGCCCACCGACGCCAGGGCGGCGAGGAGAGCGCGATCTGCCCCGCCTGGCGATGCTGCGCCAGGTGACAGACCGCACTGTCATGGACCACGTGTTCACCGGCGGACGGGTCACCCGCGTCGAGCTTTCCCGGCTCACCGGCATCTCGAAGCCGACGATCTCTGAGTCCGTACGCCGTCTGGAGGCAGCGGATCTCCTGGAGGAGACCGGCGTGCAGACCGGCCGGCCGGGCCGGGTCGCGACCTATTACGAGCTGTCGCCTACCGCAGGATGGGTTCTCGGCCTGCAGGTCAGCCAGGAAGGCGTCCTGGCCCGGTGCGCGGACCTTGCGGGAGGCACGATCGCCGACCGCAGTTACCCCCCGGTGCCGGGCGGTGACGTCCGCGGCCTCGTCCGGCGCCTCCGCAAGGCCACCAAGGACGCTCTTGCCACACCCGGGCCGCTCCGCGCGATCGCCATGTCCGTCGCCAATCCGGTCGACCCCGCGAATCACGAGATCATCGCCCTCTCGGGGTCGCCGTTCCCGGAAGGCCTGCTCGACCCGCGTCAGGTGTTCGACAAGCTGACGGACGCGCCCCTCCTTGTCGACAACGACGTCAACCTGGCGGTCCTGGCCGAGCGTCGGGACGGCGACGCCGGTGCGGCCGAGAGTGTTGCGTACGTCTATCTCGGGGCCGGTCTCGGCATGAGCCTGTACGTCGGCGACAACCTGGTCCGCGGCGCGAACGGTCTCGCCGGTGAGATCGGCTACCTGCCCGACATCAGCCCGTCCGGGCAGACCCTCGTCGGTGTGTTCGACCGGCTCGGCTTCACGCAACGTCCGGCAACAACGCTCGACGTCGACCGGATTCTGGCCACCCTCGACGCCGGCACCAAGGATGCGGGTCGGGTACACGATGCGGTTGCCCGGGTCGTCGCGGTCATCTGTGCGGTGGTCAATCCGGAGCTCGTCCTCCTCGGCGGACCGATCGGCAGCCATCCCGGCCTGATCGGGCCCGTCCGCGCAGCCGTCGCCGGTTACACGCCGACGCCGGTACGTATCGAACGTCCTGCGGTGGCCGGCCAGGCCCCGCTTGCCGGTGCCGTCCACCGCGCGCTCGACCACGCCCGAGAACTGCTGTTCCAGAACGCCTGAGAGCACGCGGGCAAGGGTCGGCGCGTCAGCCGGCTCGGTCGTAGAGGGGAGATGAGCGCCAGCTGTGGCGGGGTCCGTAGGTCCCGTTGTGACGACGGCTCGAACTGGGCAGATATTACTTGCATATAAGGAGTTCGAGAGATGCGGCAGTGATCATGTACTGGTAGAATCGGCCGTATGTTCGACCACGGGGGTGTGGACTTCTCGGTGCTGGCTTCGGCTGCGCCGGGTACTGAGCTTGGTGCGGTGTTGGCGGGGATCGACACCGCCGCGGTGAACGGCCACGCCCGGGTGATTGTCTTGCAGGCGTGGGAACGGCAGGCGTCGTGGGTGGCGGCGCGGTTCTATGAGTCGATGGCGCATGTGGCGCGGTCACCTGCGTGCACACCTGATTCGCCGCCGGAGTTGAACCGGTGTTTTGGCGAGTTCGCCTCGGCGGAGGTGGGTGCGGCCATTGGGTTGTCGCCGCGGTGCGCGGATCGTGAGTTGTCGTTCGCGTTCGAGTTGACCGAACGACTGCCCGCCACCCACGCTGCGCTCACCACTGGTCGGATCAGCCTGGCCAAGGCACAGGCGATCTCCGAGGAAACCTGCTGCCTGGCACCCGAGCTTGCCGCACAGGCGGAGGATTTCATTCTGGCCGCCGATGACGCCGCGGGGATCGGGTTGACGCGGGCGCAGCTGGTGCGCCGGTTGCGGCGCAAGGTGCTCGAACTCGACCCCGACGGTGCCGAGGAGCGGCGTAGGGAGGCGCAGCAGGGCAGGCGGGTCCGGTTCGGTGCGGGTGTGGATGGGACCGGCAGTATCTACGGCCTGGACCTACCGCTTGCCGGTACGGCTGCGGCACAGGTGTTCATCAAGACCACGGCGAAGCGGATCAAGACCGCCGGTGATGGGCGGACCTTGGCGCAGATCGAAGCCGACGTGTTGCTGGACCTGCTCCGCGGCCGCCAACCCACCCCACCACACGCCGACGCTGCTGCCGATGTCGAGGCTGCTGTCGATGTCGGGGAGTCAGCTTCTGCCACCCGCGCTGACGCCGAGAACAGCTGGGACGACCCGGGTGACGGCGGCGAGTGCGTCGAGACCGGTGACGAAGCCCTGGTGGCGAAGGTGGAGCTGGTCGCGGATCTGGAAACGTGGCTGGGTCTTGGTGACAAGGCGGGTGAGCTTGCCGGGTTGGGTGCGGTCACACCCCAGGTGATCGGTGACATCAAGAACGCCGCCGCGGGCGGGTTCGAGTACTGCCGCACGGTCACCGTCGGCGGGAAGGTTGTCTACCACCAGGCCAGCAGCCGCCGATATAGACCCACCGCTACCCAGCGCAGATTCATTCAGGCGAGGCATCGGGTCTGCGCTCATCCGGGGTGTTCCAGACCTGCCGATTCCTGCGACCTCGATCACGTCGTCGAACACCGGTTAGGTGGACCATCGTGCGCCTGCAACCTCGCCCCGCTATGCCGACGACACCACAGGGCCAAACACGAAGCCGGCTGGTTCTGGACCCAGAACAGTCCCGGCGAGCTCACCGCACAAAGCCCGCTTGGCCACACCTACGCCATCCAACCCGAGCCGCCACCTGGCGAATGACCGGCACCGCCTGATCAGCACTGTCATCCGATCAGGAACGCCGCGGACACGATCCCCACCGATCAGGAAGAACACCGCGTCGCCGCCGATGGCAAGACCCCGACCCAGCCGGGCGGCCGAGTCCCCGACGATGCGGATGTGGGCGGGGTCGGCTGGCAGGTAGCTGACATTCACGGTGGTCCCGACCGGATACCACTTGTCGTCACACACCTCCGGTCGAAGCGACGCTCAAACCCATGCGGACGCCCACGTACGGCAGAGAAGGACCAGACTCAAACCGCACCAGGCTTTCCGCCCCGGTTGGAACGCGCCTCTCTCGCCACGTTGCAGCGGGCTCTGTCGAGCCCGGAGTCAGGCCCCGCTCAGCGCCGAAACCCACGAACGCGGAACTGTTCCCAGTCGCGCCTGCGAGCAACGCGACCGGGTCAGGTGAGCCTGGCGTACCTCGACGGGTGCCACCCGAGCATGGCCTCGATGCGGATCATGCCGGACTGCTCCAGCAGCGTCACGGGGTTGTCGCCGGTGAAGCGGTACAGGCCGGTCGTGTGGTCGCGGAACCGTGCGTACGACTGGTCGGCGTACCACTCCATCGCCTTGCGGTACGAAGGATGCGGCTCGACCGCCGCCAGCTGCAGCAGGTTGGCGAAGAGGATCGCGTGGAACCTCGCCGGCTGGTCGAAGTAGCGCTCGTTCTCGGCGAGGAAGGCGAGCGCCTTGGCCGCGGTGTCGCGTGCGTGGTCGAGATACTTCTGCTCGCCCGTCGCGCGATGGAGAAGGACGCCGGCGCCGATCATCGTGCCCTGGTTGTACGACCACTGCGTCTTCTCGATGTTCCCGGCGAGGTCGACGTGGTCCCAGTAGAGGCCGTTCGGCGCGAGCATGTACGTCCGCACCCATTCGTACATCCGGATCGACCAGTCGAGGTAGTGGTCGTCCTTCGTCGCGAGGTAGAGGTGGAGTCCGACCTCGGCACCCGGCGCGTTCGAGACGGTGTTGCGGTCGTTGCTCCAGGGGGCCTGTGTCCAGAAGACGCCACCCGGGCAGGGATGGCTCGGGTCCGTGTCCCAGCCGAACACCACGAGGTCGAAGATCTCGGCGGCCCGGCGCAGCGCGGCGGCGTCTCCGCCAGAGGTCATGTAGTGGCGCTGGATGAACCCCAGGGCATTCCACTCGTTGTCGTCGTAGAACTTGTCCCCGCCATGCCCGGCCGGCGGTCGCAGGTAGGAGTCGTACCCAGGCGGGTCGGTCTCGGCGTTCCAGTAGGCCTCGAGAGCCGTGTAGCGGTCAGCTACGTCGTCGGTGTAGCGCTTGCCGATCTCCGGCAGTCCGGCCATGTCCTGGGTCGCGATCATCGCCTGCGAGAACGGCCAGACGTACGACCACGGGTTGCCGCCCGTGTGGGGGTACTCCTCGAGGTAGAACGACGTCTGCGAGTCGTAGAAGTAGCGTTGCAGCGCGGCGTAGCTTTCCCTGGCGCGTCGCGCGTACTTCGTCAACGCCTGCGACGGCACCTGCGCCGCGTGTGCGGTCGATGCCGTCGTTGCGAGTCCCCACCCTGCGGTGGCCGCGAGACCGCCGACCAGCACGGCACGGCGTGACGGCCCTGAAAAGTGATGCTTCACGAGGTCCTCCCGGTGATTCGGCGGTCCCCGTGAGCCGCTCGGTCGACACGTTGGCGCCTGTCCTGCGTGATGGCGTTCCGAGCTCAGGCACCCGGAACGCCATCACTCACAGGGCAACCGAGACCCAAGGTGCTCTCGATATATCAACATGTCAATGAGATGACATGTCCGTTTCCGGGCGACTGCGCGGTGCGCGGTATGGTCGCGCGATGGCGCGGGCTAGACAGCCAGGACTGCTGTGACGCTTGGAAGGGTTGGCCATGCGAGACGTTCACGGTGCGGTGGTCGCAGGATAGAATGCACATGGTCGCAAGATGGTATAGATCTGCCCAGCCGCCCCTCGGGAGGACGCGTGCCCGATCCATTCCTCTACGAGCGGGTCTACGACTACGTCCTCCACCAGATCCGCACCGAGACTCTCAAGCCAGGGGAGCGGGTCCCGTCCGAGAAGGAGCTGGCGGAGCAGTTCGGCGTCAGCCGCATCACCTCCAAGCGGGCGCTTCGCATGCTCGCCGAAGCCGGTGTGGTCGACCGCAGGCGCGGCATGGGGTCGTTCGTGACCGATGACGTCGGCCGCATCGACGCCGTACGTCACGCTGGTGCTCGACCACGTGAGCGGCCACCGAGCACCGGCTGCCTCGCCCTGGTGCTTCCCGACGCCTCTGAGGCGTACGGTCTGGAACTCCTCTGTGCGATCGAGGAGCGGTGCGCAGAACTCGGCTACCACCTGGTCGTCCGGCGGACCCGGGACAGTCAGCAGGTCGAGGAGCAGGCGATCGATGCCCTCGTCGGTGGTGTCGCGGACGGACTGATCGTCTTCCCTGTCCACGGGGAGTTCTACAACGCAAGCCTAGTGCGGCTCGTGCTCGACCGCTCTCCGCTCGTCCTGGTCGACCGGTACCTTCGTGGGATCCCGGCATGCTCGGTCTTCACCGACAACGCAGCCGCGGCTCGTGCCCTCACCTCTCGCGTGCTCGACCAGGGACACGAGCAGGTCGCCTTCCTGTCCCCACCGGTCGAGAACACCTCCAGCATCGAGGAACGGATGCAGGGATACCGTGACGTCCTGCGTGAGCGCGGACATCCACCAGACGCCGAACGCTGTTTCACCGAATTCCACAGCACACTGCCGGGGTCGCGGTCAGCGGACGTGGCGAGCGCCGACCGCGAGGCTCTGCGCGCTTTCCTCAAACGCGAACCAGGCATCACCGGCTTCGTGGCCTGCGAGTACAACATCGCCGTCCTGCTGCGACAGGTTCTCGAGCACGCGGGTGAATGGGATCCCGACCGTCGGATGATCGCCTGCTTCGACTCACTGGAATCGCCGACTGATGCCGGCACCTTCGTCTACATCAAGCAGGACCAGCAGGAGATGGGCCGCCGCGCCGTCGACCTTCTCCACGCCCAGCTGGGCGGCGACGACGTGCCGCTCAGGTCTGTCGTACCGTTCACCCTTGTCGATCCGACCAGGTGAAGGCTGGGAAGAACCCCGCGACAGCAGGCGTTCGTCGGCCTGTCAGGACGGGCGGACGGAGTAGATGAGGTGCAGGACGCGATCCCCTTCGATGGTCCGCGGGTTCTCCAGCAGTTGTTGGGGCAAGGCGGAGGATCCGAAGAAGCGCTTCCCACTGCCGAGAATGACCGGTGCCACGCTGAGGTGGACCTCGTCGACCAGACCGGTTTCGAGAGCCTGGCGCCCGATGTCGCCCGAGGTCACCGACACGTCGCCGTCGGCGGCGTAGGCCTGTGCCTGCGCGATGGCGCTGGGCACACCATCGGTGACGAACGTGAACGGCGCGTCGGGGAACCCCCAGTCGGTGGGCGGCTGGTGAGTCACCACGAAGACGTGATCGCCTGCCGCGGGTACGCCGTGCCATCCGTTCGTGATGTCGAACAGGTGCCGACCGATCACCGCCGCGCGGACATTGCCCGAGGTCGAACGAATGTACTCGGCGCTGGCGGCGCTCACGTGGAAAACCCGGTCCGGATCTCCCAGGGTTGTCGCCACGTCGCCGTTTCCGTACCACTCGAACAGTGGGCCCACATTGTCGTTCTGGTCCGCGATGAACCCGTCGACGGACACCGTGGCCCCCCGATCACCTTGCCCATGATCGGGACCTCCTCAGTCATCCTCATTCGTTTGCCGAACCGCCGATTCCGCGGGTGACGCAGGTGCAGACCACGATCGTGGCGCGGATTCATCGGTGTTCGCGGCAGTTCGCCGGTTCGGTGGCGGCCGACGTTGACCGCCGTCCTACGCCGAGGCATGATCCCCTCACCGAGGTTCATCCAGAGGATCCCAGGGACCTGGCCCAGCGACGGTCCGGCAACCTGCCCTACGGCAAGGTGCCAATGCCAGGAACGATGAGGAGGCGCTCATGAGCGCATGGCTCGATGTGCCCGTACTCCATGGATCGCTCGTTCGGCTGGAGCCACTGGCGATGGCTCACGCGTCGGATCTGGCGCGGTCCGCGGAGGAAGATCGCCGCACCTACGGCTTCACCGTGGTTCCCCGCGGTGCCGAGGTGAAGGAGTACCTGGCGACCCAGTTCGCTCGCAGGAGCGAGGGACTCACGCCCTTCGCGCAGGTCCGGCAGCGGGACGGTATGGCCGTGGGTTGCACAGCCCTCTGGAACCCGCGAACGTGGCCGGACCGGCAGGATCTGCGCGCCATCGAAATCGGCTGGACCTGGCTTGCGGCGTCGGCGCAGGGCACGGGGATCAATGCCGAGGCAAAGCTGCTGCTCTTCACGTATGCGTTCGAGACGTTGGGGGTGGCCCGTGTCGACCTCAAGACGGACGCCCGCAACGAACGTTCGCGCCGGGCGATCGAGGGCCTCGGGGCGCGCTTCGAGGGGGTGTTGCGCAGTTGGTCGGCCTCGTGGGCGCCTGGTGAGGCGGGGGCGTTGCGCGACTCGGCCATGTTCTCTGTCGTCGCGACCGAATGGCCGTCCGTCAAGTCGGCACTCGGCGCGCGGATCGGGGGCCTGAGCATTCGATAGGGCCTGGACGCGAGCCTTGACGTCTATGCGGAGTACGGCGCGACCTCTCCGCGAGGGATTTCCCGGATACACGCTGGATCTCGCTGCCGCCTGATTCCTCACGACTTGACGCATGCCGATATGGGCATATGATGGCGGACATGGCACGAGCCGCGACGACGTCGGACGTCTTCAACGCGATCGCCGAGCCGCGGCGCCGGGAGATCCTGGTGCTGCTGCGGGCGGGTGAGCGGCCGGTGACCGAGTTGGCCCGGGAGTTGGGGATGACCCAGCCGCGCGCGTCCAAACACCTGCGGGTGCTCCGGGAGGTCGGGCTGGTGCGGGACCGCAAGGCAGGCAAGCAGCGCCTGTACGGCCTTGACGCCCGCGGGCTGCGACCTGTCCACGAGTGGACCGGTGGGTTCGAGCGGTTCTGGAGCGAGAGCTTCGACCGGCTGGACGCGTACGTGCAGGACCTGAAGCAGGCCCGTCTAGAGCAGGCAGGGCAGGAGGAGTAGCTGATGAGCGCGACGGGACGAGGAGGGCCGGCGCAGTCCGCGACGGCTGACCGGGAGATCGTGATCTCCCGGGTCATCGACGCCCCGCGGGAGCTGGTGTTCGAGGCGTTCACCGAGGTGCGGCACCTGTCGCGGTGGTGGGGGCCGGAGGGGTTCACCACGACCACACGGTCGTTCGAGTTCGGCGTCGGCGGGGAGTGGGACTTCGTGATGCACGGGCCGGACGGTACGGACTACACCGAGTGGATCTCCTGGACCGAGATCGCCCCGCCGGAACGGATCGCGCTGCTGCACGGTGAGTCCCGCGGCGACCCGAACGCCTTCGAGTCGGTCCTGACGTTCGAGCCCGACGGTGCGGCGACCCGGATCGAGATGCGCACGGTGTTCCCCAGCAAGGAACGGCGCGACGAGGCGGTCGAGAAGTACCACGCGATCGAAGCCGGCCAGCAGACCCTGAGCAAGCTGGCGGCCTACGTCACCGAGATTGCTCGGTTGGGAGCGGAGGACTGATGGCCGGAAAGGTGTTCTTCAGCGTGTCGATGTCGCTGGACGGTTTCATCGCGCCCGAGTCCCTCGGGGACTTGATGGGGCAGCAGTGGGTGGAACTGCAGCGGTGGGTCTTCCCGCTGCGGTTCTTCCGGGAGAACCTGAAGCTCGGCGGGGGCGGCGAGGAAGGGCGCGACAACGAGATCGTGCGGGAGACGTATCTGCGCACCGGCGCGAGCGTCATGGGCAAGCGCATGTTCGACGCCGGCGAGCAGATGTGGCCGGAGGAGGCGCCGTTCCACACCCCGGTGTTCGTCGTGACGCACGAGAAGCGTGACCCCTGGGAGCGGCCGGGCGGGACCACCTTCCAGTTCGTCAACGACGGCATCGAGGCCGCGCTCGACCAGGCCCGCGAGGCCGCCGGCGACCGAGATGTCCGCATCGCGGGGGGCGGCGCGACGATCCTGGAGTACGTGAACGCCGGCCTGATCGACGAGTTCTCGATCGCGCTGTCGCCCGTGCTGTTCGGCTCCGGAATCCGCCTGTTCGAGGGCGTGGACGCGGGCCGCGTGGCGCTGGAGCCGATCCGCGCGGAGCCCTCCCCGAGGGTGACGCACCTGACCTACGCCGTCCGGCAGCGGTAGGCGCACGGCGGACGACACAGGGCGGACGACACACGGCAGACGGCGGACGGGCGGACGGGCGGACGCGAAGGAACACCCACGCGGGCCCCGAATCGTGAGCCGCGTCAGGGATCAACTGACGGTTGGTCCACGAACCCGCCCGCCGCCTCAGCGATAGTCATGTGCGAGAAGGCCGTAGATCGCACCGTCGTGAAAGGTGCCGTCCTCCTCCAGGGAGTACGCCCGCCGAATGCCTTCTCGCTGAAATCCCAGTCGCTTGAGCAGGCGTACCGACTCGTGGTTGTCGGCGATCGTCTCCGCCTCGACGCGGTTGAGGTCCATGCGGGTGAACCCGAACCGGAGGATGGCCTCGAGGGTTCAGTCGCGATCCCGCGGCCCCAGTAATCGCGCCGGAGGTCATAACCGATGTCGGCGCGGCGATGGAATCTCTCCCAGGAGTTGAATCCGAAGAGACCGATGGCGCGACCATCGCCGCGATGCGTGACCGCCCAGGAGATCCCCCTCTGCGCGGAGTAGTCCCGGCGAATCTCGTCGATCAGGTGGGCAGCTTCGGTCACGTCCCGCATCGGCGCGGAGTTGTACTTCTGCACCTCGGGGTCGCTGCGCCAGACGAACAGGTCGGCAGCGTCGGCAGCTTCCCACTCCCGCAGCACCGTCCGCTCGGTCGAAAGGTGCGGAAATGTCGAGAAGTCGAAAATGGCCGTCACGCCGGCACGCCTCCTGCTGTATCTGAGGCAGATCAGTCTAGGGCCGCGGCCGCACTTGTCCTGGTGGGCGTTTCCTGGCGGTCGGGCGATCGGCGATCACCACGGATTGTTCGCGTGGGTGAGGGTTTCCCAGGCGAGGAAGTAGTTGGCCCCGGTCGGCCTGACGCCCGGCGTCTCGAGAAGTCGTTCCGTCCGCTTGAGCCTGACGCCGTACCGGTTGTGGTAGTGGTTGAACGCCACCTCCAGGGTCGGGCCGAGGGTGCGCTCCTTCGTTCCACCACACAGCCAGTCCGGAGGATCGGCGCCGAGGTCGTACTTCGCGTGGAACTCCAGCGCCTTGGTGACGCGTTCGCCCACTTCGGAGTAGAGCTGGAGCCCCTGGAGTCGGGCTGTCTCCGCCACGTGTGCCGTCGCGTCGATTCCCCAACCCACATAGCCGAAGTTCCGGCAGGTCTCCTGCGAGAGGCCGTCGACGAACGTCGTCTGGCCGTGCCAGTAGTCGATCAGCTCCTCCGGCGTGTCCTTCCCGCCGTCCGGTGGCGGATGGGGCAGTGGTCCGTCGGACTCGAGGTAGAAGTATGCGGGCACCCGGCGTTGCCAGATCCCGATCGCGTGGTCGAAGGACTCGCGGTCGTCGAGGAACACCGATATTCCGACGGCCGCGTCCATCATGATGAGTTCCCAGTTGCCGTTGTGTCCTGGTCGGCGGTCGAACACCTGCGGCAGGTGAACCTCGCGCAGCATCGTGGCAAAGCGTTCCACCCGGTCGGCCGGCCAGCCGTCGTAGGTGTGCCGCATCAGCTCACCCGCCCGCGCGAACGACGCACCCGACCACCCGGCCTGCAACGGTGCGTTGCTGTTGGTGTGTCCGGTCAGCGTCGCCGACCAGGCGTCCAGGATCTCTGTCGCCTTGCGGGCGTGGGCTTCCTCGCCGGTGAGGTTCCAAAGGAGCGCGTGCGTGTAGGCCGCGAGGGCATCTTCACGCTCGTCCGTGCAACCGTGGTTGGGATTCGAGTTCGACCCGCACTCGACGACCACCCACGGCTTCGGCTCCCGCGTGAGGGAGGCGAGCGCGCTCGACCGCATGGCGGCGAACGCCGTCGCCCACGGCTCGGCCCCCGAAGCCACCTTCTGCCGAACGAACTCCAGCTGCCCTGCACTCACCAGGACACCAGGATGCCGAAAGTCCGAACCCGCTGTCTGCTGGGTGTCGGCCCCCGCGGGCGTGGTTGCCGCCCGAGTTGGCTCACCGTGGGAAGGAGCGCCGAAGGTCAGCATTCCCGCACATGTCAGGGCGGCGACCGCCGCCAGTCTCCGTGATGCCCGCATCCGCCACTCCTCTTTTTCCGTACGCCGGTACTCAGGGATCGTCGGGTCCGCCGCACGGGCGGACCTGGGGTGCGCTGCTATTCGATGAAGTACTGCTCCGGACTGGTCGGCCCTGGCGTGGGGTAGAGGTACGCCTCGGGCATCGTCTTCGGCACATTGTGGAAGTTGTTCGCGACGATTCCGTAGCCACTGGTGGGCAGGACGGTGCCGATGGCCCAGAACTCCTCCTTGGCGATCTGCAGGATCTGCCGCATGAGGTTGGCCTGTTCGCCCTTGTCGGTCGTACGCCGGACCTCGCCGTAGAGCTCCATCTGCCGCTTCGCGGCCGGCGGAGGCTCCTGGCCCTCGCGGCCGCCGGAGGTGAACCACAGCGCCCAGGGCGTGGCGAAGATCGACTCATGGTCGAACGGCATGTACCACCGCAGGTCCAGGATGGCGTCCTGCAGTCCGCCGTCACCCTGCCAGACGCCGGCATCGTGTTCGTTGGCTTCCTTGCGTTCGTAGAAGAGCGTGCGGTCCTCCGCCTTGACCGCGATGTCGACGCCGACCTCGGCCCAGTAGCCCTTGACGAGGTTCATGGCGTCGACCCAGAAGTCCTTCAACGTCGGTGTCGGGATCTCTACGGCGAAGCGGATCGGTTCGCCGTCGGGGCGTAGCCGGATCCCCTGCGCGTTCCGCTCGGTGAACCCTGCCCGGTCCAGGTGCGAGTTGGCCTTGTCGACGTCGTAGTCGGTGTACTGCGTGGCAAGTTCCTCGTCGTAGAACTCCGACTCCTTGCGCGGCGCGCCCTGCCAGGGCACACCCTGGCGCTGGAGGACGGCCGCGATGAGCTCGGGCCGGTTGATGGCGTGGGAGAGGCCGATCCGGAAGTCCTTGTTCTGGAAGACGTCTCGCAGCGCCTTGTCCTTGTGGGCGAGGTTCAGCCCGATCATCATCTCGTTCATCAGGGCCGGGAGGAGGTCGAAGAAGTCGAAACCCTTGGCCTCGCGTCCGCGCGCGATCACCGGCTTGTTGCGTACGGTGTTGATGTGCCGGCAGTGCATGTTCAGCTCGCCGTTGCTGGCCTTGAGGACGATCACCTGGGCGTCGTTCACGATGTCGAAGACGACCTCGTCGAGGTAGGGGAGCTGCCGGCCGTCGCGATCGGTCTTCCAGTAGTACGGATTGCGTTTGGCGACCATGCGGGTGCCGGTGCCGAGCGCGGTCGTGTACACCCACGCGTTGAGTGTCGGAAGGTCAGGATTCTCCGCACCTTCGGTCTTGCCGCCGTAGAACTCCACCCAGTCGGCGGCGTTGGCCTCCTCCACCAGAGTCTCGACATTCTTGTTGTACTTCTTGTGGAACTTCTCGAGATGGTGCCGTGGCGAGATCAGCGATGCTCTCGGCGTCGCGAGATGCTCCAGGAAGAGCCCATGTGGCTGGGAGAACACGAACCGCACGGAGAGGTCGTCCGGCGCGTCGACCTTCGGCGCCTCGCCGTTGGGCGCCAACCAGGTCGGGGGGACCGGACTCAGCTCCTCGTTGAGCAGCTCGTCCTCGACGACGTAGAGCACGTCCGCGGCTGTGAAGGGTTCTCCGTCCGACCACAGCAGGTTCTTCCTGAGGTGGAACGTGTATTCCTTGCCGTCGTTCTCGACATCCACCGACTCGGCGACGTTCGGAACGACCTTCCTGAAGTCCGGCGTCCAGCGCACCATCGGGTCGTAGCCGACCGTGCGGTCCAGCCAGGTCACGTCGGCGGGACCGAGCAGAACCGAGTGCCACGTACCGCCGTAGCGGCCGGGGCGGTCGACCACGTCGACGACCAGGGGCGAGGCGGGCATGCGTTCCCGCAGCGGAGGCAGCTTGCCGGCCTCGACGAGTGCGGCGAGATCTGGAGCCTGAGTGTCCCCGGTGGCGCCCCGGCCACCGTTCCTCCCGGACGGATCACGCGACAGGAGGTCGCAACCGGTCGACGAGGCGGTCGCCAGAATGGAGGCACCGCCGACGCGTAGGAGGTCGCGCCTCGACAACCCGCGCTCGGACATTGCTCGTCGGGCCGGCCCGCGGTCGGACAGCCGGTGGGAGACGTTCATGCGTCGCAACCCTTCTGATGAGCGTGGAGCGGTGTGTTCTTCTGACACTGAGGAGAGCGCTTTCCTCGCTAGCCACCTCGGCGGGCGCCCGGGTGGGGGTGTCTCGATGCCCACGGATCTGCGACGTCTGTGTGCGAATAGCACCAGACTGTTCGAGAGTTCTCACACCGTCGTGCCAGGGCGGGACATTGTCAAGAGATCTAGGCGAAATCTCGCGGCAACATCTCGTCATGCGAACAATGATGTTCGATAACGCAATCAACGACACAATGGTCCACGGCCGCAGAACGACACCCGCCAGCGCTTCGACCGCTGACCGAAAGCGAGACCCATGGACGCTGAAGAACGCCGGTCACAGATCCTGGATCTGGTCCGGGCCCGCGGGTTCGTCCGCGTCACGGATCTCGTCGCGGACTTCCAGGTCTCCTCCATGACGATCCGCCGCGACCTCGCTGTCCTGTCCGGGCGCGGCGTGATCGAGAAGGTCCACGGCGGTGGTGTCGTCGGCCCAGCGACGTCCGCTCCGCCCGAGCAGAGCCTCGGCCCGGCGGACCCGGATCACCAGCGGGCTTCGGGGATCCAGGGCCAGTCGGCCGACGGCAAGGACGCCGGCACCCACATCGGGATCGTCGTTCCCAGTGGTCACTACTACTTCCCGATCGTCGTGGGCGGCGCGCGTCGGGTGCTTGACGCCAGGTCAGTCCGGCGGGCGCTGGCGATCTCCGGCTATGACCCCGAGCAGGATCGGGTCCTCGTCCAGCAGTTGCTCGACGCCGGGAGCACCGGGCTGCTCCTCGCACCGAGCGTCGCGCTCGGAGACGAGAACGCTGAGCGCATCGACTGGTTGTTCGAGCTGCCTGTTCCTGTCGTTCTCGTCGAGCGTACGGTGACCTCAGCCGATCGCGGCGCGGCGCTGTGCTCTGTGCGTACCGACCATGAACTCGGCTGCGAACGCGCGGTCCGCCACCTTGCCCGCCTCGGCCACCGCGGGGTCGCACTGGTCACCCAGGGGACCTCGCAGACGAAGAGCCGGGTGATCAACGGATGGCAGCATGCGGTGGTCGCATGCGGTCTGGACAGCGCGCTCTCGCCACTCGTCGCCACCAGCCCACAGGCGAACCTCGACCTCTGGCCGACCAACGATGCCATCCGTTCCGTCCTCGACGAGCTTCAGGAAGCGGGAGCGACCGCCGCGCTCGTCCACAGCGACCAGACCGCACTCCCTCTCCTCCACCATGCCCGGATGCGGGGGTGGCGCATACCGCAGGACCTGTCCGTCATCGCGTACGACAACGAGATCGCGGAGATGGCGGACCCACCGCTGACCGCCGTGTCGCCGCCGAAGGCATGGGTCGGTCAGGCGGCCGCGGAGCTGCTCATGGAGCTGGTCGCGGGTGCCGGCTCAGGCCCCGTCCGGCACGTGGTGGCCGAGCCGGAGCTCGTCGTGCGCAGGTCGACCGCCGCGCCCCGGACGACGCCGCTTCCGGAGCCCCTGTCCTGACGGCTGCCTCGCGGCCCGTCCGATACTTGGTGTCAACCCGGCGTCGACGCCGGGCCGGTGTCGACGCCAGGCGCGGGCGGGCGAGCGAGAGACGGCGGCAGGAGGAACGATGGGAAGTACGCCGAACGGGGCATTCCCGCGCCGCAACCCGGCTTCCCGGACCGTGTTCTCGTCGATCCTTGCGCACGGACCGTCTTCCCGTGGTGACGTCGCGCGGCGTACCGGCCTGTCGGCGGCCTCGGTGACGAAGTCCGTCCGGCCTCTTCTCGCGGCCGGGTTCCTGCAGGAGGGGGACGCCGCCGGAGGCAGCGTCGGGCGCCCAGTCCGTGAGCTCCGGGTCCGGCCGGAAGCCGCGTGGTTCGCCGGAGTCAAGGTGACCGGGGACGAGGTCGTCGGCACGCTCACCAACCTCTCGGGTGTGGCGCTCGCGAGTGGCCGGCTGCCGCTCAGATCCCCTCGCGTGCGGACGGTCGTGTCGAGGATCTCCGCCGCCGTACGGAAGCTGCGCGACCAGGCCGGTGGCGAGCTGGCGGCGGCCTGCGTCGCGGTCTCAGGCGAGGTCGAACGCGACACCGGGCTCGTGCGGTTCTCGCCTTTCCTCGACTGGCACGACGTACCGCTCGCCGAACTCGTCGAAGCCTCGCTCGGGATCAGCACGGTCGTCGAGAACGACGTACGGGCGCTCACGTTGGCGGAGAGTACGACGGGAGCGGGCGTCGGTGCCTCGGTGCTGGTCGTCGTCACCATCGGGACCGGGATCGGATGCGGGATCGTCGTGGACGGGCGGGTCCTGTCCGGCGCTCACGGAGTCGTGGGCGAGCTCGGCCACATCCCGCTCGGTGACCCGGCCACCCCGTGCTACTGCGGTGGTCACGGATGCGTCGAGGCGGTGGCAGCCGATCCGGCGATCGTCCGGAGGGTCAGCCAGGCGACGGGTGTTCCCTTGTCCACGATCGCCGAGGCAGCCGAACTCGCGAGGTCCGGTGGACCTGCCGCGAAGGTGTTCGCCGACGCGGGTGCCACCCTCGGTCGGGCGCTGGCGACGGTCGCCAACCTGGTCGGCCCGGACCGCATCATCGTCAGCGGCGAAGGGCTTGCGGTGTACGACCTGTTCGCCGAGCACGTTCGGACCGCGTTCGTGGATCAGGCCTATGGTTCCGCGGTTCAGTGCACGATGGTCCTGCAGCCACATTCGTTCGAGGACTGGGCGCTCGGTGCCGCCGCGGTGGCCCGCGATGCGTTCCTGCGGGGCCGGGCCCGAGACGCCGTGGGCGCGTCCCGGCTCAGTCGATGAGCTTGTCAAGGAGTTCGAAGGTCTCGTACGGCTGGTCGTGGTCGCCGAAGTGCCCGTCGTCGCGGACGATCTGGGTGCCGCCGAGTCGTTCGAACATCGCGCGCCCCTGCCGGTCGTCGCAACCGTAGGGGTCGTGGCGGGAGTTGATGACGTACAGGTCGCGGACGTGGGACCTGATCGCGGCCCAGTCGTAGGTGGCCTGCAGGACGGGCTCGTCGCTGGTGTTGGGCGGTGTGGAGTACCCGGCGACGAGAACAGCCTGGGTCACGGTGGCATCGATGTGCTCGAGGATCGCGAGGAGGAGCGCGGCGCCGCCGGAGTGGCCGATGAGCACGGTGTGCTCGTCGAAGGTGTGGTTGGCCAGCACCTTCGGCAGGAACGTGGCGATGGGCTCTACATTGAGGCCGGGGTAGTGCGGGCTCTCGACGGCGTACCCGCGGTCGGTCAGCCGCCCGCGTAGCCACGGGAGCCAGCAGACGTCAGGGTCGGCGCCCGTTCCGTGGAAGATGATCGTCTTGCGGCTCACGGGATCGTCCTTTCGTGACGGTCGGGTCCGCCGCACCCCCATAGCCGGCGTACACGGGCGGGTGCTGCCCATTTTTACACCAGCGGCATGATCGGATGTCGTCACGACAGCACTGGAGGGGATTGTTGTGGAGAAGCACCCAGCGCAGTTGTTCGTGGACCCGCACCATGTCGTGGGCAGGGTGGATCCGCGGCTGTTCGGGTCGTTCGTCGAGCACATGGGCCGCTGCGTGTACGACGGGATCTACGAGCCGTCCCACGCGAGCGCAGACAGCCACGGCTTGCGCGGCGACGTACTGGACCTCGTGCGGGAGTTGGACGTTCCGATCGTCCGCTATCCCGGGGGGAACTTCGTGTCGGGCTACCGCTGGGAGGACGGCGTGGGCCCGGCGGACGACCGGCCGTCGCGGCTTGACCTGGCATGGCGGTCGACCGAGACCAACGCGTTCGGCCTGCACGAGTTCGCCGAGTGGTGCCAGGCGGCGGGCACGGAGATGATGCTCGCCGTCAACCTCGGCACCCGGGGGGTCGACGCGGCGCGGACGCTGGTGGAGTACGCCAACCATCCCCGGGGTACGCAGTGGTCGGACCTTCGCGTCACACACGGCGCGCCGGAGCCGTTCCGCGTGCGCACCTGGTGTCTCGGCAACGAGATGGACGGTCCCTGGCAGATCGGGCACAAGACGGCGCAGGAGTACGCCCGACTCGCCGAGGAGACCGCCAAGGCGATGAAGTGGGTCGACGGCTCCATCGAGCTGGTCGCGTGCGGGAGTTCCGCGCCGTCGGTGGCGACCTTTCCCGACTGGGACCGGGTCGTCCTGGAACATACCTACGACCATGTGGAGTACATCTCGGTGCACCGCTACCTCTCCCGCGCCCGCGGGCTGGACGACTACCTCGCGTCGGGCATCCACACCGACGAGCAGATCGAGGCGGTCATCGCGACCTGCGACCACGTACGCGCGAAGAAGCGGAGCCGCAAGCGGATCCACCTCGCCTTCGACGAGTGGAACGTGACGCCCACCCGCCACGAAGGTCCCGGCAAGGAGGAGCCGGAGGACTGGCCGTTCGCACCACCGATCGCCGAGGGCACCTACGACGCGGTCGACGCGGTGGCCTTCGGTGGCATGATGCTGAGCCTGCTGCGCCACGCCGACCGGGTCCGGATCGGCTGCCTCGCGCAGCTGGTCAACGTGCTGGGGCCGATCAAGACGCGGACGGACGGCCCCGCCTGGCGGGAGACGATCTTCTACCCCTACCTCCACGGCTCGCGGTGGGGACGCGGGACCGTCCTGGATGTCGTGGCACAGTCGCCGACGACGCCGGTCGAGAGCCTGGGTGACGTGCCTATGCTCGACGCCGTGGCGGTGCGGGCCGACGACGGAAGCGTGACGGTGTTCGCCATCAACCGCTCCACCGATGCGGAGCTGGACCTGACGCTCGATCTCCGTGCGTTCGGCGACGTCTCGGTGATCGACAGCCTGACGATGTACGACGCCGAAGGCGGGGCACGGAACACGCCGGACGAACCCGACCGGGTCCTACCGCGCCCACTGGCGACGGCGGTCGACGGCTCCACCGTGACGGCCAGCCTCGCGCCGGTGTCGTGGAACGTCCTGCGCTGCGGCGTGACCCGGGCGGCAACTGTGGTGTGACGACTGTCCAGGGCCGAGGTGACAGCTCATCGGCGTACGTCCTTCACGTATCTGTGGCAGGGCACGGGAATCGGCCCGTGAGCACCAGGCGCGGAGTGGACGAACGGCCCGGTGTCGGTCCAGCCGCGGCGCTCGTAGAAGCGCCGCGCCCTGGAGTTGCCCGGCACGACGGCCAGCCATGCGGTCGCGTGGCCGGCTCCGCCGACCTGACGTTCGGCGTCGTCGAGGAGGAGATCGGCGATGCCGGCGCCTCGATGGGCGGCCGCGACGTATACCTGGTCCACCTCGTCGGCGTGCACCATGACGAAGCCCGCGATCTCGCCGCCGGCCAGCGCGACGGTGGTGTCGTCGACGCGTTGGGCGGCACGGGTATGGAACGACTCGGCGGTCCGTGCGGTGACGAGGTCGTCCGGCACGTTACCGAGGTGGCCGTCGTTCCAACCGGTGCGCCAGATCTCCGCGATCGTCGGTGCGTCGCCAGGACGCGCGCGGCGCACCTCGATCTGCTGGTCGGTCACGGCGTGCATCGTACGACTCAGGCGTCAGGATGCGGCACCGTGCGGTAGAGGTGGATGGAGGCGGCCGCGAGCCAGCCCCAGATCGCGAGGACGGCGATCCACAGGGTGAGAACGCCGAGTTCCAGGCTGGGCATGACCGCCCCGCTGAAGAACCCGACGACCACCACGATGCCGCTGATCCTCGACCACCACGCCCACGTGGTCTCCAGCCGTCGTGCACACCATCTGGCGACGACGAACGTGGCCGCTGCGAGGAGCAGGAAGCCGACCGCACCGAACGCGAAGTGAAGGATGCCGCCCAGTGACACCTCGCTCGTGGAGGCTCCTTCTGGGAACCCGTCCATCGGGTCCGGCGCGAAGATCGCGCTCGCGACGAGGCACACGCCGAACGCTCCGAGGAGAATGCCCGCCCAGGAGGTCCCGCCCGACCGTCGCATCGCACGGGTGAATCCCAGGGCCGCCGCCATCGTCATGAGTCCGGTCAGGGCGAGGTTGAGCGTCTGGATCCATCCGTACGCCCCGAGCATGAGCAGGCTGAGCGGATGCCGGGTGATGTCGAATCCGTCGCGGGTGAGCGCGAGCACGACCCCGAGCGTGAGGTAGAAGGGACCCGCGACCACGCCCCAACCGAGGAGGGAACGGGTGACGGCGGCTGTGCGGTCGAAACGCTCGTTCAGCTGTGACGTGCTGGTCATGGGCTTGGACCCTTCTGCTCGGACCGGAGCCAGCGGCGGATGTAGTGCACTCAGTAGGGCAATACTGCACTCGTGGGTGTAGTTATACACTGATCAGTACCCGAGTGGAAGCGGAAACGACGAGATGAGAACAGGGGGCTCCGGGTGGCCACAGGGAGACAGCCCGCGCCAACCGACGATGCGGCACTCGACCCGCGGATCGCACGCTCGCGCGCGGCGATCGTCGCCGCGGCATCCGAGCACTTCCTGACGAACGGATATCTCGGGGCGAACGTGGACGACATCGCCGCGGAGGCTCGGGTCTCCAAGCGAACGGTCTACAACATCTTTGGTGGGAAGGAGCAACTGTTCCGGGAGATCCTCGCCGAGGCCTTCGCCGTCGCCGAGCGATTCTCGACCGAGGTTGTCTCCACGCTGGCTGACGCCGACGACGCCGACGAGGCTGCGGCCGAGCTGAGGGCCACCGCCGTCAACCTGGTCCGCCCTGTCCTGAGCGGGCGGGTCGTGAGATTGCGGCGGCTGCTCATCGGAGAGGCGGAGCGGTTCCCCGAGCTGGCGAGGGACTACTACGAACGCGCACCTGACCGGGTGATGGACGCGCTTGCCGGAGCGATGGCCCAGCTGGGTAGGCGCGGGTTACTGTCTGTCGACGAACCGCGCCTGGCCTCTGAGCACTTTGCCTTTCTGGTCCTTGGTGCCCCGCTCGACCGGGCACTTTTCACAGCGAGCGACCAGGAGCCTCTGACCGACGAGGTTGAACGCCGTGCACTCCAAGGTGTCGATGTGTTCCTGCGGGCGTACGGCCCGGTCCGGAACTCCACCGGACCGGCCGGCTGAGACAAGCTGACCGAGCCTTCAGAGCGCCACCAGCGCGCGCCCCCGAGTGGTGAGGTGGCCGTCGCTCGCTGCCGTCAGCTGTCGAGCAGCGATGCAGACTGCCGATCGAGCAGCAGTACGGCGTGTGCCTGGTGTCGAAGAATGGTCGCGGGGCACGCGGGCGAGACCTCGTCGTACACCGTCGCTCGTACGGCGGGCGCCTTGCGGAGCTCAGGCACCGCCAGCTGGAGGGCGCGCGCCGACAGCAGGGCGGGCACGGTCACGGTGATGGCGCGGGGCGCGGTCTCCTCGACGGAGCCGAAGTGCCCTTCGCCGACCTGCTGGACGCGCGACTCGTGGTCGAGTTCGATGATCCGGACCCATGCGTCGTCGGCGAAGTCGACCTGGTGGGGCTCGTTGAACGCGATATGGCCGTTCTCGCCGATTCCCATGCACACCAGATCCAGCGGCTCCGCGCGCAGGAGTTCTTCGTACCGCCTGCACTCCGCCTGCGGATCCGGTGCGTCTCCCTCGATGTAGTGGACGTGCGCCGGCCTCAGCGGATCGGTGATCCTTTCGCGGATCCAGCGGCGGAAGCTCGCGGGGTGTTCGGCCGACAGGTCGAGGTACTCGTCGAGGTGGAACACCGTCACCGCATCCCACGGCACGCCAGCCTGGTTCTGCAGGGCGGCGACGAAGTCGAGCTGGGAGTTGCCGGTCGCGAGCACGACCCGCGCGCTCCCTCGAGCGGCGACCGCGTCCCGCACCACGATGGCGGTGAACTGGGCGGCGGCACGACCCAGGCTGGCCGAGTCGTCGAAGATCTGGATCCGCAGCTTGTCGACCCGACGTTCCTCAGCTGCTCCCATCACGCTGCCTCCCAGAAGACGATGTTGGCCTCGCTCGAAGCTCGCTGGCTCCGGCCTGGAGCGGAGGCGCCGGCGGTCCCGTGCGCGGGTGGGGTCTGATGCTAACGCTGCAGCAACCGCGCACGAAGATGCGGCCGTACGAAGGTGCGTGCCCTCAGGCGTAAAATTTCTTGTAGGACCTCAACCCTGGCGTCCATACCCGCAAGGGCCCCACGCTTCTGACATCGCGGTCGGCGAGGGACGGGCAGGCCGCACGGAAGTGGTGCCTGGGCCGGTAGGTTGATCATGGACGGCGATCGCGGAGGGAGGGCCGTACCATGAGGTTTCTCCGCGGAGTTTCCGCCATACCGGTCTTTCTGCTCGCCACTGTCCTGCTTGTCGTCGCTCTCGTCCTCTGCGTGACGATTCTCCTGCTCCCGTTGGGAGTTCCGCTCGCCCTCCTCGCGATCCGCGTCTACGCGGTCGGAGTGAGGTTGCTGCTGCCGCGCCACAAACTGCCGCGCCACAAACTGCCGCGCCACAAAGAGGTGAAGCGCGGGGTCCGCACGAAGTGGCGTCGGGCGTCCAAGCACCCGGCGAAGCGGATGAAGAAGGTATCCAAGAACGCCAGAAAACGCGTGCGCAAAGTGCGGAAGGCCGTTCACATCTGAGCTGCTGGGCCGCTGCCGCAGCCTATCCCTCGTCGTAGGCACACGCCTGGGTGAGGTTGTCGAGGTGGTCCGGCGGTGAAACCTCCTTGTCGTCACTTGTGTGCAGCGCCTGCCGAACTATCGACCGCATGTGGGCGAAGTCTGGATTCGAAGGCTTGATGACATCGCGGAGGAAGGCGACATTGGTCACGTTCGCCTGCTTCACCTTCAGCCCGAGGTCGACGAACGCCGGAAGCGTCGAGGCCGGTATGTCACTCTGCACGATGTCTTTCGACGTCTTCGCGACAGCTTCATAGCGGGTGAGGAGCGTTATTGGGTTGGCCTGGTCGATGATCGCCTTGATCACGCACCGCTGGCGAAGCATCCTGTCCCAGTCACTCGCGCCGTAGCGTCCGCGGGCGAACCAGAGTGCCTTCCATCCATCCATGCGCTGGTTTGGCCCTTCCTCGATGTAGCTGTGCGGCTTCAGGCCGGCGTCGGCCTCACCACCGATCGCGACGCGTTCGTTGACGTTGAGGGTGAGCCCTCCGAGTGCGTCGATGAGCCGCTCGAAACCCTTCAGGTTGACCAGGACGTAATAGTCGACCGGGATCGCGAGCGCACCCGACACGGCCTGTTTCACCGCGACAGCGCCGGGGTCGGCGGCCTTGACGAGACCGGGATGCGCCTCTGGGACGCTCTCGTAGACTTCCGTGAGCAGCTGCTCCTCCACGTCACCAGGGGCCTGGAACCCGTTCGGGTACGCCTGTGCGAGGGCACTTCCGGTGGGGAATGGCACCTTCTGCAGGTTGCGGGGAACGCTGAACAGCACGGTGTCACCGGTGTGGGTGTCGATGCTCGCAAGGATGATCGTGTCCGTGCGGGTCCCCGTCCGGTCCGGACCTGCGTCACCGCCCAGCAGCAGGACGTTGATGCGATCGCGCCCACCCCACGGGTCTTGTACGACGCCAGCGGGGCTCGCCGGAGCGGGGCTCGCCGAGGCTGGCTGGGTCGGCGCTGGCTGGGTCGGCGTTGCCTGGGTTGGCGTTGCCTGGGTTGGCGTTGCCTGGGTTGGGGCTGGCTGGCTCGGCAGTGCCTTCGTCGGTGCGGGACTCGTCGATGCCGGCCCTTGCACTGCGGGACTCGTCGGTGCGGGACTCGTCGGTGCGGGACTCGTCGGAGCGGGCCGCGACGTATGCGTGGCCGTGCTGGTCGATGCGAGACTGTTCGCTGCTTCCTGTACGGAGAAAACCTGTTCGATCACGCTCTTCTGAATCAGCGCGTAGCGTCCTGCGACGACGAAAGGTGCCAGGACCGCAAGTGCCAGCGTGCCGGCAACCAGGTTCCCGATGATCGTGGACGAGCGACGCCGGGTTCCGGCCGTGGGGCTCAGCGAGCGATAGGTCACGATCACGAGCAGGCACCATGCCGCGCCCAGCGTGGGCACAATGAGCCCGATGAGCAGCAGCGCTCGTGGTTCGACCGACCAGTGCAGCAACGTCCGCTGTCCGCTGAGGGCAAGAGTGCCTCCGGCCAGGCACAGAACGCCGAAGATACCGACGACTGTCAACCCGAGCCTGCGCCGCCCCGCGACGATCAACCCGGTGCCGGGAATGATCGTGCCGAGGACTGTCATCGCGACGGCGAGTGGCACGGACATCGGACGGCGCCGGGGTGCGGAGCTGGTTTGCTTCCCAGACATACTTTGGTTGCCAGACATACATGGAGTCTTCCTACGGGCGGTGTTCTCCTGAACCTCCTCCCTTGAACCCCTTGCCAGGTTCGGCAGATGCCAGAATTGCGTCATCACCTCGAGTGTGCGGGCCGCAGCTCGCCGGTGTGACCCGGTTGGGCTCAGCGGGCCTCGGCGACAGGTAGTTCGGCACTGATCGCCTGCAAGGCGGCGATCACCGCGGCGATGCGCGGTGAGAGGTGCTCTCCGTCCCGGGCGATCACGACGTTGTGTCGAACGGTGTCGAGCCCCTCGATCGGAATTCGCACAAGGTGGGCGTCGGCGCCGGCGGGTGTGAGCTCCGGGGCGATCGTGACGCCCCATCCGATGCCCACCAGCCCGATCGCGGCGCCGATGTCGTCTACGGTGGCGGTCACCCGTGGCTCGAAGCCGGCCGCCGTGCACAAGCTCGTCGTGAGCCGGCCGAGCGCGCCGTCGAGGCTCACGATCCACGACTCGTCCCGCAGCTGCGCCATCGCACACTTTCGTACGTGTGCCAGCGGATGCTCCAACGGAACGCAGAGCCGCAGCGGGTCATGTCCGAGCACCCACTCGCGCAGGCCGGAGGTGCCGCGATGGTGTGCGGAGCCGTACCGCGACACGATCACCATGTCCAGCTGGTCGCGGACCACCGCCTCCGGCCCGGCGTCGTCGGTGGTGGCGGCCAGCCTGATCTCCATGTCGGGGAACCGGCGACGGACGTCGGTCAGGGCACGACTCATGATGCGCGGGCCCTCGCGGAACGGCACGCCGACCCGGAGCAACCCGGAGACGCTCGCGGCGTCGTGGGACAACGTCGCCTCGGCGGCCCGCAGCTCGGTGAGGATGCGTTCGGCGTGCTCGACGAGGGCGCGCCCTGCTGTGGTCAGCGTGATCCGATTGCCCGCCCGCTGAACCAGCGGTGTACCGGCCTCCTTCTCCAGGGCGGCCAGCTGCTGGGAGACGGCCGAGCGCGTGTAGCGCAGGGCGCGGCCTGCGGCCGCGATGGAACCCTCCGACGCGACTGCCCGCAGCATGATCAACTTGCGAACGTCGAGCATGTGTCCAGCTCCGCTAACGGTCAGAGTCGTCAAACGTAACGTCAGCTTACTTGCCTCGGCCAGCGGGCGTGACCTGTACTTGTCCGCGACGTGTGAGGAGTCGGTATGTGTGCAGCGCGGCTCACCGAGTGGTGTCGAATACCGACCTCCGGTGCACGGGCTGTCGAACCCTTCGAGCTCGACGGGATGTCGCTGTTGGCCGTGCCGCAGCTCGCCTACGACCTGCCGGGACGACCCGCCGACATGAACGGCGGCGACAGCGACACCGACCTGTTGCTCCTGCGCAGGACCCCCGGAGGCTACGAGCCGTTCCAGACCCTTGCGGTCCCCGGCGGCGAGGACGCGGAGTTCTTCCGCATCGGCGACCGTGCGTTCCTCGCCACGGCGAGCATCCGCCGCGGCCGGGGCCCTTATGAGTACGCCACGGAGTCGACCATCTACACCTGGTCCGGCTCGCGCTTCGAGCCGTTTCAGGCCGTCGCGGGCTTCGCGGCCAAGCAGTGGCGCCACTTCACCGTCGCGGAACAGCATTTCCTCGCGCTGGCCCAGGGTGTCGCGCTGCCGGACACCGCGCCAGTGAACCGGCCGTCACTGATCTTCCGCTGGGATGGCGAGGCGTTCCGGTTGTCGCAGGAGATCTCCTCGCGGTGGGGGTACAACTGGCATGCGTTCAGCGTGGGTGGTCAGGACTTCCTGGCCCACGCCGACCACGTGGAGCCGTCCCGCCTTTATCGCTGGGACGGCGGTCGTTTCGTCGTCCACCAGGAGGTTGCCGAACGACACGGCCGCGCCTTCGCCACCTTCCACGCCGACGGTCACGACTACCTGCTCGTCGCCTGCCTGCTCAGCCCGTCGCGCCTGCTGCGCTGGGACGGTGACCGGTTCGTCGATCACCAGGTCCTGGACGGGTTGGGCGGCCGCGAGCTCGCCGTACTGCCGGGAAAGCACGGGCCGTACGTGGTTCGGGTCAACTTCATCCTCGGCACCCGGGAGGCGCCGGACACGGCGCTGAGCTCGACGCTCTACCAGTGGCACGACGAAAAGCTCGCCGTCGTGGGGGAGTTTCCCACTTTCGGTGGCACCGACGTCGCGGTGTGCGCCGACGGGCAAGGGCCGCTGGTCGCGGTCTCGAACGCGCTGAGCGCCGACGTCCGGTTCGCGACGGACACCGTGGTCTACCGCTTCACCGAACCAGCGCCGCGCCAACGCGACAGAGGTAGGTGCGCAAGGTGACCGCTGCCTGCGAGAGTCCCGAGCTGCTTCGGCTGTTCACCGCCTACACGGCCCAACCCGAGGGCATCGGCAGGCAGCTGGCACGAGCCGTCGTCACCCGCAGCACCAACGACCCGCTGATCGTCGCGACCGGCGCCGACCTCGCGATCTACCCCGGCGGTGGGAAGCCGCCGCAGGTCGAGAGCTTCCGCCTCTCACCCCGTGGGTTCAAGGAGCTGACCGCCGTATCCCACCTCGGCCCTGCGGTGGCGAGCCTGGTTCACCTGCGCACCGTGCTCGGTGACAGCTCCTGGCGATCCGGCGCCGAGCGCCTGCTGGCCGAGGTCATCTCGACCCGGTTGGCGAACAGCGTCGAGCTGTGGCGGGACCGCATCGCCGTCGAGGCGTTCCAGGGACGGGAACAACAGATCGCCGATCTGGTCGACTACTCCTGCGCGATCACCGCGCGCTACCTGGCCGCGGCGCTGGCCGACGAGGACTACCTCACGCCGGAGACGCTGCGGTCGGACTTCCTCGCCGGGGGAGGCGAGGTCGAGGTCCCCGTACCCATGAACCACATGATGGTCGCGACGTTCTTCCTCGCCGGCCTGGACGTGAGCTTCCGCATCACCCGTTGGCTGCGTTCGTACGACATCGATTGGGAGCGGGCGATGGTCGTCATCGCCGGCCAGCAGGGTCGCCCGACGGCCGGTGTCACCTGGGCCACGAACAGCGTCGCCACGGTGATCCTTGGCGCATCGAGCCACCGCCTGCCGCTGGAGCGGATGTACCTGGCTCCGCACGCGGAGACCTTCGCCACACCGACCGGTGGCGACCTGTCCGAGGTGGCCGCGTTCGAGCAGCGGTTCCGCGACCTCTGGTGTGGCACCAGGGCAACCGTCGAGCTCGGAGCCGTGATGTTCGACGGCTACCCGCGGTACGCCCCGGCGGGCGTGCGATTCCCGGATGTCAGCGACCCGGCGGTCACCGAGGTCAGCGAGATGCCGTTCATCGGCTCGGCGGACGACATGCACGCCATGGTCACCAGGCTCCGGGTGCTGCTGGAGGACCCGCGGCAGCTGCTGTCCGGTGCCGTTGTCGACTTCGCCGTCGAGTCGCTCGCGGCGGCCAACTACGACCCGACCCGGGTGGTTGTTCCCGGGCTGACCGGGGTGTTGTACCCAACCGACCTGTGAGGAACCCGACGGATCTGTGAGAGGTGGTGTGATGCGTACACACGACGACTCGGCCGGCGACGACTTCCTGAGCCGCCTTCGCGCCGGTGGGCTCACGCTGATGATGGGCATCCGCTGCGGCCGTACCACCGACGTCGTACACATCGCCCGCTCGACGGGGCACCACGCCATCCTGGTCGACCTGGAGCACTCCACCATGTCGACCGACGTGGCTGCCACATTGTGCGGCGCGGCCGACAGCCTGAGCATGACGCCGTTCGTACGCATCCCCGAACGCGAGTACGGCATGATCGGCCGGCTGCTCGACGGCGGAGCGCACGGAATCGTCGCTCCGCGGATCGAGACCGTGGACCAGGCCCGGCTGGTCGCCAGGGCGTGCCGGTTCGCCCCGCGCGGGCAGCGCTCCCAGACCGCCATGGTCCCTCATCTCGGCATGCGGCCCATGCCAGCTGGAACGCTCAATCCCGCGCTCGACAACGCGGTCGTCGTGCAGATCCTGCTCGAGACGCCGGCCGGTATCGCGAACGCGGACGCGATCGCGGCGCTGGACGGCGTTGACATGCTCGCGATCGGCGCCAACGACCTCACCGCCGAACTCGGGGTGCCCGGACAGTACGACGATCCGCGGGTGCGTGAGGCCGTCGCCACGGCGGCGCGGGCATGCAGGCACCACGGAAAGCTGCTGACCGTCGGCGGCGTCGGCGACCAGGCGAGCTTCGAGGCGCTCATCGCCCTCGGCGTCTGCCCCCTTGTGTTGACCGGCATGGACGCCGCCCTGCTCTATCAGGCCGCCAGTGCCACCGCACAGCGAGCGATCGCCGCCCACCAAAGGACATCACCTGGTCACGCTGACAGCGAGGACACATCATGACTCCCGAATTCGCCCGTACCCTGCCGATGCGGCGGGCCGAGACGAACACCAGGCCGCGGTTCGTGCTGCCACCTCGGAGCTGTGACACGCATTTCCACGTGTTCGATCCGGGATATCCCTGTGTGCCGGAGCCGCTCTACACCTTCCCGGACGCAAGCCTGGAGAAATACCTCCGGCTCACAGAATGGCTCGGTATCGAACGCATGGTTCTGGTGCAACCGACCTACTACGGTACGGACAACACGTTGTTGCTCGACGTCCTGCGGAATCTCGGGCGGTGCTGCCGGGGCGTGGTGCGCATCGACGACGACATCGCCGACAGTGAGCTCGATCGCTATCACGAGGCAGGGGTGCGCGCGATCCGGCTCGACCTGTTCGCCCGCGCCTCCTGGCCGCTGGATGATCTCGTCGCCTACATCCAGAAGATGGCGGCCAGGGCGCGACCGCGCGGGTGGCACCTGCAGTTCTACACACCTGGCGCGACCGTGCGGGACCTGTTGGGATTCTTCGGCGACCTCGAGGACACCTTCGTCATCGACCACATGGGATACATGAAGGAGTCCGACGGGCTGACATCTGCCGATTTCGAGCGGCTGCTGAAGATTCTGGACGGCGGAGCATGCCACATCAAACTGTCGGGACCGTACCGGGTGGTGGCGGGCAAGCCGTTGTCTGCCGCCGAACCGATCGGACGCGCACTGGTCGAAGCCCGACCTGACCGGCTCATCTGGGGCTCGGACTGGCCACACCTGCCCGACGGCCAACGTGACACCGGGGAATTGCTGAACCTCCTCGCCGACTGGGCGCCCCCCGAGGGAGACCTTCACCAGATCCTCGTCCGTACACCCGAAAAGCTCTTCTACGCCTCCTGACCCGCGAATCCGCGGGGGCGTCTCCATCGATATTCACCATTACGAAAGGAATCAAAGGTTGCCTTCTCTTGGCCCATTCGACGAGCCAACTCGACCTTTGTACGAAAGGAATCATCATGGTGCAACCCTCGACAGCGTCGCATCCCGGCGACGCGCCGGGCGGCGCTAGCGCGAATAGCGACTGGCGGCTCCGCGCTCCCTTCGCCATTCTGCTCGTCGCCCTCCTGTGGGCAGCGCAACTGGTCAACGCGGCGTCGGTGATCACGGCGACCGCCCAGGCACAGATCGCGCAGTACTTCCACACCACGCAGATCGCGTGGTACAGCCTCATCTACGTCCTGTGCGGGACGTTGCTGTTGCCGTTCGTCGTCAAGCTCGGCGACATGTTCGGCAAGAAGCGCATCATGATCGTCGTGATCGTCATCGGCCTGATCGGCGACGTGATCAGCGCACTCGCCCCCACCTACGCGGTGTTGCTGATCGGGCGGGCGATCTCCGCGTGCTACGTTCCTGTCGCACCGTTGGTCTTCGCCACCGCTCGGGACATCTTCCCCGCGCGCCGGGTCGGAACGGCCACCGGCATCATCGGCGCCACGCTGGGTGCGATCATCGCCGTCGGCCCGCTGATCGCGGGCTTTCTGTTGGACAACGTCGGTTTCCGTGGCGCGATCTGGTTCGTTTCGGCCTGTACCGCGGTGGCGCTCCTGTTGGTCATCGTGCTCGTCCCCGAAACTCCGCGGCGCGCCGCCGGGGGCTTCGACTGGCTCGGCGGGGTCCTGCTGGGCGCGAGCATCATCGCCTTGATGTACGGCGTCAGCCAGGGATCGGTCTGGGGATGGCTGGACGCACGTGTGCTGGCGCTGGCCGGAGGTGCGGTCGTCATCCTGCTCGGCTTCGTCCTCGTCGAGCGAAGAGTCGCGCATCCGTTGCTCGACCTGCCGATGCTGTCACGGCGTGAGGTCGCCACGGTGTTGTCCGCCGGCTCCATCGTCCAGGGCACGGCGTTCGTCGCGGCAGCGATCATGACCGTGGTCATTCCGCTCTACCCGCGGATTCCCGGTGTCTCCGACGGGTTGGGCTGGTCGGCCATGCAGGGTGCGCTCGTCGGCCTGCCGGCAGGTGTCGTGTTGTTCGTCGTCGGCATGGCGGCGGGCGCGTCGACCCGCCGCTTCGACCCTCGGGTTCCCTGGCTGCTCGGCGTCGTGATCACCATGGCGGGGCTTGTTGCGGCGGGCTTCTACCACCACAACGCCGTTCAGATCATCGCCACCGGCATGCTCACCGCGCTGGGTGCCGGCATGGTGTACGCCTGCAACCCGATCCTCATCCTGTCCGCGGTGACGCCCCGCGAACAGGCCCTGGCCAGCGGCATGTCGCTGATGTTGCTCGGTGTGGTGATCACCTTCGTCACCCAGGTGCTGTTCACGGTGCTGGGCAGTCACTCCACCGTCGTGAAGGGCACCGCGCTCTACCTCGATGCCGGCTACCGCAACGGCTACTTCGTCCTCGCCGGATGCGTGCTGATCGGCCTTGTCGTCTCGCTTCTGATCCCGAAGTTGCGCCGACCAGCCGACATCGAAGCCGGAACCGCCGCGGCCGGGTAGTCCCTGCAGCAACTTCAGCGCCTACCCGGGTTGAGTGCTGATCGTCCAGGCGCATCACGTTGGCGGTGGCACCACTGTGCCGCGTACGTCACCGAATCCGAGACGCTCGCCGCCGGCGGCCGGTGCGGTCGCCGAGATCACCACCTCGTCGCCGTCCTCCAGGAACGTGCTGGACCGGCCGCCGACGTCGAGCGGTTCCCGACCACCCCAGCTCAGCTCGATGAACGAGCCTCGTTGGTCTGACTCCGGACCGGAGATCGTGCCCGAGCCGTACAGGTCGCCGGTGCTGGTGGACGCGCCGTTGACGCTCATGTGGGCGAGCATCTGTGCCGGCGACCAGTACATCTCGCGGTACGGCGGGCAGGAGACCAGCTGGCCGTTCCACCGCACCTCGACGTCGATGTGCAGTCCCCACGGGTGTTCCTCACGGAGGTAGGGCAGCGGAACCGGCTCCTGCGGTGGTCGCGACACCCGGGCCGCGTCCAGCGCGAGCATGGGCACCACCCACGGCGAGATCGAGGTGGCGAAGCTCTTGCCCAGGAACGGACCCAGCGGGACGTACTCCCAGGCCTGGATGTCGCGGGCCGACCAGTCGTTGACCAGGACAGCGCCGAAGACCCGCTCGGCGAACTCGCCGACCGGCACGGGCCTGCCGAGCGGCGACGGCGTGCCGACGACGAAGCCCAGCTCGGCCTCGATGTCCAGACGCCGGCAGGGGCCGAAGACCGGCGAGTCACTGTCCGGCGTCTTGTACTGCCCGCAGGGCCGGACGATGTCGGTGCCCGACACCACGACGGTCCCGGCGCGGCCGTGGTAGCCGACCGGCAGGTGCTTCCAGTTCGGCAGCAGCGGCGGCGAGTCAGGGCGGAACATCCGGCCGATGTTGGCGGCATGGTGCTCGGAGGCGTAGAAGTCGACGTAGTCGGCGACCTCGATCGGCAGGTGCATCCGGACGTCGGAGACCGGGTGGACGGCGGAATCAGCTACCTCGCCCGTCGCCAGGTCGGTGACCCGCCGGCGAACCTCCACCCAGCGGTCGATTCCCTGCGCCATGAAGGCGTTCAAGGACGGTCGGGCGAACACGTCGTCGTCCAGCGCCACCGCGAGGTCGAGCACGTGGTCTGCGACCCGCATGCCCACGCGCGGGGCTTCCCCGGGCATGGAGAACACGCCATAGGGCAGGTTGGCCAGCCCGAAGAGCGAACCCTCCGGGATCGGGATCTTGCTCATCTGGGGACTCCGGCACCGACGCGAACCAGTCCGAGCTCCACGAGGTCCTCGACAGGCTCGCGGATGCTGCAGGTGCCGAACGACAGGAAGCGCGCTCGAACCGCCGCGACTGCATCACCGTCCAAGCCGGCGATCCGTCGGGCGATCGTGCCGGCATCGCGTTCGGCCAGCACCGTGGCCAGTGCCTGCGCACCGGCCCCACGCAGAGCCGCATCGACGGCGAGCAGCAGGTTGAGGAAGCCGTGCTGCTCGAACCCCGTTGCCAGGTCGGTGTTGCGTACGCCGTGATGCAGTCCGGCGGTCGCCTTGAACGGCACGCCGGCGTCAACCAATGCCGTGATCCGCCCGGCGAGCTCGGCTTCGCCAGGATAGAGGTCTGCGCTCATCCCGCCGGTGCGAAGCTTGGCTCGGTAGCCGTGCCGCGCGCATTCGGCGATGGAATCACCTACGCGGTCGTCTCTCGGGATCTCGACGAACACCGCCGTGTTCGGGCAGGCATCCAGCGTCCGCTCGAGCGCGGCGAAGACCTTCACCGTTTCGTACGCCTCCGGCATGGCGACCTCGAGCGCATCCAGGCGTACCGGCAACGCGGCGAAGCCGGCCAGCACGGACGGCACCAGTCGCGGCCACGCAGGTAGCGTGACAGCAAGATCGAGCCGCTCAGCATGGTCGAGCCGGTCGGCCGGGTCCAGCAGAGTGCGGAGCTCGGAGAGGGCGTCGGCGGGCACCACGAGTGGACCGACCAACCCGCCGTAGCGGGCCTTCCGGTGCCGCAGATGCGCGGGCACGGCGTCGCGAAGCGGCATCCGGCCGGGCGGGAAGACGGCAGCGTCGTCACACAGGCGGGCGAACAACGCTGGAATCATGGAGTCACTCGTCATTGCGGACCCCGGCCGGCCCAGGTCCAGGCGTAGCGGCCGTCGTCGCTGGCGATGCCGGCCTCGCCCAGCTCGAGGGGCCGGAACGTGTCGACCATGACGGCGAGCTCGTCGACCTGGTGGACTCCAAGCGATGCCTCGATCGCGCCCGGCTGCGGGCCGTGGGCGTAACCGCCCGGGTGGAGTGAGATCGACCCGAGCCCGATCCCCGAGCCCTTGCGCGCGGCGTAGTCCCCGCCGACGTAGAACATCACCTCGTCGGAGTCGACGTTCGAGTGGTAGTAGGGCACCGGGATCGCCAGCGGGTGGTAGTCGACCTTACGCGGGACGAAGCTGCACACCACGAAGTTCGTGCCCTGCCAGGTCTGGTGCACGGGCGGCGGCTGATGCACCCGGCCGGTGATCGGCTCGAAGTCGGCGACGTTGAACGTGTACGGATACAGGCAACCGTCCCACCCGACCACATCGAACGGGTGGGTCGCATACACCATCCTCGTGCCGAGGATGCCGGACGGTCCCGCGCCCCGATGCTTGACCAGCACCTCCACGTCGGTGCCCTCACACACCAACGGCTCGGCAGGGCCACGCAGGTCGCGCTCGCAGAACGGAGCATGCTCGAGGAACTGCCCGAACCGCGACAGGTACCTCGCCGGCGCCCCGATGTGGGAGTTCGCCTCGATGCAGTACGCCTGAAGCGGCGCGTGGCCTTCCAGGACCCAGCGATGCGTGGTGGCCCGCGGGATGATCACGTAGTCACCCGGCCCCACGTCCAGCACGCCGAACACCGTCTCGACCGTCGCCGTGCCTGCCTCGACATAGACACACTCGTCACCGACGGCATTGCGGTAACACGGCGAGGGTTGCCCTGCCCACACGTAGCTGATGCGTACATCCGCATTCCCCAGCACCAGCCGCCGGCCGGTCACTGGATCCAACGCCTTCCACTCGGCGTTCTCGAACAGCCCATGCAGCTTCAGATGTCGCGGCACCAACGGGTGGTTCGGCCGGGTCGCAAGATCCCCCATCTCCCACGGTTGCGAGTCGACGATCGCCGACGGTACGCCCACGTGGTAGAGCAACGACGAATCCGAGGAGAACCCCTCCTCACCCATCAACTCCTCGCGAAGCAGTGACCCGTCCGGCTGACGAGCCTGCGTGTGCCGCTTCGCCGGCACGTCGCCAACCCGGCTGTAGTACGGCATCAGAGGTTCCCTCGCTTCGCCTGCTCGCGTTCGATCGCCTCGAAGAGGGCCTGGAAGTTCCCCTTGCCGAATCCGAGCGAGCCGTGTCGCTCGATGAACTCGAAGAAGACCGTGGGCCGGTCGCCGAGCGGCTTGGTGAAGATCTGGAGCAGATACCCGTCCTCGTCCCGGTCGACCAGGATGTGCCGGGAGCGCAGCTCCTCGATCGGCACGCGGACCTCGCCGATCCGGGCGTGCAGCTGCGGGTCGGTGTAGTAGGAGTCCGGAGTCTCCAGGAACTCCACACCCCGCGCGCGTAGCGTGTCGACGGTGGTGAGGATGTCGTTGGTGGCAAGGGCGAGGTGCTGGACCCCCGGGCCGCCGTAGAACTGCAGGTACTCATCGATCTGGGAGCGCCCCTTACCGACGGCGGGTTCATTGAGCGGAAACTTCACCCGACGGTTGCCGCTGGCCACCACCTTGCTCATCAGCGCGGAGTACTCGGTGGCGATGTCGTCGCCGATGAACTCCGCCATGTTGGTGAAGCCCATGACCCGGTTGTAGAACCGCACCCACTCGTCCATGGCGCCGAGTTCGACGTTGCCGACCACATGGTCGAGCGCCTGGAACAGCCGCTTCCGACCGCCGGCGGGCCGGACCAGGGTGGAAGCCCTGGCGACATAACCGGGCAGGTAGGACCCGGTGTAGTGGGAGCGGTCGACCAACGTGTGCCTCGTCTGGCCGTACGCGGCGATGACCGCCAGTCGTACGCTGCCGTGCTCGTCACTCACGTCGTGGGGTTCGGCGAGCACCGTGGCACCCTGACTCCGGGCGTGGGTGATGCACGCGTCGACGTCGGGCACCTCGAGGGCGATGTCCACGACGCCGTCACCGTGCTGGCGATGGTGGTCGGCCAACGGGCTCGCCGGATCGGCGGCGCCGTTGACCACGAAGCGGACCGCGCCGCTGCGCAGGACGTAGGACCGGTGCTCGCGGTTGCCGGTCTCCGGGCCGGAGTAGGCGATGAGCTCCATGCCGTAGACGGCCTGGAAGAACAAGGCGGCCTGGGTGGCGTTGCCCACGATCCACGTCACCGCATCCCAGCCGGTGACGGGGAACGGGTCGCCATCGGCGTCATAGTCGACGAGGCCGACGAGCTCCCGAAGCTGGTCGAGATCGAGTTCGGCGAGTCGCTCGCCGCTGGTCAACGTCTGGTCAATGGTCATTGCGCGGCCCTCCGGGACGGCGATGTGCTGGCGCAATGAATAGTCAGTCGGCATGGGCCAGGCAAGGTGGCGCATTTGTGCTGGCTGGTTTGCCCTCTTTCCGACCTGGCCAGCCGAGTTGGCTGTACATATTGCCCAGCTGTCGGATCGTCGCCACGGCCGTCACCGACGAGGGCTGTCCTGATCGTCGGCTTCGAAGGAGACCACGGTCGCCAGCAGTGCGCGAAGACACGTCGTCAGATGAGCCTGTAGCGTCGCGGCGCTCATCTCGGCCAGGGCGCCGGCGCGCGCGATGTAGCGGCTGAACGTCACGCCGATCAGCAACGACGCCATGAACGGCGCCACGGCATCGGTCGCCTCCTCGCCCAGGATCTCGCGGTAGACCTCGGACGTGCTGCGCTGCATGGCCTCGAGCAAACGTCCGGATGCGTTGTCGTCGACGACGGCACTGCGGAGCAGGGCCAGGAGCGGGTCGGTCCCGGCAGACGTTTCCATCCGTCGTACGTATCCGGCCGCGAGCCGCTCGGGAAGCGTTTCCAGCGGGCCCGCCGCGTCGTCGGCGAGGTCACGGGTGCCAGGGACCGCGGCGAGGAACAGTTGCTCCTTGGTCCCGAAGTGGCGGACGACGAGACCGTGAGTCACTCCGGCGCGCCGCGCGATTTCGCGCAGGGTCGCCTGCTGATACCCACGCTCGGCGAAGACCTTTGCCGCGGCTGCCAGGATCGCCTCACGATTGAACTCGGGGTCGCGCCTATGGCGGCGCTGCGCGGCCGCGCCTTGCTGGCTCATGTCAGTGAAGGTACCGGCGTACGCGACCAGACTCGGGCAGGCTGCCTTCTCCTGATTAATGACCATCTGGACATTACGGCGACATGCGCCCTACACTCTGCTGACCGCATGGTCATTACGGACCGCCCGGGTCCCGAGAACCTGAGCTGAGCCAACGACCCGGAGCGCGGCGAGGAGGTGAGTCATGGCTCGTCATCTCACGGCGGAGAACAGCGCGATGGTGCTGATCGACTACGCGATCGGCTTCGCGACCATGTTCCGTTCGCAGGCGACCGCCGACAACGTCAACAACGCGACGGCTCTGGCGAAGATCGCACGCATCTACGGCCTGCCGCTCATCGTCACCAACGGACCCGATGACGCACCGGCGGGCCCGCTGTATCCGGAGCTCACGGCGGCGCTGGGCGACCACACCTTCATCGAACGGTACGGGGAGTTCGACGCCTTCGACCGGGAGGAGTTCGCCACCGCTGTGCAGGCGACCGGGCGGCGGCGACTGGTGATGGCCGGCCTGATGACCGAAGGCTGCCTGTTGGCGACCGTGTTGACCGCCCTGGATCTCGGCTTCGAGGTCTTCGTCGTCGAGGACGCATCGGCGGGCGAGACGCGGGGGACGCACGAGACGGCGGTGCAGCGCATGATCCAGGCGGGTGCCCGCCCGGTCACCTGGTTGAGCCTGGCATCGGAGTACCAACGCAGCTGGTCCAACGAAAAGACCTCCGCGGCGTTCGGCGAGCTGCTGAGCCAGCACAATCCGGCGTTTGCACTGCACTACGCCCACGAGAACCATCTGCGGCCGCCGTCGCCGACGGCCCTCTGACCCAGCAGTGCCCACCGGGCGACTACTGCGCCCGACTCCACCACCGCGGGGAGGATCGATGGAGATCGAACGCCGCACCGCCGCAAACACCGCGATCGTGCTCATCGACTACGTGACTGGTTTCGCGAACATGATCGGGTCACAGACGATCGACCAGAATGTCGCCGGCGCCCGTGCGCTTGCGCAGACGGCGATGGCGTTTGGCGTTCCTCTTGTCGTCACCATGGGACCCCGACGGGATCCGCGCGGTGTCCTCTACCCGGAGGTGGCAGAGGTGATCGGCGAGCATCCGGTCGTCTACCGCCAGGGATCCTTCGACGCCTTCGCCTATCCCGGCTTCGAGGAGGCGGTCAGTGCGACCGGCGTCAGGCACCTCGTCCTCGCAGGGCTGATGACCGATGGATGCGTGCTGCAGACCGGCCTCACCGCGCTCCGCCGTGACTACGGCGTAACGCTTGTCGTCGACGCCACCGCGAGTGGAACCGAGGTCGCCCAGCAGGCAGCCATCAGCAGGCTCACCGCTCTCGGGGTGACCCTCACGACGTGGCTGTCCTTTGCCGCCGAGCTGCAGGTCAGTTATGACAACACCGAGACGCTCGCGGAGTTCCGCAAGATCCAGGCGAACTCGCCGAGCTATGCAAAGCTTCAGGTCACGCTGGCCGGGACGCTCAGCCGCGCCAGTGGGTGCAAGCCCTGAGATGATGCTGCGATGGCCGATATGACCATCGACGACTTCACGCCATCGCTGTTGGATGCCGCCGATCGCCAGCGATCCGGCATCGGGACCGCGCTCATCAATGCGCTGGAGGTGCGTTTATCCGGTGTAGAGCAGCTGTATCTCCTCACCGCACGCGAGAGCCCTGCGCACCGGTTCTATGAGCACTGTGGCTTCCGGTCTGCTCGCCGTCAGGGTGTGATGGTCAAACGGTTGGTGGGCACCACCCAGGAGTGAGGGGTGGACGTTCCTCGCTGGGAGGCGTCGAGGAACTGGGGCGTGATGCCCCTGGCGGCCAAGGCCCCGGCATCGCGGGTCTGGCTCGTCCTCGCCGACGGTGACCTCACGAATGTCAATCCTGCCAGGTCCTGGCGCGCATGGATGGCGCCCTTGGTCCGCGTCGGGAGGGGTCCCGGGCCGACTGCTGTGCACTAGGTCATCGTTCCGCGTGGGCGGGCGGCAGCCAACTGGCGGCGATGGAGCACAGATGGGGAGGGCCTGATGCGAAGTCCGTTACGAAAGCCGGCCGGGGTCCTTGCGGCGGCCGTGCTGGTGGCGACGGCGGCCTGCAGTGGTGAGGCGATTCGAGACGACCGCGGCGACGCCGACGGCACTCCAGGGGCACGAAGTACGCGTGGCCTGGGCTTCAGCGGTGATCCGAAAGTCCGGCCGGCATTGGCGTTCGAGCGCAGGCCGGCGCACGTCATCCCGTTCGGCCCGATGGAGCATCCGCCGGTCACCCTGTACGGGCGGGCCGTCTGGATCGCCGACGAAGCCGGCGTGACGGCAGTGGACGTGACCACTGGCAGGACCATCACCCGCGTCAAGCCCAGGCACAAACCGTTGTACGAGGCACATCAGCCTCAACGCCTGACCAAGGACGAGGGCGAGTACCTGCAGTACCGCGTTCTGCCCCCGCAGGTGGCGCAGATCAACGGCGCACCGGCTGTGCTCGCCATCGTCCCCGTCGAGCTCGGGACCCGGAACGGAGGCGCGCCGCAGAACGGGTTCGAGGTGATCGCGGTGCGGGCTGCCGACGCCAAGGTGATCTGGCGGCTGCCCGTCGACATCGACGGCGAGCCGGACGGCCGGCTGGGTGCGTCTGTGTGGCGACCTCCGTACCACGGTATGGCGGCCGTTCAGTGGACCGTGGACGGCGGCCTGCGGGGCACCTTCGCGATCGCGCTGGAGAAGCCGCGCCTGCTGTGGCAGCGTACGGACTTCGAGCTGATCGACGGCTACCAGCAGGCCCTGGTCGGCTTCCGCGACAACGGCGACGACACGTACACGATCGCGGGGGCAAGCCTCGCAGACGGCCGCGACCTGTGGAACCTGTCGGAGCTGTCCGGCGAGATCTCAGCCGGTGGCCGGTACGACGAGAGCTATGGCGGCGGGCCGTGGAGTCTCGTCGACGACGACGCTCTTGGCGCCAGGCTGGTGGAGATCGCGACCGGTGACACCGCCCTGTCCGAGAAGACCGGCTTGAACGCCGACATGACGTGCGGCATGCGTGAAGGCGGCAGTGCCGTGCTGTGCGCGTCGAAGAAGGCTGGTGCCCTGGCGTTGGACGTCGGCACCGGCGACGTGCTGTGGGAACGCGCGCCCGGCACCGGGCCGGACGCCTGGAGCGGCACGGTCTCGACGATCACCAAGGACTACGCGTACGTCGACCGCTCCGATGGGCCGGTCGTCATCGACGTCCGTTCCGGAAAGGTCGTCGGTGCCGACTCCGGCATCGTTCCCGATCGGGCCAACGCCTACGCGGGGCTCGTCTTCACCGGCACCGACATCGAGATCCACCTCCCCCGCAGCTAGCCCGGCGCTGAACTGCTCGCACCGCCTCGGTGCGGGACGTGGAATGGAAGGAGAGCCATCGTGAGGTCGCGACTTGTCGGCGTCATCGCCCTGGTGCTCGGTGTGCTGCTGTCGGCTCTGGCCACGTTGCCCGCTGCCGCGGACCCAGCCGATCCGTACAGCGATGTCCCGCGGAATCGGATGTACGAACGCGCGAGCGAGCGGGAGCTCTGGGCGAAGCGGGTGCGCGACGGCAGGGCCTCCGGTAATCCGGGTGAGGCGAGGAAGCACGCCGCGGTCAACTATGCCGCGGTCTGGTGGCGGATCACCGGCTACGACGACGACACCATCCGCCGGTTGCGGTGGTTCGCGAAGTGGAACGAGAGGAACCGTTCGCGCACCAGGACAGAGCCGCCGCTCGTGGACATCACGATCATGACCGCGAAGGAGCTGCGGCGCGACAACCGTGCGCTGTACGACGAGCTCGTCGAACGCGGTATGCGCGACGATGATGTCGTCTCTCAGATGGTGACCAGGAGCACCCCGCCCAAGAAGGGAGAACGCGGCTATCACGCCGAGGAGATCCTGCTCCGCCTGCGGTACAACCTCGAGTATTTCGACGCGCAGCTCGAACGCAGGGGTGTCGAGGAGATCGACCAGGAATTCCTGGAGGAGATAGGCGAGGATCTGCGGCCGCGCTCGGGAATCGTGTCCACGCCCAGGGATCTCATCTACGGTGTCACCGAGCGGGAGCCCTGCAGCTATTCGGGCTCGCCGGCCTGCCACCGATACTCCGATCTCCTGGACCACATGGTGCCCTACGGCGAGAAGATGGAACGACGGGCGGCCCAAGGCGACCTGGCGCGCATCCTGCAACGAACGGCGCAAGAAAACGTGGCACGGCTCATCACCACGACCTACGTCCGAGATGAGGTCACCAAGGCACGTCGTCCCTTCCAGCCGGCCGAGCTTCCCGGCAGGCGCTATGACTACGAAGGAGACGACCCCAGGCGGGACCCGCCAGGGCTCGAACGAATGCTGGACCCCGCTCACCAGGACAGCGGCGGCATCGACTTCTCCAACCTGGAGCTGCGGTACATGGCAGAGGACTCGTCCTCAGGAACGAAGGACGGTGTGCGGTATGCGTTCAGCGGCGAGCCAGGTGGATCGACGGACACCCGGAGCGCCTTGGCCGGTGCGCGAAGCGTCAATACCGCGTCCGATGCGTTCTTCGTGTGGCTGGCATTGCCGGAGTCCAGCTTCTGGGTCAATCTCAATCCGAACGAGCCCCACCGCATTGTCGGCCACCAACTGGACAAGACGGACGTCGGCCGGATCATGCTTGACGCCGACCTGCAACTGAAGAAGACGGTGGGCACGCTGATTCACCCCGATTCCCCACAGGGCAAGCAGTTCTGGAGGAGCCTGCAGGGCTACAACGGCGAACGCTGCTTCTCCCACCGGGTATGGATCACGCCGAAGCCCGCAAAGATCTATAACGAGAACGGCGAGCTGTACATCATCGACGCCCCGCTGGATGTGCAGATGGAGCAGGAGTACATCCAGAACGTGGGGACCGGCAAGTACCAGGGCTGCCCGTATCAGCCGGAGGCGATCGAGAACCACAACGCGGACATGTATCGCCGGCTGGTTCTGCCCCGGCTCATCGATTCGGTGAACACCGCGCCGGAGTACGCCGCGTTGCGGCAGATCTACCTCAGCCGGATCGCCGCCGAGTGGTACCGGGAACGCAGCAGAACGCATGCGATGGAACTCACCAACCTGATCGACAGCGGCGATGTCGCACGCTGGCCGGCGGCTGAGAGCTGGACCCCGAAGGACACCTACAGCCGCTATCTCCGGTCGTACACAAAAGGCGAGTTCCACACCCCGTCGTACACCTATGGCGGCGTCATCCTCACCGATGTGGCGAAGCAGAAGGTCACCAGGGCAGAGTTCGAGCGCAGTTGGCCCGGCGCGCGAACGGCCGTCACCAAGGCGCTGAACGGCGAGTCCACCGAGGCGGCCAGGGGTCAGATCTGGTTCGGCGGCACCTCGACCGAACCCACGAAACAGCGACCGCAGCCGACCACGGGCGCGCAACCAGTCAACGGCATCGGCTGGCCGCCGCACCTGGTACAGGTCCTGCTGCTCGCGCTGGCAAGCGCCGCCCTGCCGCTTGCGATCGTCATCTGGCGACGGCGAACGCGAGCCGGCCACCCGCCAGGGCTGACAGGCGGAGAGTCCACTCTTACCTGAATTCACGATTCCCTGTATCGTCGCCTCCATGGTGACTGCCGCGACCGACATCGACGTGCTCGCCCGCTTCGGCCGGGCGATGGCAGATCCGATTCGTTGCCGGCTGCTGCTGGCGCTGCGGGAGGCCCCGTCCTATCCGGCCGACCTTGCCGACGTCCTCGGGATCAGCAGGACCAGGCTGTCCAACCACTTGGCCTGTCTGCGTGGCTGTGGTCTGGTCGTGGCCGTCCCGGCCGGTCGACGGGTCCGCTACGAACTCGCCGACCCTCGGCTGGGTCACGCCATCGATGACCTGCGCTCGACCGTGTTGGCTGTTGCCGCCGACCAGGCCTGCACCGACACCACGACGGAGCCATCCCCGGCCGCGCTGAGGCGGTACCGCTGATGGCCTCCGCTGTCACCGCGGCGCTGACCGAGCGGCGCCGGAGCCAACTCACCAGCCGGGTCCGCTGGCTGGTCGCCGCCACCATCAGCTACAACGTCGTCGAGGCCGCAGTGGCGCTCACCGCTGGAACGATCGCCTCGTCGACCGCGCTGATCGGGTTCGGGCTGGACTCGGTGATCGAGGTTTCCTCCGCCGCCGCCGTGGCCTGGCAGTTCTCCGCCCGGGACCATGCCGTCCGTGAAGCGCGGGAACGCCGCACGCTGCGGATCATCGCGATCTCGTTCTTCGCCCTGGCGGCGTACGTCACCGTCGATGCCGTCCGCGCCCTCACCGGCGGCAGCGAGGCCCAGCCCTCCGTGCCCGGAATCGTTCTCGCCGCCCTCTCGGTAGTGATCATGCCGGTCCTGTCACTGGCCCAGCGACGTACCGGACGCGAACTCGGCTCTGTCTCGGCCGTCGCGGACTCCAAGCAGACCCTGCTGTGCAGCTACCTCTCCGCCGTCCTGCTCACCGGCCTCGTACTCAACAGCACACTTGGTTGGTCCTGGGCCGACCCGCTCGCCGCTCTCGCCATCGCCGCGGTGGCCGGCAAGGAAGGCTGGGAAGCCTGGCACGGCAAGGGCTGCTGCACCGCAGCCGGAGTCACGACCTCACCCGGCGCCCACCAACCAGGGCAGTCATGCACCTGTGCACCCGGCTGCGACTGCTCGTGACACCTGAGCTAGCGCGAAACCCTGCCAGCTTCTGGACGTAAGACATGGGGCGTCGACGTCATTCTGGCTGGCCTCGCGTCCAGGAGGACTTCGCCTCCGCGGCGATGCCGCGGGCGTTCTGGGCGTACGACTTCTCCGGCTCCCTGGCCGCGGCGGCATCGAGGACTGCGGGGTCGACGTGGATGGGCACGTCAGTGACGAGTGCGAGGTTGAGGGCGTCGCTGGGCCGGGCATCGACGGTGACGCCGCCTTCGAGAACGGCCTGGGCGTAGAAGACCTTGTAGGTGGCGAAGTCCTTCTCGGTCAACTGGGTGATGCGGACCTCACGGAGCCGGCCGCCGGTTGCGTCGACGAGAGCGGCGGCGAACTGGTACGCGGTAGGTCTCGGCAGCTCGACGTCTTCCAGACTGAGCGCCAGTGCGGCCGCCTCGGCCCGACCGATCCAGATGGGCAACTGCCGTTGCCCGTCGACCTCGGTGAGCAGGACTATGTGCCGATCGGGCGGGGTCTCCTTGACGACGTCGGTGACCCGCATGGGGACGAGTTGGCTCCCGGTCTCGGACATGGTGAGCTGTTCCTCTCTGGGGATGGCAAGTCGCTGCCGGAGCGAAGCGCGCGCTTTGTGCAGGAGGGTCTTCACCGCACCTACAGGGATGTCGAGGTGGGCGGCCACCTCGGCCTGAGTGAGGCCGGCGAGGTAGAACAACGTCACTGCATCGCGTTGGCCGGCAGGAAGGGTGGCGACAGCGGCCCGTACCCGGTGAGCGGCCTCGGCGGCCTCGGCGAGCTCCTCCGGACCGGGGTCCTGCTCGACGGGCTCCGGCATCCGTCGCCCGCTGGCCAGGACATCCAGGGAGTACGCCGGACGGCTCTCGGTCTGAAGGTGCCTGCGGCACAGGTTGAGCCCGATCCCAGCAAGCCACGGCCCGAAGCGGTCGTCACGGCGCAGCCGCCTCAAGGCGAGCATGGCGGCGACGACCGCCTCCTGCGCCATGTCTACGGCCAGGTCGTGGTCGCCGAGCATCCGGGCGCACAGGGCCCGTACCAGCGGATAGTGCCGGGCTACCAGCGCTGCGAACGCGTCCTTGTCGCCGTCACGGGCGGCGGCCACAAGTCCGATTTCATCCCACGCCAGAGGCCGGTCCATCGATGCGATCACCTCCGCCGACGTGTCCTCACTGGTGGGTAGTCACGTGGCGGCCGTCGCAGGTTACCCGGCCGGACAGATCCCGATCTTGAACGCGGCTGCCCGAGGAAGTTGCTTGACGAGGCCTGTTCGGCGCTCACCCGAGCGTGAGCTATCACGTTGGCGGGGAGAGATCGGCAGGCCGCAGCGTGCGAGCTGAGCCGGGACCGGTCTCGAGCCGCCGAGGTTAGTGTGAACACCATGCCCGCATGTGACATCTGCGATGCGCCACCCGGTCCGGACGCCAAGCGGTTCACCGCCGATCGGCTGCGTGCGGCCGTGGACTCAGGTTACCGGCCCGCCGCGGTCATCGAGCACTACCGGAGCCTGGCTGGCAGGCTCGGCCTCGACCTGGGCGACGACCACTGGTACGGCGAGTGGGTCGCGCAGGTGCGCCAGGACCGGACCGACTGGTTGCTGTGCCAGTCCTGCTGGACCGGACTCGAGGCACACCTGGAGCGGCCGGACACCGGGCAGTTCGCCGGCGCGCCGCCGGTGTACCCGTCAGCGTCCCCGCCGCGGCGACGCTGGTTCGGCCGCTGGCGGCGGTAACGGTAACTCGACCGCCGCGTACAGGACACAAGATGTCCCGTACGCCTGCCACACTCTGAACCCACTCGCCCAGTCCCAGGGGTGAACGGGGAGGAGCGACGGCGGAAGGGGAAGGCATGGCGACGGGCAGTCATCCTGCGGTGGATTGGCTACTGGGCTCGGACGAGCCGGCCATCCGGTTCCTGACACGTCGTGACGTCCTCGGCGAGGCGGTTGACGAGGACGGGAGCGAGATCATGTCCGGTCCGAAGGTGACCGCGCTGTTGTCTGGCCAGCGGGACGACGGCGCGTTCAGGGGTGAACCTGGAATCATTCGCCGCTATCGCGGGAACAGCCGTAGGCCGGAGGATGTCATAGGCGTCGATCACGTGCCGGCCGGCGTTGCCGGCCACTGGAAGTCGACGCAATGGCGGCTGGTCTCGCTGGTCGAGCTTGCCATTCCACCGGGCGAACCCCGTACCGTCGCGGCCGCGAACTACCTCCTGAACGACATTCTCGACCGCCGCCGAAATCGTTTCGGTCCAAAGATCATCAACGGGCTGCCACGCATATGTGTGAACGCGGAGGGAGCCGCACTGGTGATCGGCTCCCGGCTGGGGATGGCTGCCGACCCGCGGGTGCAGCAGATGGCCGAGGCGCTGCTCGACTGGCAGTGGCCCGACGGCGGATGGAACTGTCACCGCAACGCATCCGGGCGCCGCTCCAACTTCCACGAGTCGATCAATGCCGCGTGGGGGCTGCACGAATATGCACAGGCGACAGGCGACACCGCAGCCGCGGCCGCCGCCGACCGGACCGCCGAGCTGTATCTGCAGCATCGCCTGTTCTACAGCCTGGGCACCGGTATCCCCAGCCGCTTCCGACCTCACCCACCGCCGGCCGGTCAGGTGATCAACACGCGTTGGCTCAAGCTGGGCTACCCGTCGTACTGGCACTACGACATCCTGGCGGTGCTGATGTTCCTTGCCAGGATCGGCCGAATCGACGACCCCCGCGCCAGCGACGCGGTCGACCTGCTCGCACGCAAACGCCGACCCGACGGCCTGTGGGCCGCCGACCGACAGTGGTGGACACCTCCCGAGAGCCGCTTCGCCCACCAACACGAGGTCGTCGACTGGGGACGAGCCCACCAGCCCAGCGAGATGATCACCCTCCACGTCCTCCGAATCCTGCGCGCCGCCAGACGCCTGACTCACGTAGGAAGTCCTACGCATCGCGAAAACACCAACCAACCGGCATGAGGTCACCATGGACAGGCCGTCCCGGATACAGCTCGGTGCACTGACGATCGCGGCAACGCGGCCACGGATGCTGGCCCGCTTCTACTCCACGCTGCTGGGCTGGCCCTACATCAGGGAGGAGGAGCCTGGACCGGGACGACCACCAGACGCAGGTTACGCGCTGGTCTGCCCTCCTGACGGCGTGGCCGAGCCGGCCTTGAACTTCGAGTACGACCCTTACCATCGACGGCCTGTATGGCCGAGCGTCGAGGCGGAGCAGACCACCACGCAACACCTGGACCTCGGTGTGGACGACCTCGACGGCGCGGTTGCGTGGGCGATCGAGTGCGGCGCCACTCTTCCCGACTTCCAGCCGGCACCGTCACAGCACCGCGTGCTGATCGACCCCGAGGGTCACCCCTTCTGCCTCTGCGCCAGCGGGGAGGAAACCTAGCGGCGAGCTGCCGGGCGCTCTTCCTGCTGGACCTGCGTGCCCCTGGGGGAGTTCGTTGCCCAGATTTGGGAGGCCGACGGTCGGTGACCCGTGGCATGCTGCCGCCATGGGTCTGACGGCGAAGCAGTTCCAAGAGGCGGGCGGCGTCGAGGACTGGCGGGTGCTCGCGTTCGGGGCGAGCGCCTGGTTCGACGCTCCGTCGCAACCGGCCGGCGCGGCGCTGGTTCGCCGCGTTGCCGAACTCACCGGCAGCGCCGATCACCTGCCGGACATGGACCTGCGCGCCGGCGGGGTCCACGTCCGGATCGGCACGCCCGGTTCTGCAGGCTTCACCCAGACTGACGTGGCGCTGGCGCGGGCGATCTCGGCGGCGGCGCGGGACCTCGACCTGGCAGCCGATCCGTCCGCCGTGCAGACCGTGCAGCTTGCGATCGACGCACTCGACAAGCCCGCGGTGATGGCGTTCTGGCGCGCCGCGCTCGGCTACGAACGGCTGGATGACGACGACCTGGTGGACGCGATGCGGCGGGATCCGGCGATCTGGTTCCAGCAGCAGGATCAGCCACGGCCGCTGCGCAACCGGATCCACGTCGACGTCGCTCGCCCGCATGCGCTCACCCGCGAAGGGGTGGGAGCGGTCGGCGGCCGCTTTGCCGATGTCGGCGACGTCACGCTCGCCGACGCCGAGGGGAACGAGGCGGACGTCATCCCGGTGGGGCCAGGCGACGCGCTGGGCGAGGGACCGGAGACAGCCGACTGGCGCGACATGTTCGGCGTGATGACGTTCTACCCGCTCGCCTCTCCCTTGCGGGCAGCCGAGCTGGCCACTGTCGTGGCCGGTCTGGCCGACGACGCGGGCCTGCCGCTCCTGGTGGACCTGCGCCCGGACGGCGTCACGATCGACTCCGGCAAGGACCAGGGGGAGGTCGAGGGATTCGGTGACCTGGCTCGCCGGGTCCAGGCGGCGGCGCGCGGCATGGCGCTCACTGCGGACACGACTCGTCTACGCTTCGTCCAGATCGGGATCGACGCGGTCGACATCCCCGCGGTCCGGGGCTTCTGGCGGGCTGTTCTCGGGTACGAATACGACCCGCGGTCCGAGTTCGGGGTCACCGACATCTACGATCCGCGCCGGCTCAACCTGCCGATCTTCTTCCAACAGATGGACGCCTCGGAGGAGGCCAGGCGCAACCAGCGCAACCGCATCCACGTCGACCTTTTCGTGCCCGACGACCAGGCTCGCGGGCGCATCGACGCAGCCATCGCCGCCGGAGGGCGGATCGTGTACGACGACGAGGCGCCGGAATGGTGGACCCTCGCCGACCCCGAAGGCAACGAGGTGGACATCGCGGTCTCGGTCGGGCGTGAAGAACTCTGGCTGGCCGCGCGAGCAGAGTCGAACTGACACTTCGCAGCGACTGAAGGGTGAAGGTCTTGGGGACGATCCACACGGGTGTGGTGGAACTGCGCCTGACGGTCCGGGACATGGAGGAGGCCGACCTGCCGCTCGTCGCCTGCTTCTACTCGCCACTGGGCCTGGAGAAGATGACCGAGGAGCTCGAGCGGGCGCGCCGTGGCGTCGTCGACCATCTGGTCGTGTGCTCGCCAGTGGGGCTGCCGGTCGCGAAGGGCGCAGTCAACTACGACGAGAAGCCCGAGGCGGGGGTGATCTGGACCCTCTCCGTCCGCACCGAGCTGCGCTCGCTCGGGATCGGGTCGGTGCTGATCGCTGCGGCCGAGGATCGGATCCGGGCGCGCGGACTGCGCCGTGCGGAGATCAGTGCGGAGGAGAACAATCCACGGGCACGTGCGCTGTACGAGCGGCTTGGTTACGTGGCGTATGGCAGGGAGCCCGCCTCCTGGGACCAGGAGGCGGAGGACGGCACGATCCAGCGGTACGAGACGATGTGCACGGCGTTGCGCAAGGACCTTGGCCCCTGACACACGTCGATCATGTGGCTCGGGTGTCCGCCCGCACACCTCGGGGTGCGGAACGTGGTCGTTCCCTAGCGATAGGCGCGGGCCTGCAGTTCGAACAGTTCGGCGTAGCGCCCGCCGGACCCGACCAGGTCCTCATGCGCTCCCGTCTCGGTGATCTGACCGTCTTCCATGACGACGATCAGGTCGGCCATGCGTACCGTCGAGAACCGGTGTGACACCAGCACCGTGAGACCGCCCGTCCGGGCCGCCGCCACCTTGGCCGCCGCCGCGAACTGCTCGAACAGCGCGTGTTCGGCGGCCGGGTCGAGCGCGGCGGTCGGTTCGTCGAGCAGCAACAGCAGGGGCTCGTCCCGCATGAACGCACGGGCCAGCGCGAGCCGCTGCCACTGGCCGCCGGACACCTCGACCCCTTCGGAGAACCGCTTGCCGAGTTGGGTGTCGAGTCCGTTCGGTAGGTCGCGTACGACGCCGACCGCACCGCCGCGACGAAGCGCGGTCCCCACCGTCTCTTCGTCGTCCATCCGGGCGAGATCGCCGATACCGACCGACTCGCGCACCGTGAACTCGAACTTGGTGAAGTCCTGGAAGCTCGCCGACATCCGCTGCCGCCACTCGCCAGGCGGGATGGCGCGCAGGTCCACGCCGTCGACAAGCACCGCCCCCTCGGTCGGGTCGTAGAGCCGGGCGAGCAGCTTCACGAGTGTCGTCTTGCCGGCGCCGTTCTCGCCGACCAGCGCCACTGTCGAGCCGGCTGGCAAGCTGAGGTTGACATGGGACAGCACCGGCTTGTCCGAACCGGGGTAGGCGAATCCGACGTCGCGCAGGACGATTCCGGAAGTCAGCCGTTTGGGTGCCGGCGCGCTGGTCTCATCCCACGCGTGCTCCTTGGCATACTCGCGCAACCAGTCGTAGCGGGCGAAGCTCCGGATCACCTCGCCGACCCAGTAGACGTTCTGTGCGATCCCGCCGGTCATCTGGTCGATCTGCGGCGCGATCAGCAACAGCAGCACGACATCGCCGGCACTGGCCTGGCCCTGACGCGCCCGCCACACCACCCAGATCACCGCGGCGATGTAGGCGGCCGCGAATCCCAGCCGCACCGTGCCGTCGATCAGACCGCCCCGCTTCGTGGCGCCGAACAGCACGCGATAGCGGTCGTTCTGCAGCTTGATGATCCGGTCGACGAGCACCGAGTTGAGCCCGAAGACCCTGAGCTCCAGGCCACTTCGCGGATCCTTCGCGATGTCGGCCAGCCGGTCGGTCAGGCGCTCCTGCTGCATGGTTTCTTCCCAGGCCTCCTGCTCCATCCGACCACTGACGTACGCCGACCAGATGCGCGCCGACCCGAGCAACGGCAGCACCAGCAGCAGTGGATGGACCGACGCCAGGAGCGTGAGCACCGTGGCCGTGTTCGCCAGTGTCGCCACTGCGAAGAGCAGGATCTCGGCGCCGACGCCCAGCCGCCAGGAGCGCTCCCGGATCAGCTCCAGCCGGTCGGCGAAGTCGGAGCGCTCGTGATGCATGATGCCCGGCACACCCGTGGTGACATCGAGCAGGTCGGCGTGCACCTGGCGGGCGACGCGTTCCTGCGCGGTGTCGCGCATCGGATCGGTCAGCACCATGCTGACGAACGACACGGCGAAACCGGCGACGATCACCCCGATGCCCCACCCGATGGCGGAGTTCTCCGTGCCGGTGAGACCGTCGACGAGCAGCTTGACGCCGTACGTCTGCATCGGTGACGTCACCGACTGGACGGCGACCAGCAGGCACAACAACCCTATGAGCACAGGAGCGGCCCGGAACGCGGTACCGAGCCAGAGCCGCAGGACCCGCACTGTCCTATCCATCGACTGTCCTATCCATCGACCGCCTCCAGCTCGGTGTCGCGCTCACCGGTGACGTAGCGCTCGGCCTGCAACCGGAACATCGAGGCGTACGTGCCGCCAAGCTTCACCAGCTCGTCATGGCTGCCGGACTCGGTGATCCGGCCGTCGGCGAGCACGCAGATCCGATGCGCGTCGCGGACGACGGAGAACCGGTGCGAGATGATCAACGACGTCACGCCGCTGGTCAGCTCGAGATAACGCTCCACCAGCTGGGCCTCGGCGCGTGCGTCGAGCGCAGCCGCCGGCTCGTCGAGCACCAGCACGCCCGCACCGGCGTGGACGGCGAACAGCGCACGGGCCAGCGCGAGCCGCTGCCACTCGCCGCCGGACAGGTCGACGCCGCCGTCGTAGGTCTTGTCCAGGATCGTGTCCCACTTGTCCGGCAGCGCGTTGATCACGTCCTCGATGCCGGCCTCCCGCGCGGCCAACTCCAGCGCGCCGGGATCCTTGGCGTGTTCGACCGCGCCGAGGACGACGTTGTCGGTGGCGGGCAGCGGGAAGCGCAGGAAGTCCTGGACGATCGCCGCCACCCGGCGCTGCCACGCACCGAGATCGAGCTCGGCCAGGTCCGTACCGTCGATCGTGATCCGGCCGCTGGTCGGCTGGTAGGCGCCGCCCAGCAGCTTTACCAGGGTCGACTTGCCGGCACCGTTGACACCCACCAGTGCGAGGGCCTCCCCCGCCCGGATCTCGAGGTCGAGCCCGCTCAGCACCTCGTGGTCTGAGCCTGGGTAGCGGAAGCTCACGTTCTCGAAGCGAATCGCCTCTCGCGGCATCTTGTCCACGATGTCGTTCACCTCGAGGTCGTTCACCTCGGCGACGGGCTCTGGATAGCGCTCGGCGATCAGCTTGGGCAGATCGCGCATCGAGCGGTAGGCCGACAACGCGCGTCGGATCATCATGACGCCGAAGCCGTTGTAGGACATGCCCACCGCGAGGATGGCCGGGACGGTGGTGGCCACCTGGGTCAGCGGGAGGTCACCGGCCAGTGCGGCCCGGCCGACCAGGAGGACCGCGCCGGCCTGCGCACCGAGATGGATCACGCCGACGCCGATCGCGGCGACCGTCCCACGCCGTCGGGCCTCCCAGACCGGCCGGAACGACTCGGTCCACTTCGCGACGTACCGGTCGACCAGAAAACTGCCCAGGCCGAAGACCCGCAGCTCCTTCGGTGCGTCGCGCATGCCGAGGTTGAACGCGTAGTCGGCCTGGCGCTGCCCCTCGGTGTTGCCGAACCACGAGTCGAGCTCGCGCTCGCAGGTCGTCGCGCGGTAGTACTCCATGAAGAGGGTGACCGCGACCAGCCCGATCGCGACGGGCCAGGAGAACATCTGTCCGACGAGCGCGGCCGAACCGAACAGGGTGAGCCGGCTGGACAGGAGCCAGCGCACGTTGCGTACACCACGGCCGACCTGGAAGCCGGCCTTGCCCTTGGCATGATCCTGGATGTCCTTGATCTGCGGGTCTTCCAGATGTGCGATCCGGCGCGGACGCAGCACCGGCTCGGTGATGCCGATGGCGAGCGCGCGGTGGACGTGGTTGTCGAGGTTGAGTCCGATCATCTGGTCGAACGTCGGCAGCATGCTTTCGACCAGGAACGCCGCGAGCAGCGCGGCGAGCAGCAGGCTGAACGCGGTCAACGACAGCGCGTCAGGCTTGTTGGCGATCACTCCGGGCACCGCGCCGACGACCTGGCCGACCAGGAACGTCAACAGCACGCTGAGCCCAGCGGAGGCGATCGCCAGCGCCAGCGACGTGGCGGCACTGGCGGGTGCGATCCGGAACATGTAGCGAAGGAGGGTGAACATGGCTCGACGACCGTAACGCCGGCCGCCGACACACTCGACCGGTTTTCGGCCGACCTAGGCGAGCCCGAGGAACGAGCGCCTGGCCTCGTCCGCCGTTCCGCCGTTGAGCGACAGTCCCAGCAGGTGCCATCCGCCGGACACGATGTGCAGCTCCGCCTGTGGGATGGTCGCGGCGGCGTGATAGGCGTTGCTGGGTTCGGCATCGCCGTCATGCGAGCCGTGAAGCACCAACGTCGGGCAGGTGACGCCGGCCGTCAACGAGTCGTCGAGCGTTGCCCACTGTTCGAGGTCGTTCTCTAGGCCGGGTGCTCGGTCCTCATAGGGAGTGAGCGCGCCCAGCACAGCGCGGACATACTCCATTTTGCTGCGATCGCTCAGAATCCAGTCGACCGTTGTCCGCCGGGTCTGGCTGTCGAGGGACGACTCCTGTCGCACGAAGTCGGAGATGGCGGTGCGGGGCCAGCGGTGGGCGGCGACGGAGGTGAGCCACGCACCGTGGCGGCTCAGGTAGATCATCTTGACGAGGGCAGGTATTCGGGGGGCGTAGTGCCGGCTGATGGCGGACTCGAGGACCAGCGCGGTCGTCCTGGTTGGGTGTCGGCGGGCGAACTCGATGGCGGGCGGTCCGCCACCACTGAGGCCGTAGGCGACCACTCTCGCCACGCCGAGCTCGTCGAGCAGAGCGGTAGCCGCATCCGCCTGCTCCGGGAAGGTTCGTCCCACCTCGAGTGGCGTGCGGAGGTAGCCGGGGCGGGACCAGCCGATGAGCCGGCAACCGAGGCTCGCCAGGGGAGCAAGCAGGTCGGTCTGCTCGTGGCCGCCGGGTCCACCGTGGAAGTACAGGACCGGCAGGCCGGTCGACGACCCGCTCACGGTGTACTCGATCGGCCCCGTACGCGTGGTGGCCAACTGGCTGCCCATCCTCAGCTCCGCTCGCCGTCGGGTGGCGAAACGCTTGTAGCCGTACGGCATGAGCACTCCCTTCGCCGTCGCGTCCACCGCCGGGTGCGCGCTTATCCGGAGACGATCACCCGACGGCCGCCCTTGTCCGCCAGCCGCGTGACGACCGCCGTCGACTTGCCGGCTATCGACCCGGCGACGTAGCGATCGAGGAGGGGAAGCCGGGCGAGCCTCAGGATCGCGCGGCGCATCCGGAGCTGCAGGGCCGAGCGTGGAAGGAACCACCGGACGCTGTCCCTGGCGACCCGCTGCTTGGCTGTCACGACTGGCCGCATGGCACGCTCGTACTCGACCAGGGCGGCGTCGACAGTGCCGGCGCCGGCCAGGTGTTCGGCGAGGACGTATCCGCCGGCGATCCCGAGAGACGCTCCCTGGCCCGCCAGCAGCGACACCGCACCGCAGGCGTCGCCGACGAGGACGACCCGGCCCCGGCTCCAGGACGGCAGCTCGATCTGGGCGACCTGGTCGTAGTAGACCTCGGTCGGTGCCGGGCAGGCGGCCAGTGCCGTGGGAGAGATCCACCCCAACGAGGCGTACTCGCGGCGAATCGCCTCCCGCGGATCGTCGGGCAGCGTCGGGTCGGGCGTGCGGTGCACCGCGAACACGGCGACCTTTCCCTCGCGTAGTCCGTAGAAGCCCAACTGTCTGTCGACGGAGTCGGTCAGGCAGAACTGTCCGTCGACCTGTGCATGGATCGCGTCATCGTCGAACACGAACGCCGCGGTGTGGAAGCCGAGGTACCGAAGGTAGGTGTCTTCCTCGCCGAAGACGATCCGGCGCACCGCGGAGTGAATGCCGTCGGCTCCCACGAGTACGTCTGCTTCGAGCACGACGTTGTCGGACGTGGTGACCGCCACGCCGTCCGCGTCGTTGGCGACGGAGATGATGCTGGTGTCGAATCGTAGGTCCACGGTGTCGGGCAGACTTTCGCGCAGTCCACGTTCGAGGTCTGACCGCGTGATGCTCAACAGCCGACCGCGCACGATCTTGGCGAACTGTGCGAACCGCATCCCGGCACGGCGGCGTCCCGCCCCGTCCCGATAGGTCACCTCCTCGACGTGGTAACTGAGCTCGGCCAGTCGAGGCAGGACTCCCATCGCCTCGGCCGCGTCGTAGCCGGGGCCGAAGAAGTCGAGCATGTAGCCCTGCGTACGTGGAGCCGCCGCCTTCTCCAGGACAACGACATCCCAACCGAGGGTGGCCAGCCGCTGTGCCGAAGCCAGCCCGGCGATCCCGGCACCACACACCACAGCCGCCTTCATCTGCTTGCACGATCCTTCCGGTTGCCCCGCTGTTGTCGGCGAGCAGGTGTGAGGAGCCTTGCGAGGACAGGCGTCACGGTCGCAGCACTCGTACCGGGGCTGAGCGCCCGGTGCAGGACGAGCCCGTCGACCGCGGCCGCGACGACAGCGGCGGTCTGGTCCGGTGCCGCCACACCGAGCCGCGCGAACCGCCTGGCGAGCAGCTCTCGGAAGTCCGCGACGACTGCCGCGAGTGCCGTGCGCAGCTCCTCATCCCGGGTCGCGGCCAGGAAGGACTCGACGAACAGCAACGACATCGGATCACGCCCGCTGTAGCCGTCCAGGGCCGACAGGATCACCTCCAGCGCGGCCTCCGGTGTCGAGGCATCCTCGAGCAGCGTCCGGAACTCCTCCATGACGCCGTGCATACTGTCGAGCGCAGCCCTGGACAGCAGCGCCTGCACCGACGCGAAGTGGTAGTGCACCAACCCCGGCGCAACCCCGGCCCGCTCGGCAAGCATCCGCGTACTGACCCCCGACCAGCCGACCTCCACGATCAACTCGGCTGCTGCGGCCAGCAGTCGTCCCCGCACTACCCGACCACGGACCGTCGCCGATGCGGCCATCACACGCCCTCTGCGGTCATCGAGATTCCTGGTCATTCGCCCTGGGCAGTTGCCCAACTTTAGCATCGCGCGATGACAGCGCGACACCGAGGAGGAAGGTCGCGATCGCGATCAGGCGGTGACGCTCAAGTGCCCAACATTCGGTCGAGCAGGGTGTCCAGGGTGATCACCCCGGCCAGCGACCCGTCCGGCCCCACGACGGCTACCAGTGGGCTGCGGGTCCGAGCCATCAGCGCTGCGATCTCCAGCACGGTGGCCGAGGGGTCGACGACCGGTAGCTCCCGGCGTTGGTCGGGTAGGCATTCGCGGACCGTCCGGTCCTCCAGTCCACGCAGGAACACGTCGGCGTGCGCCTCGTCGATCACCCGGGCGAGCGCCGGATCGTCCTGACAGTAGGCGGGCACACCGAGCCGCAGCACCTGGGTGCCCGGCAGTACGGTCGCCGGCCGGTTCTGCTGATCGACGACCACCAGGCCCGGCAGATTCTGGCCGGCGAGCAGCCGAGCCGCTTCGATGGCCGATGTGTCCAGGCCGACTGTGGGAAAGTCGGCCGCAAGGTCGCGTGCCCGCATCGGAAGCTCCTTCGTCCGGAATCGCTTCAACGACGCCGACCAGACTTCCCGGCACACCGCCGAGGACACTATCCCATCGCCGGCGGTCAGTCGCCGAGGCTGCCGAGGGCGTCGAAAGCCTGGTCGATGAGGTCGGGGAGTTCGGGTGTGCCGTTGCCCTCCGCCCACGTGGTGATCGCAGTGGTGAGTGCGGCCAGCGCAGCGGCTGCGACGACGCGGGTCTCCAAGGTGACGTCGGAGTCGGCGCGGGCCGCCAGCGTCTGGGCGAACAGCTGCTCCGTGGCGGCCAGGTTGTGGATCATTCGGGCCCGCAGGGCCGGAGTGTGCAGGATCAGCCGGGTTCGGACGAGGAGGGCGTCCCGGTCGGTCGCGTAGACGAGGCCCAACCCTTGGCGGATAGCTTCGCGGAGTGTGGTGAGCGGGCCTTCGTCGTCGGGGCGGCCCTCGATGAAGGCGACCAGCAGCGGGTCGTACTCGTCGTTCTCGACCACTGCTTCCTTGGTGGGGAAGTAGCGGAAGAACGTCATGTGCGACACGCCCGCGGCCGCCGCGATCTCGGCGACCGTCGTCGTCTCGTAGCCGTTGGCCAGGAACAGCCGCAGCGCGTGCTCCTGGATCGAACGCCGGGTCTGCGCCTTGCGCTGCTCGCGAAGACCGGGCGGGCTGGGCCGGCCCTCCGAGGCACGTGCGGGTGCCGGTCCGGGGCGTTTGACGCGGCGGGGGGTCACAGTCGACCAGTCTCCACGAACCGGCCGAACCAGCCGTCCAGACTCTCGCGGCCCAGCCCGCTCCGCCATGCGAGGTGGCCATCGGGCCGGACCAGCATGCCGAGCCGGGCGGACGTGCCGATCGGCTCGAGGACCGTCACGGCTTCGGCGCCGAGGCGCTCGAGTGCGGTCTCCTCGTCGGTGCCACCGACGACGGCCGCCGGGCGGAGGAATGCCCACCGGCCACCGAGTTCCGCGTGCAGCCGGGTGCGGGTTCCGTCGGACCGCTGGCAGGCAAGATCCGGCACGCGGTCGCCGACCTGCGGGGTCCCGCCGGTCGGCGCCCACCGCAGCGGCCTCGGCCGCTGATCACCGAGCGGGCCGTTGCGGTAGGTCACCTTCAGCTGCGAGGCATGCTCCCAGATCAACCGCTGGATGGTCGGCCGGTCCATCAGCGGGACGAACAGGTGGTCACGAACCCACCGGGCGGGCGCGTTGTCGCCCAGCACCAGGCCGGTCATCGCGCTGGTGGAGCTCAGCACGTCGGCTGCGATCGGGCGACGTTCGGCCTGATAGGTGTCCAGCAAGGCGACGCCGGCGCGGTCGCGTAGCACCAGGGCAAGCTTCCAGGCGAGGTTCTCGGCGTCACCCAGCCCGGTGTTCATGCCCTGTCCGCCGAACGGGCTGTGGATGTGCGCCGCATCGCCGGCGAGGATGATGCGCCCGCTGCGGTAAGTCTCGGCCAGCCGCCGGTGGACGCGGAACGTCGAGGTCCACACGGTCCCGCGTACGGTCGTCGACGCGCAGCCGGCCTCGTCGCGCAGGAGGCCGATGAGGGTGTCGAGCACGGCACCAGGCGGTGTCCCGGCCGTGGGCGTGGGCGTTGGCTCCACTGGTGCCATCAGCCGCCAGAGGTCCGCACCCGGTAGGGGAAAGGCGCCGAGCATCCGATCGCGCCGCAGCCACACCGCGACACCATCGCGAGGAAGCGGAAGGTCGGCGTGGATGTCTGCCAGGAGGAACCGCTCGATCAGCGGGACACCGGGGAATCCGATGCCGGCGAGTTTGCGGACCTGGCTGTGCGCACCGTCGCAGCCGACCAGCCACCCGGCCCGTACGACCTCCCGCTGCCCGGCGACCTCGACGCCCACGCCCGTCGTGTCCTGACTGGCGTTCACGACCTCGCGTCCCCACTCGACAGGGACGCCCAACTCGAGCAGCCGGTCGGCGAGAGCGGACTCGATCTCTGCCTGGGAGACGAGCAGGCCCGGCCTCGTCACCAGCTTCGTCCGTTGGCCCACCCGCAGCGTGGCCGCACGGCGCCCGTCGAGGTGCACCGCGACGTTGGCGATGCCGAGGGACCGGTCGGGCAGGTCGCCGAGCGCACCCAGACGGTCGAGCACCTCGGCACCCCGCGGTTGCAGGCCGAGTGCGCGAGACGTCGTAGCAGGTCCGACCGCCTTGTCCAGGACGCGGACCGAGGCGCCGCCCTCCACCAACCCGCAGGCGAGGGCGAGCCCGGTCGGCCCGGCACCGACAACCACCACGTCCACACGTCCAGTCATGGAGGAAGTGTTATTGACTAACGCATGTTAGTCAATAACACTACGAGGGCAGTCCGAGGTTTCGGTCGGTCCCGGACAGCTTCGCCGTCAGTGCGACGCTGCGGCGCCACCGTCGAGGCCCGAATCGCCAGGAATAGTCGGCAGCCCGTCGTGGGTTCGCCCGGACATGACCGTCACACCATTCAGCCCGCGCACGCTGCTCGCGGAGAGTCGACTCGGTGTCCTCGCGACGATCAAGTCGAACGGCCGCCCCCAGCTTTCCCCCGTCACGCCCTTCTACGACCAGGAGGCCGGCATCATCTACGTGTCGATGACCGAGGGACGCGCCAAGACGGCGAACCTGCGTCGTGACCCGCGGGCCGCACTGGAAGTCACCAGCCCCGACGGTTGGGCGTGGGCCACCGCCGAGGGCACGGCGACACTCACGGGTCCAGGAACCGACCCCCACGGCCCCGAGGTCGAGGCACTGGTGGACTACTACCGCGCCGCCGCCGGAGAGCACCCGGACTGGGACGAGTACCGATCGGTGATGGTGTCCGACCGTAGGGTGCTCATGGCGATGACGGTCGATCACGTGTACGGCGCCAAGATCCGCTGACACCCGTCCTGCAGGGCGTCGACCGTCAGGTGCTGAGGTCGTCGGAGCGTCCGGCGTCCACGCGTGGCCACTGCGCGATGGGACGTCCGTTGGTGCGGAAGGGGTTGGCATCCGAGCGCGGCGGCGGCCAGCTGGCGGGTGTGTCCTGCCAAGCCTCCCGCCGGCCGTAGACGGTCATGTCCAACAGCCCATAGGTGTTGTCCATCGCCTCCAGTCCGCGGCCGCTTGTCCAGTAGGTCTCGAACACCCTGTCCTCGTGTCGCAGGTAGCGGACCAGAGGCGCCGGGGACCGTTGGCGATCGCCGAGCAGGGCATCCGCCGCGTCCTGCGCCGAGTACCAGGGCACGTCCCATCCCATGAAGTCGCGGTAGCGGACGCTCACGTCGTACGGGCCCTGGCACAAGGTGGCGTACGTGACGTCGCGCGAGTGCAGGTTCGACAGCTCGCGCACCTGGCCGTTGAAGAACGTGCAGCCCTCGCACTGTTCGGCCGCGGAGTGGCCGACGTGCCACATGTGGAAGTACGCGATGAGCTGCTCCCGGCCCTCGAACACGTCGAGCAAGGTGACGGGCCCGTTCTCGCCGATCAGCGTGACCGTGGCGTCGACCTCCACCATCGGCAGGCGTCGCCGCACCGCCGCGATCGCATCACCCTCGTGGGTGTGCAGTACGGCGGGAACCTGCTGCTGAGCGCGCCTGCCGCCAATGACCTGCAGATCAGGCAGTACATGTACGGCCATTCGCTGTTGCGCTATCTCAACGACGGCCTCGATATCGGGCCTGGCCTGGTTTCGAGCTGGGACCAACGACGACGCGTCGGAGTGGACGCTGCACTTCCGCGAAGGGCTGAGGTGGTCCGACGGCGAACCGTGGACCACCGCCGACATCATGTTCTGGTGGGAGGACATGGTCCTCGACGAGGACCACACCGAAACTCCTCCCGACGAGTCGAAGTCCGGCAAAGGCACCCTCATGAAACTGACCGCGCGCCGGACGACCACACCCTGGTGATGACGCTCGACGCGCCCGGTCCCCTGACGGCGGCGCGGCTGGCCAGCTACGTCAACAGGGGCAACGGCACCACCTGGATGGAGCCGAAGCACTACATGCAGCAGTTCCACCCCCGGTACAACAAGTCCGTGGGCAAGGACTGGGCCACCGCGGACGGTGAGTTCGACCGGAAGCGCGACTACACGGCCAATCCCGAGTGCCCGACGATGACTGGTTGGCGGCTGAAGTCCTACCGCGACGCCCGCCAGGCGGTCTGGGAACGCAACCCTTACTACTGGTGCGCCGACCCCGACGGGCGACAACTTCCGAACATCGACACGTTGACCATCGCGGTCGTCGACGATCCGGAAGTCGGTCGCCTGCAGATTCAGGAAGGCAGTCTGAACTACGTTCACGGACCGTTCGCGGGTCTCACGCTGGCCGACATCTCCGGGTTCAAACAGACCGAGAACCGTAGTGGTGTCGAGGTGCTCCTCTGGGACGGCGGCAGTGGCACGGGATCGATGTTCTATTTCAACTACGACCACAAGGACCCGCGGATGCGCGCGTTGGTCCGCGAGCCGAAGTTTCGGCAGGCGCTCTCGCACGCGGTCGATCGGGACGAGGTGCAAAAGCAGGTCTACTTCAAGACCGGTGAGCCGACGACGGGCACGATGAGTCCGAAGGCCATCGAGTGCCAGGTCAACGACGAGGGAAGGAAGGTCTACCGCGAGTGGCGCGACTCGTACGTGACGTACGACCCGGCCCGTGCCAAGGCCCTGCTCGACGAGATCGGCGTCGTCGACAAGGACGGCGACGGGCGGCGGGAGATGCCAGACGGGAGCCCGCTGAAGATCCGCCTCGACTACCCGGCCGAAACCACCGAAGATCACCTGCAGAAGAAATGTCGTACGGCTGCCGGCCGCGCGACCTGCTGAAACGTGACTGGGAGGCCATCGGCGTCACCGTCGCTCAGAATCCGGTCTCACCCGACGCCTTCGGTGTTCAATGGGACGCGGGTCTGCTGGAGACACAGTCGGCCTGGGAGGTCGGCAACGGCCCCGACCATCTCGCCCAGGCGGCGTGGCTCGTCCCGATTGAACCCACTCGCTAGGCTCCGCTCGAGGGTCAGTTCTACAAGTGCGCGGCACGCCGGAGGAGAAGTCCCAGAAGGACGTCGATCCGTTCGAGCGGACCCCGCCACGGATGGAGCCCGACCCGGACGGACCGATCGCCGCCCTGTGGAAGCTGTACGACCAGAGCAAGGTCGAGCCGGACGCGATCAGGCGTCGGCAACTGGCCTGGGACATGGTCAAGATCCACGTCGAGGCCGGACCTTTTCTTCATGGGGACGGTGTCGAACACACCGCAGCTGGTCCTCGCGCACAAGGACCTCAGGAATGTGCCGCGCCGGGAGAACCTTGCCCTCGGCGGTTTCGTCAATCCCTGGCAGCATCCGTCGCCAGCGGTCTACGATCCCGAGGCGTACTTCTGGGCCAACCCGGACGAGCACACCTGAGTAGAGGGTGCGGCCTGGACGCCTCAGGCCGCACCCTCGAATCCGGATCAGGGCCGGTCAGTCTGGCTGTCCACCGGCGCCCGCAGAAGCGTCTCCCTGACCGACAGTGGGGCGGGCACGTCGAGATTCAACAGCCGCGGATGGCCGAGGATCGCGACCTCGTACCCCATGACGAAACCCGTCTCGGGATCGAGGAGGAGCGTCTCGCGGAGGGTGGAGGTCGGGTAGTCCGGCGCCGCGCCACGTCGCTCCTGTGCCACGATCGCGAGGGAGGTCTGCTTCCGCCACGTGGTCGTCGTGTACGCCCGAAGTGGCAGGTACCGCGTGTCGGCCCAGTCGAAGTGTTCCTCATGGTCGGCGAGGACCCGGAGGAGTGCCGCACGGACCTCAGGGCTGAGCCGCGTTCCCCGTCCCCCTCGCCCGTCGCCCAGCTTGGGCTCACCCGACAGCGTGGCCACAGCCGCGAGAAGCTGCGCCGTGCCGTTGTCCTCGATCGGCTGACTCCGCATCGCCCGAAGCTTCGCGGCCATCGCCTGCGGATCCGAGGGGAGGGTGCGTGGCCGGCCGAAGTGGCCAGGTGGGTAGATCGTGTCCTCGATCCCTTCTCCCCACCTGCGTGCCTCCGCGCGGGCCCGCTCGGTCGCGGGATTCGGGAAGTAGGGCCTGCCGTAGTGCTTTCTCTCCCGTCCCGAACCATCCTGGTTGTTGATCCACTGCTCGGTGACGGTGGGAACGGCAACCGACTCCGCGCCGCCCGGGGCCTCCGCGTTGGTGCTGAGGTCCCAGCCCCACGACTTGCCGTACGTATATGGCCCGACCGCCGGAGGCGGGAGTTTCTCGACCTTGTCGGCCAACTCCCGCAGAACCTGCCGCGTGGTGCGGCCCGGGATCGGCGCCAGCGCCAGCACCGGTGGTGTGACCGCGGCCTGTGCGGTCGGACGCGAGGAGCGTCCCGGCATCGGCAGTTGGTCGGCCAGGACAACCGCCGCACCGGCTGCACCGGCGACACCCAGGGCCAGCACCCGCCGGCGCGCCACGCTCGTGCCCGAGCCTCGTTGTCGACCGGCGGCGTCGGCGTGTGCGTCGAGTAGGGCCTCCACCCGCCGGGTCACCCGCGCGGAGATCTCGGTGTCCCGATCGACCGCCACCGCAGGGTCGGCCGGCATCAGCGTCCGCACCCGTCCCACGTCCCTGCTCGTCCTGGTCACCTTGCTCACCTTGCTCATCTTGATCACCGCGTCCGTTCTTCCAGTCGCATCGCCTGCGTGCTCTTCGCCACCTCGGCGCGTTCGTCCGCGGCCAGCCGCTCCCACCGCTCCAGCCGACGTCGCGCCCTGTGCAGCCGGACCGCGAACGTGGCAGCTGAGCAACCAAGGACCTTCGCGGCTCCGGCCACGTCCATCCCCTCCCAGGAGACGAGCATCAGCACCTCGCGGTCGCGGACGGAAAGTCCGCGTAGCGCATGCACCGCGGACGCTCTGTCCAGCGCCGCAGCCTCAGCCGCCGGTCCAGCCGCCTCACCAGTCGACCCACGTAATCGCTCACCCAGCCGGGACGCACGTTCGCGCTGGCGCATGACGTCGGCCGCCACCCGTCTCGCTATCCCGTACAACCACGGCAGGACCTCACCCCGGAGCTGCCTGCGGCCACGCCAGGCGAGGAGGAACACCTCCGCTGCGGCATCCTCCACGGCGTCCGCCGGCAGCCTCCGCCACAGGAACTTCACCACCAGCACGTGATGCCGCTGATACATGTCCTCGAAGGACGCCCGATCCGTCAGGTCTGAGCCCACGCCACCCTCCCCGTCCGCCTAGCAAGCGTTTCCGCACCGCTCGCGTTCGAGTAGACAGACGGCCTGAGTCGTCGATCATTACAGGATCTCCTCGAACGCCTGGCTCACGTCCGCGCATCCGCGAGCGTGCCGCGGGTGCGACCCGGACGTCGCGCCGTCAGCAGCCCTACACTGTTCTGCCCCAGGCCCCCAGGCCCTCCAGGCCTCGAGGCACCGGGCCCCAGGCGCAGCAGGAGGCGAGCGGTCGTGACAGGCCTCTTCGACTTCTCGGCGTTTCCCAGGCTCACCACCGAACGCACGGTGCTGCGGGAGTGGCAGCCCGGAGACGCCGCCGACCTCTTCGTATGGCGCAGCGATCCCGAGGTGCAGAGATACAACTCCGAGCCGATGCGGGACGTGACCGAAGCCGCCCAGCTGATCGACGAGCTTCGCGGGGCCTACTCCGCGCAGCGGGGGATCTTCTGGGCGGTCACCCATCGCGGAGATGGGCGTGCCATCGGCCTTTTCGGGTTCAACTCCTGGGAGAGACGCCACCGCCGGGCAGCGATCGGCTACGACCTCAGACGCAACTACTGGGGGCGCGGAATCGCGACGGAGGCTCTCGCGGCCATCCTCAGCTTCGGGTTCACCCGCATGGACCTCAACCGGGTCGAGGCGGAGACGATCGCCGATAACCATGCGTCAGTACGACGGCTCCAGCGCCTGGGGTTCCAGCGCGAAGGTCTCCGGCGGGCGTACACGGTGGAAGAGGACGGTACGTTTCACGACAGTGCGATCTACGGCCTCCTCGCCTCCGACTACCGGCGCCTCCGCCCCGCCCACACCGTCAGGTCGCCGGATCGACGAGAGTGAACGGGACGACCGACTTCAGCGGCACCTGGTCGCCGCGCAGCTGGTCGAGGAGAAGGTCGACGGCACGGCGCCACGCCCCCTCTCCTGCTGGTCCTGCTTGATGTAGACGAAACTTCCGGCGCCCTGGGGTGATTCCAGGGAGTCGAAGCAGGCGATCACCCGGTCGGGTTCATTCTCACCGGCGTCTTCGAGCACCTGGCGCAGGAGGACGGCGATGTTGTACTCGCAGGCCACGAAACCGGTCAGGCCTGGCTCACGTTTCAAGAAGGCGTGCAACGCCTCGCGATCCGCCCTCGCCGCGTCGGCTGACCGCGAGCCCGGCAGAGTGCTGTGGAGCTCGGTGAAACAGCGTTCAGCATCCCCGGGGAACCCGCGTTCGCGCAGGGCGTCCCGGTATCCCTGCATCCGTTCCTCGATGCTGGAGGTGTTCTCCACCGGCGGCGAGAGGAAGGCGACCTGCTCGTGTCCCTCGTCAAGCACGCGTGCGGTCAGGGGCACCCTTCCAGATACTCCAGGCTCACCTGAGGGCGGCGTACCAGCTGATCACTCCGCCGCGCTCTCCCGGCCGAACAGCACGATCTCGGCGGCGGAGGCGTAGTCCGCGATCCCTTCGGTGGCCAGCAGCTGGATATGGCGTGCCCCCGGAGCGCTGAACGCGGCGGTCTTGCGGGTGGCGTCGCCCACCCAGGTGCCACTCGCCACCTCGGTGAAGGTCACGCCGTCCTCACTCGCCAGGATCGTGTACGCCGTGATGGTGCCGTTGAGGTTGCCGTCGACGCGTGGCTGGTAGGACAGTTCGGCGACGTCGTAGCGTCCGCCCAGGTCGAAGGTGATCGACTGCGGGAGGAAGGTCCGATCCGGACGGAACCTCGCGTGCCAGATCGTGGCGGTGCGGCCGTCGATCGCCTTCACCGCCGCGTTCTCGGGCTCCTGGGCACTCGTCGACGTCACGCCCATCTGGCTCGGCGGCACGCACCGGCGGTCCTCCGGAGCGGACACGGCGACCGGAACGGAGAGCCGCGCCTTCGGCGGTCCGGGCTGTGCCTCGGGCTCCGCGCCGAGTTCCACGTCGTAACCCCCGTCGAGGGTCTCCTCGGGCACGTAGAGCTGGACCGGCACGGTCACCGTGGCGCCGGCGGGAACGTAGGTGGAGATGCGGGTGTTCGGGCTCCACAGCGGCGCCTCGGGGCTGATGTGGACATCGACGAACGTCGCGGCCGACTGGTTCGTGACCGCGACGCGGATGATCTCGGTCATGCACTGCCGCAGCTCCAGGCGCTCCGGCTGGGCGGACAGCACCAGCGACGAGGGGCCGGACGCCTTCGCCGCCGCTCCCGACGCTCCGGACGCCGCGGCGGCGCCGGAGGCCAGGGCAGCAGGAATGACACCCGACAACAGCAGGAACGCGGTCGCTGCCGCGAGGATGCGGTGGACGCGGTGGGTGCGGTGGGTGCGCGCGGAGACGACCGCGGAGACGACATGGACGCGGAGGCGACGGTCACGCATCGGATAGCTCCTTCGCTGGCTCTCAGCTCGTCGGGCCGCGGCCCAGCCGGTCGTCCTTCTGCCGGCGTTCTTCCTCGGTCTCGAACGCCGACGACGGCAACGACGGCACCGGGTTCTGGTCGGCGAGTTGCAGACCCGGATTCCCTGCCTCGGTGACGAAGCTCGCCCGGGTGTAGATCTCGGCACCGGGTTGGGTGATGTAGGGCAGGACGCGATAGTCCGAGCGCCACAGTGCGGGCGTCAGCGTGCAGCTGACGTAACCGCGCTGGCCGTTGAAGAACTTGATGTGCGGGTTCTCCGCGAGGATCCGGTCACCGGTCTCGGTGCTGTCGGCACCGTCACGTCCCGAGGCGATCGACGTGCCGATGAACTCCACACCGATCGTTGGAGCGGCCGGGTCGCTGAAGTCGACCTTCAGATCGCTTGCGTAGTTGGCGTGGACGTCTCCGGTGAGTACGACCGGGTTCTCGATCCCGCCGTCGGCGATGGCCCCCAGGACGCGGTCGCGCGAGGCGGCGTACCCGTCCCAGGCGTCCATGCTGAGCAGCACGTCCGCACCAGCGGCGAAGTCGCGCTGGGCCATGAACACCTGCTGCGCGATGACGTTCCAGGTCGCCGACGAGGAGGCCAGACCGTCGAGCAGCCACGCCTCCTGCGCATGACCGGGAAGGCTGCGGGCGGGATCGAGGCTTTCGGGGTTGGGCGGATCGGTCCCGTCGCCGGCGGCCTGATCGTCGCGGTACTGACGGGTGTCGAGGACGTTGAACTCGGCGAGCGTGCCGAACCGCAGCCGCCGGTAGAGACCCATGTCGGGTCCTGCCGGCATCGAGCTGCGGCGCAGTGGCATGTGCTCGTAGTACGCGCGGTACGCATTGGCCCGCCGGACCAGAAACGCTTCTGGCGAAGGGGTCTGGCTGCTCGCCTCTGGGATGAGGCCGGCGTAATTGTTCTCGACCTCGTGGTCGTCGGAGGTCACGATCCAGGGAAAGGCGGCGTGGGCGGCCTGCAGGTGCGGGTCGGACTTGTAGAGCGCGTACTGCAGCCGGTACCTGTCCAGGGTGACGGGCTCGGTGATGAGGTCGTCTGGCAACACTTCGGGATGGTTGCGATATCCACCGTTGGGCGGGACTCCGTACTCGTACATGTAGTCGCCGAGGTGGACGACCAGATCGAGATCCTCGGTCGCCATGTGTGCATACGCCGTGTAGTAGCCCTCGCTGTACATCTGGCACGACGCGAACGCGAACCTGAACCGGTCCGGCCGCGAACCTTCTGGCGGCGCCGTCCTGGTGCGTCCCACCGGGCTGATCTCGCCGCCAGCGGAGAACCGGTAGTAGTACCAGCGGGCCGGCTCGAGCCCGGACACCTCGACATGGACCGAGTGGGCGAGTTCGGGAGAGGCGAACGTGGTCCCCGAACGTATGACGGATCGGAAGTTCTCGTCCTCGGCGACCTCCCACCGGACACGCACGCGGACGTCGGGCATCCCGCCGGCACCACTCACGTCCAACGGCTGCGGGGCGAGCCGGGTCCACAGAACGACACCGTCGGGCAACGGGTCGCCTGAGGCGACTCCGAGCTGGAACGGATAGTCGACAAAGCTCTGCTTGGCCATGGTGCGGGTGGTGAAGGGACCCTGGCCGAAGACGAGTGCCGTGGCAGCTCCCGACGCGACACTCAGGAACTTCCGCCGATCCAGGTCGCTCGCGAGGTGGCGGTTCCGCAGCAGTCGGCCGACAGGATCGTCCCGCATCACGCCTCATTCCCTCCCACGCCGTGACCCTGCACGACGCCCACGCCCGGTTCGTGATCTTGGTGCCCGTGAAGGTAGACGAACGGACGGTCGCGAGGAATCGCCAGCGGGGGAAGCGGACGTCCGGTTCCGGCGCTGCGAGGTGCGGCGGCCGGGAGTTTCCTGTGGTACGCAAGAGCACTAGCACACGGCTTCGCTCCACCGACGCGAGAGGAAGCGCCACGCATGACACCACCTCCGGTCCCTCGACGGCGACGCGTCAGCAGGCGGACCCTCACCGCCGGTCTCGCGGGTGTCCTCGGCGCAGCAGCAGCCGCGACGTCGGCACCCCTACCGCCCACGGCGTACGCCGGTGTGGTCGCACCGAGGGCGGCCAGGAGCCCTGTCGTTTCCGGCGCCTACACCCAGGTCACGGTCGACGGTCAGCGCACCGGCCTCGGGTTCGAAGGTGCCGAGCACGCACTCGTCGCCTATGCCGCCATGCACCGGGTCACGGGTGACGCGCATCAGCGCACGGTCTTCGAGGCGCTGCTGGAGTACGTCCTGGCCCGCCGGCCCACCCACATGGGTTCCCTTCTCGGCGTCCAGGTCCTCAGCGATCCGTACCTGCGGGCCCATGCACAGCTGATGGCGAACGTGGACCGGCAGGCCGCGACGCTCGTCCAACGCTTCGCCGATGATCCCGACCGCCTCCTGCGTACCGGCGACATCCGTACGCTGGCGGGCAACGCGAGCTTCCTCACCGCCTACGCACGCCACCACGCCGATCGCGGGACCGCCGGAGGCGGAAGCGACAGTGAGGGCTCACCCACGGCAAGTCTTGTGAGGGCGGCGGATCCGAACGATGTCGACATGGTCGCCACGGCCCTGCTCGACCGGTTGGTCGACCTCCAGCTCACCCTGCCAGGGGCCATCGACCGGTTCGACAATCCCCGGCTGGTGGGCGGGTTCCCTCATCTGGTCGAGGGACCCGACGGCTCGATGGGAGCCTGGGACGTTCGTACGTGGTCGCCGGCGATGTTGTCACTGGACCAATACGCGGGTGTGCGCGCCCTGTCCGACGGCTTCGGCCGCTACCGCAGGCCAGCCTACGAGCGCAGCGCCGCTGCCGCGGCCCGGCCTCTGCTCTCGACCACCGCCATCGATCCTGACCTGCTCTACGCCGGAAGTCCTGCGGGCTTTCCGCTCGACGGCGCGGAGTTCGCGTTCGGCGAGGAGACCGGGGAGATGCAGTACCTCCTCAGTTACGGATGGTCTCCCAACGCCGTCGCGGACCTCGGCACCGCGCTGCGTGCCGTGCTCGCCAACCGCGTGACCGTGCCCCGGTCCCGCCCATGGGCCGAGCTCTACTGGCGCGACGAGCCTCCGCAAGCTGTGCTTGACAGGACGAGGTTCCACGCCGGCCTGGCGGCTAAGATCGCGTTCACCCACCGGTTCGTCGAAGCGACCCAACTGCCCGTGCCACCGGAGTTTCCCTGGATCGACCTCGAGCGGACGACGTTTCCCGGCACCGGCGACGACGACATCCGCCGCGGCGGGTGGTACGACGGGTCGGGCCGGGGCGCGATGTCGGCGGTCTACTCCCGCATCGCCGTCCACGGATACGTCGCGAGTGGCGGCGCCGACAGCGCCATGCTCGGCCGCGCGGGTCGCTGGTGGGACGCGATGATCGTGTGGGAGTGAGGCTGCCACCTCGTCCGAGCTCACGACGTCAGCGGTACGCCTTGGCCTGGAGGGTGTAGAGCTCCGCGTACGTCCCGCCGGCGGCCATCAGCTCCTCGTGTGAACCGACCTCGACGAGTCGGGAGCCCTGCAGCACCAGGATCAGGTCGGCCATGCGTACGGTCGAGAACCGGTGCGAGACGAGGATGGTGATCCGGCCGCGACGGGCCCGCCCACCACGCTCACCGCGACCTCCCGCGCCACCTTCTGTCGTGCCCTCGCGGGCCTGCCGGGCGAAGCTCTCGAACAGCGCGTGCTCGGTCTCGGCGTCGAGGGCCGCCGTCGGCTCGTCGAGCACCTGGAGCAGCGTCCCGTCGCGCATGAATCCCCGCGCCAGCGCGACCTTCTGCCACTGCCCGAACGACAGGTCGACACCGTCGGCGGTGTCGCGATGGTCACTCGCGTACGACTCGAGCCAGACCAGACGCTGCGAGGCGTCCAGCCACATGCGAACGAAGTCGGCGCTGCCGGCGTTCATCGCGACGTACTGCGAGAGCCGGCTCCCGGCCGTCACCACCAGCAGGACCTCCCCAGCGGTACCGGACAGGACGGTGGCGGTCACCACCACGGCGCCCACGAGCGCGGCCGCGAAGAGGCACCAACTCGCTGCCTGCCACCACGCCGTGTGCCACCGTGTGCGGGCGAGTGGTGCGTACCACGACTCCCACTCCTCGCGCGGGCGGCGCACCAGGTCCGTGCCGATCCGGGAGAGGCGAACTCCTTGCCCGACGCCTGCGTCGTGCCGAGCATGAACAGATGCCGGTGGCGGCGTTCGTGGGGTGCCACCTCCTCATAGACCCGCTGCGACACGGCGGACCGCCGGGCCGAGACCCAGACCGTCGGAAGGGCGAACACCAGCAGCAGCACCATCGCCGGATGGACCGACATCACCAGCGCCAACGTGATCATCAGCCGGACCGCTGAACCGAGCACGTTGAACAGCGCGAGATACATGTGGTCGAGCTGGTACGTCTGTTCCTTCAGCACCGAGAGCCGGTCGAGGTAGTCCGGCCGCTCCTGGTGTTCGATCGTCGGGACTCTCCCGAACGAGCAGTGCTTGCCTGCCAGGTGGTCCTGTCCACGACGCGCGGCCGGCCGATGTTCGAGTCATCGTTCATGGTCGCCTCCATTCGGCTGTGGTCATGCCCACCGACGAACGGGACCCGCCGCGATTCGACACCGATCGAACGGATCCCGAAGATCTTCTTCCGGGGCTCACCCAGGGCGGACACCACGGCCTGCGGTGTCCGCCCTACCGTTTGTACAGTCAGGTCGGACGTCGTGAAGGAGGTGTAGGTCGGTGAAGTACGCGTTGGTGATCTGGCACGGCGAGGAGCACGCTGAGTCGCCGCAGGAGATCGACGCCTGGCCGGACCACAAGGCCTGGATGGACGACCTCGTGGCCCGCGGCATCTTCCACGGCGGCGCCCGGCTGCGGCCCACGGCCACGACGAAGGTGCAGGTCCGCCGTGGCGAGACGCTGGTGTCCGACGGCCCGTACGCCGAGACCAAGGACCTCATCGGTGGGTTCCTCGTGATCGAGTGCGCGCACCTCGACGAGGCGATCGAGATCGCGGCGGGGCACCCGTTCGCCGCGTTCGGCACGGTCGAGGTCCGACCGGTCTGGGAATGACGCGGGAGTCGAGCGACGACGTCGAGGCCGCGGTCGCCCGCGCGTTCGCGACGGAGTGGGGACAGGTCGTCGCCACCCTCATTCGCATCACCGGCGACTGGGACCTCGCCGAGGACAGCGCGGCAGACGCGTTCGCCACCGCGCTCGAACGGTGGCGGCGCGACGGCATCCCGCGCAGTCCCGGCGCCTGGCTCACCACCACCGCGCGCAACCGGGCGACCGACCGGATCCGCCGCGAGGCGACCGGCAACGCCAAGCTGCGCCAAGCCGCGCTGCTCGCGCGCGACGGCGACGAGCCGGCCGAGCCCGACGAGGTGCAGGACGATCGGCTCCGGCTGATCTTCACCTGCTGCCACCCCGCGCTGCCGTTCCAGGGCCGGGTCGCGCTCACGCTACGGACGCTGACCGGTCTCACCACGGCGGAGATCGCGCGCGCGTTCCTCGTCCCCGAACCGACGATGTACCAGCGGCTGACCCGCGCCAAGAAGAAGATCCGCGAGGCCGCGATCCCGTACCGGGTACCGCCCTCGCACCTGCTGCCCGAGCGGCTGCCCGCGGTGCTCGCCGTCCTCTACCTGCTGTTCAACGAGGGGTACGCGGCGACCGCCGGCGCCGACCTGATCCGGCAGAACCTCAGCGCCGAGGCGATCCGGCTCGGCCGCCTGCTGGTCGAGCTGCTGGCCGAACCCGAGGCCAGGGGCCTGCTCGCGCTGATGCTGTTGCACGACGCCCGGCGCGCGACGCGAGTCGGGGCCGACGGCGAGTTCGTGCCGTTGGACCGTCAGGACCGCACGCGTTGGGACCAGGCCGCGATCGCCGAAGGCCTGCGGCTGCTCCCGTCGGCGCAGGGTCCGTACCAGTTGCAGGCCGCGATCGCCGCCTGCCATGCCGTCGCGACGAGCGTCGAGCAGACCGACTGGGCACGGATCGTGGCGCTCTACGACGCTCTGCTCGTCCACGCGCCGTCACCGGTCGTCCGGCTCAACCGCGCGGTCGCCGTCGCGATGGCCGACGGGCCGGCGGCGGGCCTCGCGCTGGTCGACGAACTGGCCGCCTCGGGTGACCTCGCCGGCTACCACCTGCTGCCCGCGACGCGCGCTGACCTGCTCCGGCGGATGGGCGACTCCGAACGCGCCGCCGAGGCGTATCGCGAGGCATTCACACTCGCCGCCACTGACGCGGAGCGCACCTACCTGAGGGCCCGGCTCGACGAGCTCTGAGCGCTCCGTGCGGTCCGATCACTCCCGTGGCGCACGTCACATAGCCGTGCTGTCACAGGGATCGGGTCGCCGGCATCTTCACGTTCGTCAGGACGCCGCGCGAACCTTCCGGGCGGCCCGCAACTCCACGAGACAGACCTGTCTCGGACGGGAGCTTGGTCATGAACGAGCACACCACACACCAGAACGTGGCCATGATCACCGGAGCGAACAGAGGGATCGGCCGCGCGACCGCCGAGCAGCTCGCTGCGCTGGGCATGACCGTCTTGATCGGCGCCAGAGACCAGCGGCGCGGAGAGGAGGCCGCCGCGGCCGTGCGCGCGGCGGGCGGCGCCGCGCACGCGATCACCCTGGACGTCACCGAGCCGACCACCATCGCGGAGGCCGCGACCTGGGTCGAGGAGCGCTTCGGCCACCTTGACGTGTTGATCAACAACGCTGGCATCACCGGGTCCGGGCGGGTCTCGCCCGAAGACGCCCACGACCAGGTACCCAGCTCGGTCGACCTGGACATGGTCCGGTCGGTGTTCGAGGCCAACGTCTTCGGGGTGATCGCGGTGACCAACGCCATGCTCCCGCTGCTGCGGTGGTCGGCGGCGCCGCGCATCGTCAACGTCAGCAGCGCCGCCGGATCGCTGACCATCACCAGCGCACCGGACGGCCCGCTGGCGGGACTGCCGGCGTCGGCCGCGTACACGCCCTCGAAGACCGCGCTGAACGCGCTGACGGTGCAGTACGCCAACGAGCTTCGAAAGGACGGGATCCTCGTCAACGCCGCCGACCCCGGCTATGTCGACACGGAAATCAACAACCACAGTGGGCACCTCACCCCCGCACAGGGCGCCGCAGCCGTGGTGCGCCTGGCGACGCTCGACGCGGACGGACCGACCGGCGGGTTCTTCAACGAGGACGGCCCGGTGCCCTGGTAGCCGTCAGGTGAATAGAGCCGCTGGCGGGAGATGCACCGCAGACGCAGGCGTCGGCGTCGTCAAGACGCTCGGGTTCCCACGGATGTCACAGCGATCGATCGCGCGGTGTCTTGCGGTCGAACTCCAAGAAGCGAGGGACACACCATGACTGAGAACAGCGATGTGGTCGTGATCGGCGGCGGGTATGCCGGTGTCATGGCCGCCAATCGCCTGACGCAGCGCGACGACGTGACCGTGACACTGATCAACCCGCGCCCGACCTTCGTCGAGCGGATCCGCCTGCACCAGCTGGTGGGCGGGTCCCACTCCGCGGTCACCGACTACAGCGAGTTCCTGGCCGAGGGCATCCGGCTGGTGGTCGACGCCGTGACGCGGATTGACGCGGCCGGGCGGAGCGTGACGTTGGCGACCGGCGGCACCCTCGGCTACGACTACCTGATCTACGCGGTGGGCAGTGGCAGCGCCGACACGGGTGTGCCCGGTGCGGACGAGTTCGCCTACCCGATCGCCACCCTGGAGGCGGCGCTGCGGCTGCGGCCGCTCCTCGACGCCACGCCCGCCACGGCCGCGGTGACGGTTGTCGGAGCCGGTCCGACCGGCATCGAGACTGCTGCCGAGCTGGCGGAGCAGGGGCGCCGGGTGACGCTGGCGTGCGGCGATGTGCTCGGCCCGTACCTGCATCCTCGGGGTCGAAACTCGGTGGCCAAGCAGCTGGCCAGGCTCGGAGTGAACGTGGTCGAAGGCCCCGGCGCGAAGGTGACGGCGGTGACGCGCGATGCCGTGCGGCTCGGTGACGGCCGCGAGTTGCCGAGCGCGGTGACCATCTGGACCGCCGGCTTCGGCGTGCCGGACCTGGCCGCGCGCAGCGGGCTGAGCACCGACGCGCTGGGCTGCCTGCTCACGGATGAGACGTTGACGAGCGTGGACGACGTGCGCATCGTCGCGGCTGGGGATTCGGCGGCACCGTCGGACCTGCCGTTCCGGATGAGCTGCCAGGCCGCCACGAGGATCGGCGCACATGCCGCCGATACGGTGCTCAGCCGGATCGCGGGTGAGCAATCCGCGCGGATCAACGTGGGGTTCTTCGGCCAGTGCATCAGCCTTGGCCGTCGTGCCGGCATCTTCCAGTTCGCCTCCAGGGACGACTCCGCGAACAGGTTCTATCTCGGTGGCCGACCTGGCGCGAAGCTCAAGGAGTTCGTTTGCAGGCACACCGTCAAGCATCTGGCGGACGAGGCGGGCAATCCCGGCGCGCTCACCTGGGTCAAGGATGACAGGCGCCGGCAGTTGCTGCGGGCCAAGCGCGGCGAGGTGGTGGCCCGCTGACCGGCAGCCTAGGCGAGGCATCCGTGTGCGGACGTGTCGCCCAACGGATCTGGACGCATGCGTGAAGCGCGTCGGCAACCAGGCCGCCGCGAAGGAGAGGGTGGAGATATGAGCGACCACGCCACCAACCCGGCGACCGAGGCATTCGTCGCCCACCGCAACCTGCTCTTCACCGTCGCGTACGAGATGCTCGGTTCGGCGGCCGACGCCGAAGACGTCCTCCAGGAGACCTGGCTGCGGTGGGTCAGGGTCGACTTGGGGCAGGTGCGCGACCAGCGCGCCTACCTGGTCCGGATCACGACCCGGCAGTCGCTCAACCGGCTGCGCACCATGAGGCGCCGCAAGGAGACATACATCGGCCCCTGGCTGCCCGAGCCGCTGCTCACGGCGCCGGACGTGGCCGAGGACGTCGAGCTCGCCGAGAGTGTGTCGATGGCGTTGATGCTCGTCCTCGAGACGCTGTCGCCGACCGAACGCGCCGTCTTCGTGCTGCGCGAGGCCTTCGACGTCAGCTACGACGAGATCGCGGCTGCCGTGGACAAGAGCCCCGCAGCTGTCCGCCAGATCGCGCACCGCGCCCGACGGCACGTCGATGCCCGCCGCCCTCGTGAGGTGGTCTCCCCGAACGAGACTCGGGCGGCTCTGGAGTCGTTCCAGCGCGCGCTCGCAACCGGGGACTTGCAGGGCCTCCTTGACGTGCTCGCCCCTGAGGTCGTCCTGGTGAGCGACGGCGGGGGCGTCAAGCAGGCCGCCCTGCGGCCGATCATCGGTGCGGACAAGGTGGCCCGCTTCATCGCCGGTGGCTACGGCAAGGCCGTTGGCGCGCTCGCCACTGTCCCCACCGTGGTCAACGGCAACCCGGCACTCGTCGTACGCCTGGACAGCGAGATCGACGGCGTTCTGGCGCTCCGTGTCGAGGACGCCCGCATCATCGGCCTCTACTACGTCCGCAACCCGGAGAAGCTGTCCCGGGTCGAGTCCGAGATCCCGCTCACCCTGCGATGAATGCCGGTGGAGGAGCCCCACCGTGCAACGCCCCTTGTCAGCGCCCGATGGGGTCCGAGTGCGCACTGCCCTCTCTGGCGTGAGTGGACCCCTTGCTCGCCTTGGCTGCGTGGGCCTGCTCCGTGCGGGGGTACAGCACGGCGAGGAGGGCGGTGCCGGCGGCTGCCCCGACGAGCTGTGCGGCGATGAAGGGTGGCGTCGAGGCTGGCGAGATGCCGGCGAAGGTGTCGGTGAAGGCGCGACCGAGGGTGACCGCGGGGTTGGCGAAGGAGGTGGAGGAGGTGAACCAGTAGGCGGCACCGATGTAGGCGCCGACGGCGGCCGGCGCAGCGGCCTGTCTGCCGGTTCGTACGAGCGCGAAGATGAGCAGGACCAGGCCGGCGGTGGCGACGATTTCGCCAAGCCACAGGTGGGGCCCGGTTCTGGTGGTGGCCGACCATGACACGGGAGGGAGTGTGTACATCAGGTTGGCCAGGATCGCGCCGAGCGCACCACCGGTTGCCTGGGCGGCGATGTAGCCGCCGACGACCTGACCGGACAGATTGTCGCCGGTGCGCCTCCGGAGCCACCAGTCGACCAGAGTGACCACCGGGTTGAAGTGCGCGCCGGACACCGGTCCGAAAGTCAGGATGAGGACGGCGAGCGCGAACGTGGTGGCGATCGAGTTTTCCAGCAACTGCAGGCCGGTGTCGTTCGGTGAGAGGCGGGACGCGGCGATGCCGGATCCGACGACGGCGGTGACGAGCAGGCCGGTTCCGAGGAGCTCGGCGACGAGCCGCCGGCTGAGTGGCGGAGTCGCTGCGGTTGGCTTCTCTGCGGTCATCGGGTCGTGGGTACGTCGAGCTCGGCGAGCAGGTGCCTGACTCGGCGTTCGATCTCGTCGCGGATAGGGCGCACCGACTCGACGCCCTGTCCGGCCGGGTCGTCCAGGGACCAGTCCTCGTAACGCTTGCCGGGGAAGAGCGGGCACGCGTCACCGCAGCCCATGGTGACCACGACGTCGGCGGCCTGGACGATTTCCTGGGTCCAGGGCTTGGGGAATTCTCGGGAGATGTCGATGCCGCGTTCGGCCATGGCTGCGATGGCGGAGGGGTTGATCTCCGTTCCGGGCTCGGAGCCGCCGGACCATGCGACTGCGCGATCACCGGCGAGGTCGGTGAAGAAGCCCAGGGCCATCTGGCTGCGTCCGGCGTTGTGGACGCACAGGAACAGGACCACGGGCCGGTCGTCGTGGCTTCGGTCTTCGACCTTGGCCAGCGCGGCGAGGCGCTGGCGGGCGAACCGTTCGGCCAGCAGGGGCAGGTAGTCCGGGACGGTGCTGGTGGCGGCGAACTGGCGGTAGCTGTGGTGCAGGAACCGTTCGATGGTCTCCGTGCCGAACGCCTCGGCGAACTCCTCATGCAGCCGTTCGGCGGAGCTGTGGAGCGCTCGCCGCTGGTCGATGGTGAGGTAGTTGCGTCGATACTCGGAGGGTTCGTCGTCGGTGTCGGTGCGGTTCACCGGCGCGGCGATGCGATGGTCGGTGCGGTCGGTCATGGATCAGGCTCCTGGCCTCGGTGGTGGGACGAGCGCGGGTGCGAGTCGGTCGATCCGTTCGGCCAGCTCGGCGTAGGCGGACTCGAACGCCTCATCGGTGTCGGCTCCTGCGGGATCGGGGACCGACCAGTGCAGGCGGTCGGAGTCAGCAGCCGCGAGGTGTTCGTGGGCCGTGTCGCAGACAGCGACGACGAGATCGTCGGGCCGGCGCACGTCCGCGACGTGGGCGGTGCGGGCGCGGGCAAGGGACAGCCCATGCCGACGGGCGATCCGAGCGGCGCGGGGATGCACCCGCGCGGCGGGCTGCGTGCCGGCGCAGACCACCGGGATGGCGCTGCGCTGTGGCCACATAGCTGCCGCGAGCTGGGAGCGCGCCGAGTTGTGCGTACAGACGAACAGGATCCGGCTCGTCGCTGCGAGCGGAGGCGGGGCTATTGCAGAGATGGCGCCGGGCACCAGGCGCAGGTAGGTGCGGCGACGGTCGCCTTCGGAGCGGGTGCGGACCAATACGCCGGCGTCCTGCAACACCTGCACATGGTGGGCGACGAGGTTGGTGGCCAGCCCCAGGCGGTCGGCGATCTCCCCAGGGGACACGTCACCGATGGCGAGGGCGTCGACGATCGCCAGCCGGGCGGGCTCGCCGAGCGCGGCATGCACCCGTGCCCGCCCCGCCAGCAAAAGTCGCTCAATAGACATTGACTCAATACTCGGTGAGTCACGGTCCGCCCGTCAAGGGCGGGCGGCGGCGCGGACGTCAGGCGAACGCTCGCGCCACGGGTCACCCCTGGAGTCCGACGGCTACGGCCGCGCCGCGCACGTGCGCCGCGAGCGGGCCGACGACGTACTCGGCGTCTCGGCTGGCGCCGCGCAGAGTGTTGGAGGAGAAGGACCGTTGGAACTCCAGCCCCACGTAGGCAAGGCCCGCATGGGTGGAGGAGATGCCGCCGGCATGCAGTGGGGCACCGGTGGGGTCGAGCGCGCCGAGGGGCTGAAGGTAGCCGAGGTTGGGCCGGTAGCCGGTGGCGAAGATCACCGCGTCGACGTCTTCGGTGGCGCCGTCGGCCCAGACGACCTGATCGTGGTCGAACGCGGTGAACATCGGGCGCCGGTCGATCAGCCCATCGTGCAGAGCGGCGGCGTAACTGCCGGTGTCGAGAACGAGGGTCTGCTGGACGATCTTGGCCAGCCATGCGGGTGGGAGGTAGTCGAAGCCGGAAACCGCGAGCCAGTAGTGCAGATCCCTGCCGAGTCGTCGTTGCGGGAGGAAGTTGATCGGATGGCGGGTGGCGAGGGTGACGGTGGCGACCTGGGCGAGTTCGTGCCCGATCTGGATGGCGGAGTTCCCCGCGCCGACCACGACCACCCGCTTGCCGTTGTAGTGCGTGGGGTTGCGGTAGTCGGAGACGTGGATCACCTCGCCGGTGAAGCTCTCCTCGCCTGGAATGGCGGGTGAGTACGGCGTGGCGAACGACCCGCTGGCGGCGATCACGGCGGCGGCCCGGATGGTGTCGCTGCCGGCGCCGGTGTGGACGAGAAACCCGGCGCCGTCGGGTTCGAGGGCTCCGACCCGGTGCCCGGTGCGGATCTCCACGTCCAGTCCGGCGGCGTAGCCGTGCAGGTAGGAGACCACCTCGTCGCGGTGCGGATAGTGGTCGGGGTCACCGGGGAACGCCTGGCCGGACATGCCGCTGTAGCCGGCGGGTGAGAACAGGGTGAGGCTGTCGTAGTAGTGCGGCCACGAGCCGACCGGCCGGTCGCCTGCCTCGAGAACAACGGGACGGAGCCCGGCGTCGCGGACGGCGCGGGCGGCGGCGAGGCCGGACTGGCCGCCACCGATGATCACCACGGGATCGGAGTCAGTCAGAGTCATGCCAGCCAACATATCGTCATTTCGCGATATGGCAAATCGTCGATGTGAGTTGGTAGGGTCGACATCGAGGGGAGGCGGTCCGATGGCCGATCAGGCGGTCCAGGGGTGCGGCGTGGACGCCGCGGGCGGAAGCGGTGAGATTGTCGAGATCAGCGAGGCCACCCACGAGTTCTTGAAGGCACTCGCCAACCCGACGCGTCAGCAGGTGATGATGCTGTTCGCTCGGGGGGCGGAACTGTCGGTGGGGGAGGTCGCCGAGCGGGCAGGCATCGGCCAGTCGACAGCCTCGGAACACCTGGCGATCCTTCGCCGCGGCCGGATCGTCACCTCCCGCAGGGTGGGGAAGCTCGTGTACTACCGATCCGACCGGGAAGGCTCCATCGCTGCGCTGGCAGACCTACAGGCCTACCTCCGGTCCTGCTGCTGAACCCGGTCGAGTTGCTGAACCCGGTCGAGTTGCTGAATCCGGTCGAGTTGCTGAACCCGGTCGAGTTGCAGAATCCGGTCGAGTTGCAGAACGCGGCCATTTGTCAGCCGCCGCCTTCGCCATTCGGGCACGCCTGGATCGCCTCGTCGTCGTGTCGCCGTTCGAGGAGCACGGTGTCGCGCCAACGTCCGTGGTGTTGTGCGATGCGTTCCCGGACGCCGAGGGTGCGGTAGCCGGCGGAGTGGTGCAGGGAGATGCTTGCCCGGTTCTCCGGGAAGATCGAGGTCTGCAACGTCCACAGCCCGGCATCGTCGGCGGCGGTGACCTGCTTGTGGAGCAGAGTTTTGCCGACTCCGCGGCCGCGGAACTCTTCGCTCACGTAGACCGAGGTCTCGGCCACGCCGCGGTAGCAGGCGCGGGTCGAGGTCGGGCTTGCGGCGGCCCAGCCGGCGACCTGGCCATCGATTTCGGCGACCCACCGGTGTCCGGGCAGCCATTGCGCGTCGAGCTTGGCCCGCGGCGGGACGCTGGTCTCGAACGTCGCGTCGCCGGTCGCGATGCCCTCGCCGTAGATCCGGCGCACATCGGCCCAGTCGCCGGCAGTCAGCTCGCGTACGGACACATCTGCGGGCAGGTCCTCGGGGCAGCAGGGTCGGGGCGCGATCGCCCCCATCACCGCGTCGGCCGCGTGCGGCAGTCCGGTGCAGCAGGCGGGGTTCACCGCCACCATGGTGGCCGTCCCGCGCTTGTGGAGGAGGACGAAACCGGTCTCGGCGAGCTTCCGTACGTGGTGCGAACAGGTCGACTGGCTGATGCCCAGATCCTCGGTCAACTGGCCCACGGTGACCGCGCCGCCGGCGGTGGCCACCGCGTGCAGGAGCCGCACCCGCATGGGCTCGGCCAGGCAGGCGAACCAGTCCGCGTACGTCGCCGCCTCCTGTGCCGACAGCAACGGAACCTCGAGTGTGGTCGTCACCATGTCGCCAATTATCGACTCGCATCGCTGGTTGCGTCAATCGATAGGCGTCGATAGAGTCCAGGCAGCTCGATCGATAGTGGTCGATGAAAGGGGAGAGATGCGATGAATGGGCATCCGGTGGTGGTGGTGGGCGCTGGGCCGGTGGGCCTGGCCGCGGCGGCCGAGCTGGTCGAGCGAGGGCTGGACCCGGTGGTACTCGAAGCCGGTGAGCGGGCGGGGTCGGCGGTCGCGCAGTGGCATCACGTGCGGCTCTTCTCGCCGTGGGCGGAGCTGATCGATCCGGCGGCGGAGCGGCTGCTCAGACCGACCGGGTGGCAGCGTCCCGACCCGGCGACCTATCCCACCGGCGCCGACTGGGCGACGAGGTATCTGCAGCCGCTGGCGGCGGCGCTGGGGGAGCGGGTCCGGTTCAACGCCCGTGTGGTCGGAGTCGCCCGTCGCGGCCGGGACCGTCTGGTCGACGCCGGCCGCGCGACCGAACCGCTCACTGTCCACGTCGCTACCGAAGAGGGCGTCGACCGCATCACGGCCCAGGCGGTGATCGACGCCTCTGGCACCTGGAGCACACCCAACCCGCTCGGCGGGGACGGCCTCCCAGCCCTGGGCGAACACGCCGCGGCCGAGCGGATCAGCTACCGGGTGCCCGATCTGGCCGACGCCGCGGTCCGGGCCCGTTACGCCGGTAAGCGGGTCGCGATCGCCGGCAGTGGACACTCCGCGCTCACCGCGCTGGTCGCTCTTATCGGTCTTGCCGACGAGCACCCGGACACCCAGGTCGTTTGGCTGTTGCGCCGTGGCGCCGTGGGCAACGTGTTCGGCGGCGGCGACGCCGACCAGCTTCCCGCCCGTGGCGCCCTCGGCGAACGCGCCAAGGCGGCCGCGCAGGCCGGGCACGTCCAGACCGTCACCGGGTTCCGGACCGCCTCCGTGGAACGCGCCGATGGCGGCGGGCTGGTCCTGGAGTCGTTCGACGGCCACCGCCTCGACCCGGTAGACGAGGTAGTGGTGTTGACCGGCTTCCGCCCCGATCTGTCCTGGCTGTCCGAGGTACGCCTCGACCTCGACCCCGTTCTGCAGTCGCCGCGACAGCTGGCCCCGCTGATCGACCCCAACGTGCACTCCTGCGGGACCGTCTACCCACATGGCGTCAACGAACTCGCCCAGCCCGAGCCGAACCTGTACCTGGCCGGGATGAAGAGCTATGGGCGTGCACCCACCTTCCTGGCGATGACCGGGTACGAACAGGTGCGTTCGATCGTGGCCTCCCTCGCCGGCGACCAGGCCTCCGCCGACCGCGTGGAACTCGTACTCCCCGAGACCGGGGTGTGCGGGGGTGCGGGACTGTTCGACGAGACCACGGCGACCAGGGCCGGCACGACGGCCGATGCCGGCGCCGGTTGTTGCGGACCAACGAACGGCCCGACCGACGTGGCGATCGAACCAGCCCTCACGGCGCCCGCCGTTCGGTAAGGCTGTCGCCGGTGCCTGAGACAGGGCCGGTAGTAGCCCGGCCCGGCGTCCTGACGCGGGCCGGGCTACGCCGCGTCCTTGTCGTCCTCTGCGTCACCGAGGTCACCAGCTGGGGCGTGCTCTACTACGCCTTTCCCGTCCTCGCTCCCAGCATCGCGGACACCACCCACTGGCCCGTGCCCACGGTGACCGCCGCGTTCTCGGTAAGCCAGGTCGTCGCCGCGTTCGCCGGCATCCCCGTCGGCCGGCTCCTTGACCGCGTAGGCCCGCGGCCGGTCATGACCGCTGGATCAGTCCTCGCCGCCCCGTCGGTCGTGGCAATTGCCGCGGCACCAAACCTGGTCTGGTTCTTCGCCGCCTGGACTGCCGCCGGCCTTGCAATGGCAGCCGTCCTCTACCAACCCGCGTTCGCCGCGCTCACCCGATGGTGGGGACCGCGGCGGGTGACCGCGCTCACCGCCCTCACCCTCGTCGCCGGCCTGGCCAGCACCATCTTCGCGCCCCTCACCGCCACGCTCGCCGACCAGCTGGACTGGCGCCGCACCTACGTCACACTTGCCGTCGTCCTCGCAGCCATCACCATCCCCGCCCACGCCATCGGCCTCCGCGGTGCCTGGCCCCACCCGACGACAGAGGCGCACGGGCACATCCACCACTCCCCGGACCGAGTTGCCCGAAGCCGCGCCTTCCTCGCCCTCGCCGCGGCCATGAGCCTCGCCACGTTCGCCGCCTTCGCCGTGCTGATCGGCCTCGTCCCACTCCTGATCGAACGAGGTCTGTCCACCGCCACCGCTGCCTGGGCCCTCGGCCTCGGCGGGGCCGGTCAGGTCCTCGGCCGCCTCGGCTACACCCGACTCGCCGCCGCCACAAGCGTCCGCACCCGAACGGTCCTCATCCTCGCCGCCAGCGCCGGGACCACGGCACTCCTGGGACTCGTCCCGGGACCCGCGGCCCTCCTCATCGCAGCCGCCATCCTCGTGGGCGCGACCCGCGGCATCTTCACCCTCCTCCAGGCCACCGCCATCAGCGACCGCTGGGGCGCCCGTCACTACGGCCACCTCAACGGACTCCTCTCCGCGCCCATACTCTTCGCCACGGCGCTCGCACCCTGGGCCGGCACAGCACTCGCCCAGACACTGGGCGGCTACCCCACCGCCTTCCTCGCTCTTGCCGTAGCAACCGCCGTCGCCGCGGTTCTCGCGGCAGCCAGCACAGCCAGGTCGCAATAGGACGTGCCGCCGTCAAAGGTCGGTGGCCGACGTATCTGCGAGTCCTGGGCGTCAGGCCGCGTAGTTGCGGAGCAGCCTCAGTGCGGACTCCGCGTGCGGGCCGGTCATGGTCAGGCCCGAGTTCTCTGGGGCTAGTCGCCGTGCGCCGACGCGGCAGAAGGCCCCGGCTGAGCCAGCGATGACCGAGTCGGCGTCGGACGGGCCGAACTGCCAGATCTCGCCGTCGGGGCCGGTGAGTTCGGCACGGATCGGTGCCGGTTCCTTGCCAGCGAGGCGGAATGCGTACGGGAGGGTCCGGTGGCCGAGCCAGGCGATGTGGCGTAGCCGGGCCGTGTCCGGGTACGGAATGGACAACGGTTCGGTGATGTCCAAGGCGTGGGCCCAGTGTTCGGCCAGGCGGGTGGTGGCCAGGGCCGCTGGGCGCAATGGAGCCGACGCCCAGGCCGAGGCACGGTCGGGGTCGGCCTCGCGGAGGGCTCGCACCGACGCCTCGCGCGCGGCCTGCCAACGCGGATACACGGTGTTCGGCCCGGTGCGTTCGGCGGTCACCCACCGGTCCATGGCCTCGTCCACGCTCACGCCATGGATCAGCGGCTGCCCGCCGGGTGCTGCCGCGGGGCCGCCGGTCAGGGTGGACACCACCGATTCTTCGGTCTGGGCAAGGTGCAGCAGCACGTCGACGTTCGTCCAGCCGGCCAGTTCCGACGGCCGGTTCCAGTCCTGCTCGGACAGCCCCGCAAAGATGCTGTCCAGCCGGTCGTACTCGGCCTCGAGGCTGGCGAAAATCTCCACTTCCGTACCGTAGTAGCTCGCCCCGCCCAGCGCCGTTGGCAGACACGTCACGCTCTGCGAGCCCTGCGACTTGCGCCTTGGCCGCCTCGCTCGTCACCTGCCACGAGGGTGATGCGGTGCGAGTTCGGGGCGAAGTTGTCAGCTGGTGCGTGGGTGGGTTTCGTACATCCGGATCGCGACGATGACGCCGGAGACGGCGGTAATGGCGGCGACGGCCCAGATGGCGGCGCGGATGCCGGCGAGGTCGGCGATGATGCCGGCGAGGAGGGCGCCGACGGCGAATCCGCCGTCGCGCCAGAGCCGGTAGACGCCGACGGCGCGGGCTCGCCACGCGGGGTGGGCCACGTCGCCGATGGCGGCGAGCAGGGTGGGATAGACCATGGCGGTGCCGGCGCCGAGCACCGCTGCGGCGATCGCCCAGGTGGTGAACGTGTCGACGGTGGCGATCGCCGCGAGTGCGGCGGCCTGGATGAGCATTCCCGCGGTGATGAGGTGTTTGCGTCCCCAGCGGTCGGACAGGGGGCCGGTGATGAGCTGGCCCAACCCCCAGACGGCGAGTACGAGTGAGCTCAGGATTCCGATGCCGGAGACGGATATGCCGGCGGTGGCGAACAGGAGTGGGAACAGTCCCCAGGCCAGGCCGTCGTTGAGGTTGTTGACCATTCCGGCCTGGCTTGCCGCGGACAGTGCGGGTTCGCGCAGGCTGGTGAGGACGAGGACCTGCCGATTGGTCAGGTCGGCGTGCAGGTGGTCGTGCCGTCCGTCGGCGCGAGCGGTGTGGGTGCTGGCTTCGTGGCGGGCATGTTCGCGGGTCTCCCGGACGAGAACGCCGGACAGGCCGAGGCCGAGTGCGATGTAGGCCGCGCCGAGCAGGAAGGGGGCTGGGCGGAGCCCGTAGCGGGCGGCGAGATATCCGGTGGCGACGGCTGTCGCCGCGGCTGCTGCGTAGCCGGCTGCCTCGTTGAGGCCCATGGCCAGGCCGCGGCGGTGGGGTCCGGCGAGGTCGATCTTCATGATGACGGTGGTGGACCAGGTCAGGCCCTGGTTGACGCCGAGAAGGACGTTGGCGGCAACGATCCATCCCCAGTTCGGCGCCCAGATCAGCAGCAGGGGTATCGGGAGGGCGATGAGCCAGCCGAACAGGAGTACGGGTTTGCGGCCGAAGCGGTCCGACCAGGTTCCCGCGACGTAGTTGGTGGCGGCCTTCGTGATGCCGAAGGCGAGGACGTAGGTGAGCAGGAAGGTGTAGCCGGCCAGGTGGAACACCTGCTCGCCGAGGAGTGGCAGCACGGTGCGTTCCTGCCCGAGCACTCCGCCGACCAGGGCGTTGACGGCGACGAGGAGGCTGAACTGGGCAAGGTTGGCGCGGAGCCCCAGCTGCACGGTGGGTCTGGTGGTGGTCATGCGCCGGTTGCCAGGTCGCGTCCGGTGGCCTGGGCCCAGTCGTCTGGTCCGCCCTGCAGGACCGCGACGTCGGCGTGGCCGTGGCGCTGGAGCAGGCTGGCCGCGCCCATGGCGCGTTCGCCGTGTCCGCACATCACCACCAGCGAGTAGCCTGGCACGGCGTCGGCGTGTGCGGTGAGGGAGCCGAGTTCGACGTGGGTGGCTCCGGGCAGGTGCCCGGAGACGAACTCGGAGGTCTGGCGGATGTCGAGCACCGTGCGGTTCGTGAGCTGGTCGGCGTGCAGGAGCGTGGTCCGTGCGAGGGGCTGCGCGGCGGCTGTCCAGGACTCCACTCCGCCGGCGAGTTCTCCGGCGAGGTTGGGGTAGCCGATCTTGGCTGCCTGCCAGGCGATCTCCGCCGGGTCCTGATCGGCTCCACGCACGACGACCAGTGACTGGTCGGGGGAGGTGAGCCAGCCCAGCCAGGAGGCGAACGCCGGCCGCAGTGGGATGGACACCGCGCCCGGAATATGGCCGGCGGCGAACTCCTGAACCGAGCGCACGTCGACGACCTGGGCGCTTTCGGCAAGCAACCTCCGCACGGCGTCGACGTCGAACGGCCGGAGCTGAGGCTCGCCCGGCGGGAGTTCGTACCCGCGGCGGTTGACCTCGGCGAGGCGGAGGAAGTACGGGGGGAAGCTGCCGAGCGATCCGAGGAGTGCGGTGACGAAGGCGTCCTCGTCACCAGCGCGGAGCAGCGGGTTGGTGGCTTTCTCCTCTCCGATGGTGCTGGTGCGCTGGGCACCGGGCGGGGCGGAGCAGAACGAGCCCGCCCCGTGGGTGGGCCACACCTGCACGTCGTCGCGAAGGGCTGCCAACCGGTGGAGGGATGCGTACTGCTGGCGGGCCAATGCCTCCGTCCGTCCAGGGGAGGTCAGGTCGGTCCGTGCGGCGGCGCCCACCAGCAGCGACCCACCGGTGAACACCCCGACCGGAGAGTCGCCGTCCAGCAGGAGGAACGCCACGTGTTCGGGCGTGTGGCCAGGTGTTGCCAGCGCGCGCAGTCGCAGACCGCCGAGGTCGACCTCCTCCTCGTCACGCAGTCCGGTGTGGCGGAAGTCGCGGTTCCCGGCAGCCGAGGCGACCACGGTGGTCCCGTCGGTCGCTGCCAGCTGGTGGGCACCCGACACGAAGTCGGCATGCAGGTGTGTCTCCGCGGCGAAGGCCAGCGTCAGCCGTCTTCGCTCGGCGACCCGCCTAGTGGAACGCAGGTCGAGGCTGGCATCGACCACCAGAGCCCGCCCGCCCCCGAGATCGACGAGGTAGGTCGAGTTGCCGAGCCCTTCGTCGATCACTGGCACGACATCAACCGAGGTCATCTGTGGTCCCTCCTCGACAGGTAGGTCTACCTTCCCGCACCATTGTTGTACAGTATTCCAAGGAAGATTGGAGAAACGCCGATGGGTGACCGTGCGGCGAAGACGACGCTTCTCGACGCGTTCGCCCGGGTGGGCAAGGCACTGGGCAGCGGCAAGCGCCTCGAGCTGCTGGACCTGCTCGCCCAGGGCGAGCGGACTGTCGAGGCGCTCGCCCGGGCCGCCGATCTGGGACTGACCACGACGTCGGCGCACCTGCAGACGCTCAGGCAGGCCAACCTGGTGGCGACCCGGCGGGAGGGCACCAAGATCCACTACCGGCTCGCCGGCGCCGACGTCGCCGCGCTGCTTGCACTCCTCCGGGTCGTGGCGCGCGATCGGCTACCCGACGTGGAGGCCGCAAGAGCGGCATATCTGGGGCCGGACACCGAGCAGGTCACCAGGGCCGAGCTGTTACGTCGCGTCGAGGCAGCTGATGTGGTCGTGATCGACGTACGGCCCCGGGAGGAGTACGACGCGGGCCACATCCCCGGCGCCGTCTCGATCCCCGTGGGGGACCTGGCCGACAGGCTCGCCGACATCCCGGTGGACCAGGATGTCGTTGCGTACTGTCGCGGCGCCTTCTGCGTCATGGCGCACGATGCGGTCCGGCTGCTGTCCAGCCGTGGGCGGCGGGCCCGCCGACTCGCCGACGGGATGCTCGAATGGCGGCTTGCGGACCTGCCGGTCGCCACGGCTCCTGGCCCACAGGGCTGAACGAAAGGGAGTTCGTCGACGGAGAATCCGGCGACTTCGATGGCAGCGATGGTGTCGCGGCCGGTGCGGCAGCCGCCCGTTAGGTGGGGCCAGATGGTGGCGTCGAGGACACGCTGGAGTCGCGCCATGCCTTGCGTGTCCGCGCGAAGATCGGGTGGTGGACTGCCACGGCGTTCACCAGGTCACCGGCAGTTCGACGAGCCCGCCGGTGAGAACGTCCTGGCGTATCCGCAGTGTCTCCACGCCGACGGCCAGCCGCATGGTCGGGAACCGGGGAAGAAGCTGGGCGAACACCGCCTGCAGCTCGATCCGCGCCAGGGGCGCGCCGATGCAGTAGCGGGCCCCGTGGCCGAAGGTGAGGTGCGCGGCCGCCTGACGACTGACGTCCGCCCGATCTGGGTCGGCGAAGACAGTCGGATCATGGTTGGCGGCGCCGTTGTCCAGCAGGACGAGGTCGCCGGCCCTGACAGCGACACCATCGATCTCCAGGTCGGTTCGTGCGTAGCGGGGGATGCCGGTGCCGCCCTTGCCGGGTGCCCGCAGGATCTCCTCGACGGCGTTCGAGATGAGACTCGGGTCGTCGAGCAGGGCCTGCCACTGGTCGGGGTTGGCCAGCAACAGCAGGGCGCCCAAACCGATCTGGACCACGGTGGTCTCGTGGCCGGCGAACAGCAATGCCATCGACAGGCCCGCAGCCTCGTCGTCGGAGACGCCATCGGTGGCGCACAGCCTTGAGATCACGTCGTCGCCGGGATGCCGACGTTTGTCGGCGACCAGCCGTTTGCCGTAGCCGAACAGCTCAGCCATACCCTGCACAGAGCGGTCCCGGTCGCGCACGTTGCCGGCTGCCTGGGTCCAGGCGCGGAACTGGTCCCTGTCCTCATAGGGAATGCCGAGCAACTCGCAGATCACCAGGATCGGCAACGGAAGGGCCAGGGCAGCGACCAGATCCACCGGGGGAGCTTTCCCGGCCATCTCGTCCAGTAACTGGGTGACCAGGGCGTCGACCCGTGGTCGCAGGGACCGCATGTGCCCGGGGGAGAAGTGCGGCTGGAGCAGCGAACGCATCCGCGCATGGTCGACTGCCTCCGTGGCGAAGTTGCCCAGCGGCCCGCCGAACAGCACGGACTCACCGGTGCGAGCCGCGGTCTCCGGCGTGGGATGGGACCGGCCAAGCCGGTCGTCGGCCAACAGCCGTCGTACCTCTGCGTGGCCGGTGACCAGCCAGGCGTCGTCGCCGACCGCGGTGCGCACCCGATGCACCGTGCCGTCTGACTGCAGCGCGCGCAGAGCTGGTGCGACGTCGAGTGGATGCGTCTGCTCGAACGGCAGCTGAGCCTCCGTGTCCATGCGGCCTCCTGTGTGTATAAGTTCAATTTAACAAAGGTAGTTGTATAGTTTCGGTTATACAAGAGGAGGTCTGACATGGCTGTCGACCGGGAAGCGGTGCGGCCAACGCCCCGGCGGTTGCCCCGTGCCGAACGCAGGGAGCAGATCCTCGATGCCGCCACCCGCGCGTTCGCCCGTGCTGGATACGCCGCCACAGGTCTCAACGACATCGCCACCGAGGCCGGCATCACCCACGTGATCCTCTACCGGCACTTCGAGTCCAAGAACGATCTCTACCGCGCCGTGCTCGACCGGGCACGCGCCCGGCTTGCCGCCACCGTGGGCACCGACAACTACGACGACACCAGCATCCCCGCGCTTCTTCGTGCCGCCGCCGCCGAACCGGACGGATTTCGGCTGCTGTTCCGCTTCGCCGCGAGGGAGCCGGAGTTCCGCGACGTGGTCGACTCGCTGCGTTCGGCATCCACCGACATCGCCCTCCGGCACCTCTCCGCCGCGATCCCCCAAGGTCCCTGGCGCGACTGGGCGGCTCTCCTGGTGCCAACCCTCACCCTCGAAGCGGTCATCGCCTGGCTGGACGCCGGCCAGCCCGATCCCGACGCCGCCGCCGGCTGCGTCTCCCAAGCCATCCAGGGCGTGATCCAGGCCGCGCAGGGGGGCGCCATGTCGAAAGGGTGAGGAGGCGGCGAGAGGCCGCCGACCTGAACTATCCCGGGTACCAGACGATGCGGGGATCGTCTGGACTTCGCTGGTAGGTCCAGGCGTCCTCGATGAGGCGTTCGGTGTCGTACCGCGGCTTCCAGTCGAGCAGAAGCTTGGCTTTCGTGTTGTCCAGCCAGGTCGAGTGGTAGGGAGTCGGCACCTTGACGGTGGGCAGGCCACGCGTTTTCGCGAGGTACTCCGCCACGTTCTGGTAGTTGACCGGCTCGTCCATGCAGATGTTGAACGTCTGGCCGGCGGCGGCCGGGTGTTCCAATCCAAGGGCGATCGCTTCGACAAGATCGCTGACGTGGACGAAGTTGCGCTTCAGCGGCGCGCCGTCGGCGTCCAGCGCGAGCGGGACAGCCTGCTCCGGGACGTCGCCGTCCACGAGTTCGCGCCACGCCGGTCCACCGAACTGGTCGGGACCGAACGAGAGCGTGTACCGGAAGTCGTCCCGCTCCATGATCCAGGGCGCTCGTAGACAGGTGGCGTTCAGGCCGTAGGCGATCTGGTACTGCTCGAGCATGACCTCCTCGAGGACCTTCGACAGTGCGTAACACCCCTGGTAGGCGGTGTGCCGCTGTGCCTCGGTCACCGGGCCGGGGTGCTTGTAGACGAAATGACCGACAGCGGCGTCGCCACCGACGAGGACGAACCGCTGGCAGGTCGGGCTGTCCCGCGCTTCTTCCAGCAGCCAGAACAGGCCCTTGACAGCCACGTCCATGATCTCGTCGGGCGTCTCCTTGCAGGTGGCCAGATGAACGACGTGGGTTACACCCGCCATGGCCTCACGGGCGGTCTCCCGGTCGGCGATCGTCCCGAAGACACACTCGACGCCGTCGACGTCCAGCGGCCTGTTGTGGCAGAGCGCGCGGATCTCACAGCTGCCGAGGAGCTTGTCGATGAGGGCCCGGCCCACCTTGCCGGTGGCACCGGTGACGAGCAGCCTCATGGGGTCTGCCACTGCGGAAGGTCGAGCAGCACGCTGCCTTCGAGGCTTCCCATCGTCTGCCGCGCGCGGGCGCCGTCGAAGAACTGAGACTCGTCGAAGAGCCAGGGACGCGTGCCGCCAGCCGCCACGTGCCGCTCCCGCAGGTCGGCGAGCATGCCCGGTGCCCGGTACGACGGCCACCTGACCCCTGACTGGCAGTAGGACGCGTCGACGAACCAGCGCGGGCTGTCCTCGCCACCGGGCTTGGCGCGACGTGCGTGCCACATCCCCGAGTGCACGATCAGGACCGAACCAGGCGGCACGTCATCGACGGTGACCATCCCCGGGAGATCGGAGTCGCCGAGGAGGGTCAGCGCGCGGCTGTCCGTGGCGTGCCTGTGGGAGCCGGGCACGAAGAGCAGGTCGCCGATCGTGCCGTTGAGCCCGTTGAGGTAGAAGAACACATGCACCATGAGATGCGAGCGGTTGGTCTGGGGGTACTGCTCGTAGTCCTGGTGCCACGACACCCCCTCCATGCCGGCGTCGTGACGGGCGGCATGGATGTGGTGGAACACGTACCGTCCACCCATGAGCTCGTCGACCATCTCACTCACCCGTGGATGCCAGACGAGTGCGCCGATGTGCTCGTCCTCGTACGCATGCCGCCGCGGTTGCGCCGACACGTGCCGGTCCACGGCTGCCTTCAGCGTGTCGATTTCTGCCTTGTCAAGGAATCCAGGAAAGACGACATACCCTTGATCCTGGAATGCCTCCAGCATGTGATTCTCCTTCGGAAGCTTTCTCTTGACGGCTGAATAGTCCGTCTGGCCGACGTGATCGGGCTTTTCGCAAATCGGCGCGGTCACAGAGACCTTCAACTCAAGGTCAGGTTTGACGCTAGGTCGGCCCAGGTTTGCGTGTCAACGCGCGTCGACTCGACTTCCGGGACCGGCCGAATGTCACGGCTACCCACGCGTGCGAGCGGGTCTGGTGCGTCGTGCGGAGGAGGTTCGGCGCAAGCAGCGCCTCACCTGGCGCGTTCCCAGCCGCGACGCGGAGTTCGCGTGGGGTGGACCGCGCGTGACCGGTAGACGATATAGGGGCGGAACAGGTAGCCGACCGGTGCGGTGAACGCGTGCACGAGGCGGGTGAACGGCCACATCGCGAACAGCAGCATGCCGATCAGCGTGTGCAGCTGGAACGACTGCGGCGCTGCCGCCATCGCGCCGATGTCGGGCTGGAGCACGAACAGCGAGCGGAACCACGGTGAGACGGTCGCGCGGTAGTCGTGCTCCGCACCGACGACACCGGCGCCGAGCAGCGTCGTGGCCAGCCCGACGACGATGGCGGCGACGAGGACGACGTACATCGCCTTGTCGTTGCGGGTGGTGGCCATGAACACCGGTCCGGTCGTACGCCGGCGGTAGACGAGGATGGCGATTCCGGCGAGGGTGGCGAAGCCGGCGACGCCGCCGAGCAGCAGCGCCTGGACATGGTAGGCACGCTCGGACATCCCGACAGCGGACGTCCAGGAAGCCGGGATGACGAGCCCGATCACGTGGCCGACAACGACGACGAGGATGCCGAAGTGGAACAGCGGGCTGCCGATCCGCAGCAGGCGTGACTCGTAGAGCTCCGAGGACCGCGTGGTCCAGCCGAACTGGTCGTAGCGGTACCGCCAGATCGTGCCCGCCACCAGGATCGCGATCGTGACGTACGGCAGGACGCCCCAGGCCAGGATGTCGAGTGGGCTCATCGGCGGGCGGCTCCTTCCTGCGCCCCGGGCGTCGTGACCATGAAGGGTTCCAGGCCGACGCTCTCCTGGGGCGGGCCGGTGCGGGCGAGCTTCTGGGCCGCGGCTCTGTCCGCCGGCGACGGGCCGGGAAGCAGTGCGCACACAGCCTCGACGACTCCGGCGTACGCGGAACCCACGTCGCGCAAGGCGAGCCGGAGCAGCTCGATACCTGCCCGGTGGTCCTGGAGTAGCGCGAGACCGTCGGCGAGGTCCCCGGTGGCGGCGTACTCCAGGGCGACCGGCAGGAAGTCCGGGAGTTCGTTCGCCGAGAGCTCCAGACCACCGCGCCGGTAGCGCTCCTTCAGCGCCGTGAGCGACTGGCCCCGCCGGCGGGTCTCACCGTCGATCCACCAGGTGAGGTAGAGGCAGCAACGGCGGCGCCGGTCGAAGGTGGCGACGTAGTGCTCGGCGAGTTCGCGTTCGGGGGCTGCCGTGAGGTGGTCGAGGAACCCGCGAAGCGCGTTTCTTGGCGTACCGTCCGGCAGTCCTGTCACGGCGGCATCGACCAACGGGACGCGGGCACGCACGTCGTCGCCGGGGTACTGCAGCAGGATCGACGCGGCCTGGCAGACCACCCGCCCGTGCTGGGAGGCCGTCATGACCCGTCCCTCCCGTCGGTGCTGTCGCGGTGCCGGGGCGGGAAGATACCTGTGGGCATGCCCTGGCCGTCCCAGTTGAGCAGGTTGATCTGGGTCCGCTTGCGTTCGGGGTCGGCGATACCGTCACCGGTCTGGCGGTCCTTGAGGGCGTGGAACGTCTCGACCGAGACAGGCGTCGGCCGCCCGGACGCCTCGCCGAAGGGCCCGCTTTCGTACATCCCCGGGCCACCGTCGTAGTCGAGACTGCACCCGATCTCCTCGAGCTGGCGGCCTTCGACCTCGTACGCGGTGGGGATCACGTAGCGCTCGTCGTACTTCGCGATGGCCAACAGCCGGTAGAGGGCGGCGAGCTCCGCGCCGGTGCTGCCGGCCGCCGTCGCGATGGACTCGTCCGGCACGTCGCCGAGGTTGATCGCCCGCATGTACGCACGCATGGCGGACAGCTTCTGCAGCACCCGCCGCACCGGCGCAGGGTCGCCGGCGGTGAACAGTTCCGCGAGGTACTCGATCGGGATGTGCATCGCGTCGATGGCGCCGAACAGGTTGTCGACGTCCTCGCCGTCGTGGCCGGTCTCGGCGAGCGCGTCGACGACGGGTGAGAGCGGCGGGACGTACCACACCATCGGCATGGTCCGGAACTCCGGATGCAGCGGCAGCGCCACGCGGTAGTCCTTCGCCAGCGCGTAGACGGGAGAGCGCTGGGCCGCGCTGATCCAGTCCTCGGCGATGCCGTCGCGCCGGGCGGCGGCGATCACGTCCGGGTCGTTCGGATCGAGGAGCACGTCGAGCTGGGCGGCGTACAGCTCCTTCTCGTCGGCGACGGACGCCGCCTCGGTCACCCGGTCGGCGTCGTAGAGGAACAGCCCGATGTAGCGCAACCGGCCCACGCAGGTCTCCGAGCACACCGTCGGCTGGCCCACCTCGACCCGGGGATAGCAGAACGTGCACTTCTCCGCCTTGCCGGTGCGGTGGTTGAAGTAGACCTTCTTGTACGGACACCCGGTCACGCACATCCGCCAACCGCGGCACCTGTCCTGGTCGACCAGCACGATGCCGTCCTCGGCCCGTTTGTACATCGCGCCGGACGGGCACGACGCCACGCACGACGGGTTGAGGCAGTGCTCGCAGATCCGCGGCAGGTAGAACATGAACGTCCGCTCGTACTCGAGGCGGATCTTGTCCTCTGCCTGTTTGCGTACCCGTTCCACGATCGGGTCGGCATCTGCCACCTCTGCGCCCCCGCCGAGGCTGTCGTCCCAGTTCGCGCTCCATTCCACCTGCATCGGCTCGCCGGAGATCAGTGACTTGGGTTGGGCGACCGGAAAGTCGTCGCCGAGAGGCGCGTTGGTGAGGTTCTCGTAGTCGTAGGTCCAGGGCTCGTAGTAGTCGCGGATGTTCGGCAGCACCGGGTTGGCGAAGATGGTGAGCAGCTTGCGGAACCGGCCGCCGGCCTTGAGCTTCAGCCGGCCGCTCTTCGTACGCACCCAGCCGCCCTTCCACCGGTCCTGGTCCTGGTAGCGCCGCGGGTAGCCCTGGCCGGGCCGGGTCTCGACGTTGTTGAACCAGACGTACTCCACGCCGCTGCGGTTGGTCCACGCCTGTTTGCAGGTCACCGAGCAGGTGTGGCAGCCGATGCACTTGTCGAGGTTCATCACCATGGCGAGCTGGGCCATGCACCGCCCGATCGGGCGCCTGCCGGTCGGGCCGGACGGGGTTGTCGACGCGGCCATCAGTACGTCACCTCCTGGCTGCGGCGGCGGACCACGGTCACTTCGTCGCGCTGGTTGCCGGTGGGTCCGAGGTAGTTGAACGCGAACGACAGCTGGGCGTACCCGCCGATCAGGTGCGTGGGCTTGATGAGGATTCGGGTGAGGGAGTTGTGGATACCGCCGCGCCGGCCGCTCGCCTCGGCGATCGGCACGTTCACGACCCGCTCCTGCGCGTGGTAGACGAAGACGGTGCCGGTGGGCATGCGGTGGGTGACGATCGCCCGGAGGGCCATGACGCCGTTGCGGTTGACCAGCTCCACCCAGTCGTTGTCGCGGACGCCAATGGCGTCGGCGTCGGCGCGGCTCATCCAGACGGTGGGGCCGCCGCGGGACAGCGAGAGCATGAGCAGGTTGTCCTGGTACTCGGAGTGGATCGACCACTTCGAGTGCGGGGTCAGATAGCGCACCACGACCTGCTTCTGGCCGTCCGGACCCAGGGCGGGCTCACCGCTGTGCTCATGGTCGGCTCGCTGGCGCTCGCCGCTGTGCTCATGGTCGGCTCGCCGGGGCTCGCCGCTGTGCTCATGGTCGGCTCGCTGGCGCTCGCCGAACAACCCCGGCATGTCCAGCGGTGGGCGGTAGATCGGCAGGGCCTCGCCGAACTCGTGCATCCAGTCGTGGTCGAGGAAGAGGTGCATCCGCCCGGTGAGGGTGTGCCAGGGCTTGTGTTCCTCGACGTTCGTCGTGAACGCCGCATAGCGCCGGCCGCCGGTCTCGCTTCCCGACCATTCCGGGCTGGTGATGACCGGCACGGGGTGGGCCTGGGTGTCGGCGAAGCTGATCCGGCGTTCCTCGCTGCCCTCGGCGAGGTGGGCGAGCGGCTTGCCGACCCGGCGTTCCATCGCGCGGAAGCCCTGGACGGCGAGGCGGCCGTTCGTGGTTGCGGAAAGGGCGAGGATCGCCTCGGCCATCTTGGCGTCGGTGTCGAGTGCAGGTCTCCCGTCGCCCGCGCCGCCGAGCATCACGCCGCACGACTTGCGCAGGTGCTCCACCTCGGCGTCTGGCTGGAACGTCACACCCTTGGTCACCAGGCCCAGCGTCTCGGTGAGCGGGCCGAGCGCCGCCAGCTTGTCCGCGACCGCGGGGTAGTCCCGCTCCACGACGGTGAACGCCGGCATCGTCCGTCCGGGCACCGGAGCAGGCCCACCGGCCCGCCAGTCGCGGACAACGCCGCCCGGCTGTCCCGTCTCGGCTGGCGTGTCGTGCTGCAGGGCGGTGGCCACGACATCCTTGCGTACGCCGAGGTGGGTCTTCGCCAGCTCACTGAACCGCCGCGCGATCGCGGTGAACGCCGCGAAGTCCGAGCGGGTCTCCCACGGCGGGTCGATCGCGGGGGTGAACGCATGGACGAACGGATGCATGTCCGTCGAGGACAGGTCGTGCTTCTCGTACCACGTCGCCGCCGGCAGTACCACGTCGGCGAGCAGCGTCGAGCTGGTCATCCGGAAGTCGAGCGCGAGCAGCAGGTCGAGCTTGCCCTCGGGTGCCTCGTCCCGCCAGGTGACGTCGCGGGGGCGGAGGTCGGGCGAGGTCTCCTCCGCCCGCAGGCTGGAGTGGGTGCCGAGCAGGTGCTTGAGGAAGTACTCGTTGCCCTTGCTCGACGACCCGAGCAGGTTGGCCCGCCACAGGGTGAGACACCGCGGCCAGTTCTCCGGCGCGTCCGGGTCGTCACAGGCGAACCGCAGGTCACCGGCCGCCAGCTTCTCCGCGACGTACGCCGGGACGTTCGCGCCCGCCTTCACCGCATCGTCGGCCAGGTCGAGCGGGTTGGCGTCGAACTGCGGGTGCGACGGCATCCAGCCCAACCGCGCGGACAACGCCAACGTATCGGCCGTGTGCATGCCAGCCAGGTCGCCGCGTGCCAGCGGCGAGGTCAGCGCGTCGGCCCGGTAGCCGTCGTAGCGCCACTGGTCGGTGTGGGTGTACCAGTACGCCGTCCCGATCGCCTGCCGCGGCGGTCGCTGCCAGTCGGTCGCGCCCGCGAGTGCCGCCCAGCCCGTCACCGGGCGGCACTTCTCCTGGCCGACGTAGTGCGCCCACCCGCCGCCGTTGCGGCCCATCGCCCCGGTGAGCAGGAGCAGTGCGAGCATCGCCCGGTAGGTCGCGTCGCCGTGGAACCACTGGCAGACGCCGGCACCCATGATGATCATCGTCCGGCCGCCGGACTTCTCCGCGCTGCGGGCCATCTCCCTCGCGACCCGCGTCGCGGTCCGTGCCGGCACCGAGGTCAGTGGCTCCTGCCAGGCCGGAGTGTACGGCTGCGAGGCGTCGTCGTAGCCGGTCGGCCAGACACCCGGCAGGCCGTCGCGGTGAACGCCGTACTGCGCGAGCATCAGGTCGAAGACCGTCGTCACCAACCGCCCACCCACCCTGCGCGTCGGCACGCCCCGGCGGAGTACACCGCTCTGCCTCCCCTCGGCACGCTCCGGACCATCGGCGGTGTCGGTGTTCGTCTCGAGATCGAAGCGGGGGAGGAGCACCTCCACGTTGTCCGCGCCGTCACCGAGCAGCGTCAACCGCGGAGTGACACCATCGAGGTCGAGGTTCCAACGCCCGGCACCTGCGTCGGTCCACCGGTCACCGAGGGTGCCGTTCGGCACCACCGGTTCGTTCGTACGCCCGTCGATGAGCACGGTCCGCCACTCCGCGCCCTCGATGTCGGCAGCGGGGTGGCCGCCAAGGTCGGAGGCCCGCAGCAGCTTGTCAGGGACATAGCCACCGCGCCGTCCCTTGAGCGTCACCAGAAACGGCAGGTCCGTGTAGTGCTGGACGAAGTCGACGAAGAACGGCACCCGGCGTTCGACGAAGCACTCGCGGAGGATCACGTGACCGAGAGCCATCGCCAGCGCCCCGTCCGTGCCTGGCTGTGCCGGCAGCCAGGTGTCGGCGAACTTCGTGTTGTCGGCATAGTCCGGCGAGACGACGACCACCTTCTGGCCGCGATAGCGCGCCTCCGCCATCCAGTGCGCGTCCGGGGTGCGGGTGACGGGGACGTTGGAACCCCACATGAGGAGGTACGCGGCGTTCCACCAGTCGCCGGACTCCGGCACGTCGGTCTGGTCACCGAAGACCTGAGGCGAGGCGACGGGAAGATCGGCGTACCAGTCGTAGAACGACGTCATCACGCCACCGATCAACTCGATGAAGCGCGACCCGATCGCGTGGGAGACCATCGACATCGCCGGGATCGGCGAGAAACCGGCGATCCGGTCGGGTCCGTACGCCTTGATCGTGTGCACGTGCGCGGCGGCCACCATCTCGACCGCCTCGTCCCAGGAGACGCGTACGTGACCGCCCTTGCCGCGCGCCCGCTGGTACTGGCGACGCCGTTCGGGGTCGCCGACCACCTCGGCCCACGCGCGTACCGGGTCGCCCAGGCGGGCGTTCGCCTCCCGGTACAGCTCGACCAGCACACCCCGGGCGTAGGGAAACCGCACCCGGGTCGGCGAGTAGGTGTACCACGAGAACGCCGCACCTCGCGGACAGCCGCGTGGCTCGTACTCCGGAGAATCCGGACCCACCGACGGATAGTCCGTCTGCTGGCTCTCCCAGGTGATGATGCCGTCCTTGACGTACACCTTCCACGAACATGAGCCCGTGCAGTTCACGCCGTGCGTCGACCGCACCACCTTGTCGTGGCTCCACCGGTCGCGGTAGAAGACGTCACCCTCCCGGCCGCCGGCCCGGTAGACCGCACGCAGGTCCGGTGAGGTCTCCCGGCGGGTGAAGAAACGACCGGCCCGTAGCAACGCGTCGGCCGCCGGACCGTCGGTGCCGCCGCGGTGTGCTGTGCTGCCATCGGTACCACGGTGCGCCGGAACAGTCCTACCGTCAGTCATGGTTGCCACCTCGCCTACGCGGGCCGACTGGCTTGCCAAGCTACCTTTGCACGGAGGCGGCCGTGGGCAAACGACCCGTCGTCGGTGGGTTTTCGCGGCTAGGAACGTCGACGGGTTTCGCGGGTAGGAACAGTGCGACGTGGGCGTCCGCGTCCATCGGGACGTCTAGGCGCCGCCGTCACCGCCCGTCGGCAGCCGCCGTCCCCGCCCATCAGGCTCGAGAGGAGACCAGCGATGAGCTGGAGCGCCGCGCAGCCAGCCGGAGATGACGCCGCCCCGTCCCAGCGGACCCGGATGCTCGTCCTCGCGACGGTCGGCTTCGCGGTCTCCTTCTGGGCGTGGGCGCTGCTGGCACCCCTGGGCGCCACGTTGCGAGCCGAGCTGTCGCTCAGCTCGTTCCAGCAGTCCCTGGTCGTGGCCGTACCGGTGATCATCGGCTCGCTCGGCCGGATCCCCGTCGGCGCGCTCACCGACCGCCTCGGCGCCCGCCGGATGTTCCCCGCGGTCGCCGCCCTGACGATCCTTCCGGTGCTCTACCTCGGCCACCTCGCGGACTCGTTCGCAGGGGTGCTCGCGGGTGGGTTCTTCCTCGGTCTGGGCGGCACCACGTTCGCGATCGGCGTGCCGTTCGTCAACGCGTGGTACCCGCCCGCACGGCGCGGCCTGGCGATCGGAATCTTCGGGATGGGCACCGGCGGCACCGCCCTCGCCGCCTTCACGACGGTGCAGTTGGCCGACGCGGTGGGACCGAGTTTCCCGTTCTCGTTGGTCGCCGTGGTGCTGGGGGTGTACGCCGTGGTCGCGTACGTCCTGCTGCGTGACAACCCGTCCCGTACCGTCGTGACCGGCTCACTCGTCGCGCGCATCGGGTCGACCCTCCGGCTGGTCGCGACCTGGCAACTCTCCTTCCTCTACGCCGCCGCGTTCGGCGGTTTCGTCGCGTTCAGCGTCTATCTGCCCACCTACCTCGTCACCGCCTATGACCTGCAGCGCTCCGACGCCGGCCTGCGCACGGCGGGCTTCGTCGTCGTCGCCGTCCTCACGCGACCTGTCGGCGGATGGCTGGCGGACCGGATCGGTGCGGTGCCCGTCCTCGCGTGGGGGTATGCGGTCGTGGCCGTGCTCGCTCTCGTCGCCGCGTTCGAACCGCCGCTGATCCCGGTCGGGACGGTCGCCTTCCTCGGCATGGCCGCCGCCCTCGGATCATCCTCTGGTGCGGTGTTCGCACTCGTCGCCCGGGTCGTGCCACCGGAGCGGGTCGGCGCGGTCACCGGCGTCGTCGGCGCCGCCGGTGGCCTCGGTGGCTTCTTCCCGCCACTCGTCATGGGCGCGGTCTACGGCCTCGCCCTCGACTACACCTGGGGATACGGCCTCCTCGCCCTCACCGCCGCGCTGGCCTGCACGTTCACCGCCACCGCCGTGCGCCGCCGCGTGTCGACCGTCCCCCAGTGACGCGGACTCCGCGACTCTGGCTCTGCTTTATCGCGAGCTGTCGCGAGGATTTCGTCGGCCCCTTCTTCCCACGGGCTTTCATAACGCACATTCCAGGCCCGCTCCCGAGGCCCGAATAGTGCGAGACACAGGCGAGTGATCAGTCCTTCATGGTACGAAGGAATCGGGCTCGCCGGCATGAGCAATTCCTCTGTCGGCAGCAACTCGGGCACACCGTGGTGACATTCATTTCTGCACCGAAGGCACGGTGATCAGTCATGTGGTTGCTGAGACTTCCAGGGGTGTACGCACCGCAGCACGACACGCGGCTGCTTGTCGAGTCGCTGTGGCGCGAGTCGGTGTCTGACTACGCGAGTGTCCTCGACATCTGCACGGGTACGGGTGCAATTGCGGTCGCGGCGGCCCGCGGCGGGGCGAAGAATGTCACCGCCGTCGACATTTCCCGGCGTGCGGTCTGGACAGCCCGGGCCAATGCGTTCTTCTGCCGCCTTCCGCTCGAGGTACGCCGGGGGCATCTGCTCGATCCCGTCCTGGACCAACGCTTCAGTCTGGTTCTGGCAAATCCGCCGTACGTGCCGACGCGAACCGTGAGGTCGTGGACGGACGGTCGCCAACAGCAGTCCTCCCCTCGCTGGGACGCGGGACCTGACGGTCGGGCCGTCCTCGATCCGCTGTGCGCGATGGTGCCTCGTGTGCTCACGGCGTCCGGAATTCTGTTGCTCGTCCAGTCCGCGTTGTGCGGCGTGGACAGGACCATCCGTCAGCTGCGGGAGGCGGGCCTTCATGCCCGTGTCCGCGACCGGTTGAAGGTGCCGTTCGGGCCGGTGATGAGCCGACGGGCGCGCTGGCTCGAACAGCAGGGCTACATCCGCCAGGGACAACGAGATGATGAGTTGGTCGTGATCCGTGCCAGCCGAGAGTGAGTCGATCGGCCGCGACGCGCCAGGTCGCGACGAGTCGTGCCAGTGTCGGGACTGTCGACATCACGACTGGGAACATCGCGCGGTCAGGATCGTGCCCGATGGCCCGATCCTGGTCGAGGGACCCGTGGAACTCGTCCATGACGAAGGAATCGTGCGGTCCGACCGCTTCATCGTGGCCGTATGCACGTGCCGACGGAGCAACACCTATCCCCTCTGCGACACGAGCCATCGACGTCGCACCCGCGGACGGCGGGACATGGGCGCCTAACCCCTTGTCCGCAAGGACGACTGGCCGCGGTCCCAGGAAGTCAACAGGTGCGCGGTGACCCTGCCCTCGAGCCATGTCGTCGCGTCGATGCCGAAGACGATCGAGGGACCGAGGTCAGGTTCGCGGCTCACCAGGTCGCCGATGACATCGTGACGCATCACCTGCTCATGCACGGCGTCGGCCTCGACGTGTTCGAGGTAGAAGGTGAGGCAGGCGTCCGGGGCTCCCAGTCGTTCAAGGGCCCGGGTCATCCGGCGGGCGCTCGGCGCCGTCGTGATTTCGGCCGCCGCGAAGTGCCCAACCAGTGCTCCCCGGAGCGAACGATGCAGGCCGAGCAAGGACATGAGGTTCACGGTGGCGATCATTTCTGCCGGGGCGGCGTCGAGGTAGTAGCCGTAGCGCGTATCGAGACCGAGACCCGCCATGAGACCTGCGAAGAGCTGGGAATGTGCACGGGCTGGCCGTCCGGCACCGAACTCGTCGTACTCGACAGCCACCAGGGATGCTTTCGCCTGGCCGGTCAGGCGAGGGATGACCCAGGCATGCGGGTCCGCCTCCTTGAGGTGATAGAGCGACCGCATGGCGATGTGCTCGCGGAGCTGCCACATCTCACCAATGTCTCTCAGATGCTGGGAAACTCCTTCGGCTTCGAGCGGCTCGGCCAGAAGTGGTTCGAGCGCCTGCCCGATGTCATTACTGGGAACGACGTCCCGGTGCAGTGCGGTGAGAAACGCGCGCTCCATCTCGCCGCGGAACCGCAACAGATCGGGATCCCATTCCCACTGCCCGTCCACACCAGCGAACGACCGATAGTGCAGTTCGTAACAGGTGTAGAGGGCGAGTTGGAGGTCGTCGCTGTAGGCCTCGACCGCGACGATCGGGTCACGATCCAGGAGTGCCGACGCTCCGCCGCCGCTCAATGCCTGCGTTACCGCCGACGACAGGTGCCCGCGCGGGGTCGGAAGAACAGGCTCATGGCGAGCCGACCGCTGGGCTCCGCCTGGTGCTGGGTTCCCGGGCTCCACACCAGCCGCCGAGCCGCTCACGTGCGTCGGTCTACCCGTCGCCATGGTGGGCAAACCGTTGGGGGACGTCCTCCTCCCGCGCCGTCAGGTCGATGAGCATGTCGACGATCGCCATCGGTCCGGACGGGGCGACCTCTCGCTGCCGGGCCGCTCCCGTCCCGGTCCGGCGGGTCCGCTCCACCAGATCCTGGACGAGTGGGAGATCGCCGCACTCGTCCAGTTGTGTGCGTACGTGCCGAAGCAACCGGCGAAGTAGTTCCATGGCCGGGATTCTGCCGCCCTGGATGGGATCGATGGCAGGACCGCGGAGTCCATGTCGCGCTGCACTCCACATTGCGGCGGCGGCGCTCTGGTCGGAGAACTCCGGAACCTCCCGGCCGGCTTCGACATCGACAAGAGCCCGCCGGACCAGCGCCCGGGTGAGCGCCGCCTGCAGCACAGTGTCCGCGACGCTCGCGCACGCGTCGGCGACGCGGATCTCAACCGTGGGGAACCGCCGTGACGGACGCGCCAACCAGAACGTCATGTCCGCGTCGACGAGCATTCCCGCATCGATCAGTCGTTGCAGCTCGTCCTCATAATGAGCGACCGAACGGAAGTGCGGCGGAATTCCCGCGCCGGGAAACTGCGACTGGAGAATGATCCGCCAACTGTCATACGACGTGTCACGGCCGCGGTCAAACGCGGAGTTTGCCGACAGGGCAAGCAGAGTGGGAAGCCACGGACGCAGCCGGTTCACCACCTGGAGGGCACTCTCCCGGTCCAGGGTTCCCACGTGGACGTGGCATCCGCACGCCTGGTACGTGCGTACGGATTCGGCGTACAGCTCGGTGATGCGGGCAAAGCGGTCGCCGGCCATGACGGGCGGTGCCTTGTCGAACAACACGGGATGGCCGACAGAAACCAGCCGCGCATCCTCCTCGAGTGCCACGCGACACAGCAGTGCCCGGAGGGTCTCGAGCTCCTTGCGGATGTCCTCTGTGGTGGCGCACGGGCTCGTGGCAGCCTCGATCTGGGTGGCGACGAGCTCGGGATGCAGTTCGGCGTGCGCAGGCAGTGCGCCGGTGGCTCGGGCACGGTCGAGGACCCGCTGAGCCACCGGCGAGGGCCTTCGGGACACCGGGTCGACCAGGAGGTACTCCTCCTCGACGCCGACCGTCTCGACGACCATGGCCGCCCCTTGTCCTCACGTGCGTCGGCGTCCATCACCGCGTCGACGCGAGCACGGGGAGGGGGCGCCAAGATCTGCCTCCAGGCTTCGCCCTTGGTCGTACCCAGCCGTGGTCGCGACAAGCCAGCGACACGAAAGGAGGCAAGGCCCTCGCATGGGTCCGCGTCCGCCTACGATCCAGGAATGGATGTGGGCGGAACGGATGCATGGTGAGCGCGCGGTTTCGGGTGTTGGACTCGCGGCCTACCCAGATGGGTGAGATCAGCCTGCGGCGCAGGTGGGATCCCCAGGTCGGCAAAGAGGTGTACGAGATCAAGCTGGACGACGAGTTCTTGATGTCGAGCCTGTTCACGGTTGCCGAGGTGCAGCTGGCGCACCTCGCGCTCGGCAGCCTGTCCGGGACCGAGGTCGATGTGGCCGTGGGTGGGCTCGGACTCGGTTTCACCGCCAGTGCCGTACTGGATCACCCGAATGTGCGTTCGTTGGTTGTCGTCGAGGCGCTGGGTGAGGTGATCGACTGGCACCAAGGTGGGTTGATACCCGCAGGGGCCGAGGTGACATCCGACCGGCGGTGCCGGCTCGTCAATGGCGACTTCTTCGCCATGCTCCGGTCCGGTACGGGGCCAGATCCTGCCGAGCCGGGCCGGCGGTTCCACGCGATCATCGTCGACATCGATCACTCTCCGCGCCACGTCCTGGCTCCCAGTCATGCCGAGTTCTATCTGCCGGCGGGACTGCGGCGGCTCGCCGAGCACCTCCATCCCGGTGGCGTCTTCGCACTCTGGTCGAACGATCCGCCCGACCAGGAGTTCGTCGCCGTCCTCGCCGAAGTCTTCGCAGCGGCAGAAGCCGAGGTCGTCCGCTTCCACAACCCCTTGCAGGGACGCGAGGCAGTCAACACTGTCTACGTGGCCCGAACACCATCGCGGTAACGGACGCGGTGGCCCGCCCGCGCGTCAGGCGATACACCCACTCCTCGATCGGCTGTTGGATACGCGTGTACAGCCAGATCATCGGTTGGGAGCCGGCGGTTCCACGGACGAGCCGCCGCGCTAAGCCGACGTCGGCGTACGGTCGAATCACCGTGACTCCCACATGGCGGCGACATGGCGGGAATCGGTACCGCAACAGCCGCCGACGGGAGCGCCGGCCTCGCCGCCACCTCCGAGATCGACGAACCGGTGGTGCGGGTGCTGGAATTCCTGCCGTTCTACGAGGACGGTGCCGACACCGGCAGTTGGTCGGTGCGCTGCTCAATGCCCGATGAGCCGCACCCAGCTGAGCCAACCCTGCCGGCCAGTCGATCGAGGTCTTCGTGCGGAACCACCAGACGAGCGCGTAGTTGCGGCTCGTACTGTATGACGTCAGGGACGTAGAGATCGCGATCGGATCAGCAGCAACGGCCCGTACGGTACGACGACGAGTTGCGCCCGACACCCTCGGCGCCCACGCCATGGAGGAAGGCCGATGAGCCCGCTGTCCGCACGTATCACCCACCTTGAACGCTCCACCATCAGGTCCCGTTACCCGCGCACCATCGGCCGCAATGCCCGGCTCGGCAGTCATGGTTCTGGCCCCGAGAGCCAGGTCGTCATCCTCCACACCGATTCCGGCATCAGTGGCTGGGGTCTGGTGGCCGGCGCAGTCCCGCCCGCCGAACAGGTGGTCGGTCGTACGGTGGTTGAGCTGTTCGACCCGGCCGTCGGCACCGTCGATGCGAGCGTCCTCGGTCTGGACTTCGCGCTGCACGACCTGGCAGGTCAGCTGCTGAACCTGCCGGTCCACCAGCTGCTCGGCGCGCGTGGCGAGTCGTCGATACCGGCGTACGACGGTGCGATCTACTTCGACGACCTCGACCCCCAGGACGCACCGACCGGCGTCGCCGCGCCGCTGGCGAACTGCGCCGCGGACTACGCGCTGGGGTACCGCGCGTTCAAACTCAAGATCGGTCGCGGCAACCGGTGGCTCGACCGTGCAGCCGGGGACGCCCGCGACATCGAGGTCACCCACGCCGTCCGCGCGGCCTACCCGGATGCGCACCTCCTGGTCGATGCCAATGACGGTTATGACTGCGACGGATTCCTGCGGTATCTCGACGCCGTTGCCGAATGCGACCTGTACTGGGTGGAGGAGCCATTTCTGGATGACGCCGACGATCTCACCCGGCTTCGGAAGGCCCTGGACCGGGCCGGGTCGTCGACGCTCATCGCCGAGGGTGAGACCGACCCGGACGTCGCACAACTGCTGCGGTTCGCCGAGGCCGGCGTGATCGACGTGGTCCTACTGGACATCGTGTCGTACGGCTTTACCGCCTGGCGATCCTTGCTGCCGCGACTCGCGGACCTTGGCGTCACCGCCTCGCCGCATGCCTGGGGAGTGCCGCTCAAGACGTTGTACGCCGCACAGCTCGCCGCCGGCCTCGGCAACGTGGGTGTGGTGGAAGGCGTCCCCGGCCAGACCCTGGGCGCCGACACCAGCGGCTACCGGTTCGACGACGGTCTGCTCACGGTGCCCGATTCGCCCGGCTTCGGGATCCCCCTCGACCCGATCTCCACCCCGAATACATGAGACGGCTTTGGGCCACCCGTCAAGCGCGTCTGGCGGATCGCGTGGGGGCGCGGCTCTGACCGCGTTGAGCCGGCACACCGGTCTCTGCAGGCAAACGGTCCCGTGCGGCTTTGACCTCGAACGCGAGCACGATTTCGGTGAACCCACGGAACAGCGCCAGGAGCCCGACGTAGAAGATCAGCAGCGCCGCGCGGGACGAAATCAGCTGCTGTGAGGCCCAGAAGCCGATGAGGATCTCGATGACGCCCGCGCCCGCCCCGAGCCACCAGACACTGTTCACGAATCTGGACTCGATGGACGTGATCAGGACAAGCGCCCCCTGCAGTATGAACAGCGCCCCAACGATGGTCGCCAGGGCCCAGAACGCGTCCAGTGGACTGACAAACGCCCAGATCGCACCGGCGAGGAAGAGGAAGCCCATCAGGACGCGGGCCCACCGCCACGGCGACCAGACGGACGCAATCAGGAACTCGTTGACCATTGCCCCCAAGAAGACGACCCCCATGAGGATCCCGATAGTGAACGCCGAAGTCGCGGTGAACCGCAACATCACCATCGAGACGATCAGCCACGCGATCCCGGTCAGGAGAAAGAGCCACCACGGGCCCACGAGCCGCGCCAGGCCAGCAGGGAGCAGGTCAGCCTGCGAAGGTTCAGGCTGGGCCGATCCGGTCTGCGGTGATTCGGACCGTGGCGATTCAGCCTGCGGACTACTCATCGGCTCCTCCGAGGTCTTGGGTACAGGCGGGCTGTAAGCCGATGCACGTGCCGGCACTCCCACCTGTCTCTTCCTCGACCGTAGGAAGGTGCAGACACTCAGCTACAGGGACCAAGGTCACCGAAGCGGCCCGGGCCAAAGAGTCCGCTCGACGGCTCTGTCGGCGGCAGGATGGGCTGGAACCACTGACCGAGAATGGAGCGGGGCCGTTCGTCCCGTCACGTAGTCAGTGCCCGGGAAGAGCGCAAGAGGGCGGCCCAAGGAGAACTAATGTCCCGCAAAGGGATCACTGGGTCGGGCATGTCGCGACCGGTCACCATTCTGGTCGGACTGGCGGCCACGTTCCTGGTGATAGCGGGCCTGCGTGAGGCCGCAGGCATCGTCGGACCGACGTTCCTTGCCCTGGTGCTCACCATCGCCGTGCATCCGCTGCATACCTGGGCCGAGCGCCGTCGCCTTCCCGGCTGGGTGGGCACCATCGCCGGCCTGGCCGCCATCTACGCTTGCCTGCTCGCCCTCGCGGTGTCCTTCGCCAGCGCGATCGCACGTTTCGCCACGCTGCTGCCCGCATATCAGGTCCAGTTCGCCCGGCTGCTCGACCGCACGCTGGCCTGGCTCGCCGACCTGGGCCTTACCCAGACGCAGCTGGAGGAGATGGCCGGCGCGCTCGATATCAACAAGCTGGTCACCGTGGCCACCAGCGTCGCCGGCGGCGCCCTCGGCGTCCTTACCAGTCTCGGCTTCGTCGTCACGCTGCTGCTGTTCATGGTCGCCGACGCCGCCGGATTCGGGCACAAGCTTCTCGCCATGCCGGCCGAGCGGCTCCGACTGGCACGTGCGCTGAGCACGTTCGCGACAGGAACCCGACGGTATCTCGTCGTCTCCACGGTGTTCGGTCTCGCCGTGGCCGTGGTCGACGTCGCAGCATTGCTGGTGATCGGTGTTCCGGCAGCGTTGCTGTGGGGTCTGCTGTCGTTCATCACCAACTACATCCCGAACATCGGCTTCGTCCTCGGCCTGGTGCCACCCGCGGTTATCGGGCTGCTCGAGGGCGGACCGAGGATGATGATCGCCGTCATTGTGGCGTACAGCGTCGCCAACGTGGCGATCCAGAGCGTCCTCCAGCCGAAGGTGGTGGGCAATGTCGTCGACGTCTCCGCCACGCTCACGATGCTGTCCCTGGTCTTCTGGGCCTTCACGCTCGGCGCGATCGGCGCGCTGCTGGCCGTTCCGCTGACCCTGCTCGTCAAGGCGCTGCTCGTCGACGCCGACCCGGACGCAGCCTGGCTGCAGCCGCTGCTTTCTGCGCAGAGAAAGTCGACCAGATGAAGCCCCCACCATCGCTGCCTTCGGCCCGTCCGGGGATCCTGGGCAACGCTCGTCGACCTCGCCGACCAGCTGAGTTTCGCCCACATCGTGCGCTGTTGGTTAGCCGAGCTCGTTGCCTTCGACGACCCGGGCCGCGATCTGCGCTCGGGAGGTGAATCCGAACTTGACCAGGATGTGTTCCACGTGGGCCTCGGCCGTGCGCTGAGAGATCACCAGGTGGCGGGCGATGTCCTTGTTGCTCGACCCTTGGGCGATCAGCTCGGCCACCTCACGCTCGCGGGGGGTGAGGATCGCCTCGATGGCGGCGGGTTCTGGCGTTGTCCGAACGCTCTCGCCCAAGGCGTACGCGAGGGCTGCCGGCAGGCCGAGATCCCTGCCGTCCTGAAGGGCCGCATCGAACGCCTCCCCGCCGAGCTCGAGGCGAGTACGCCGCTCGCATTCTCCGTGGTACGGCAGAGTGAACTGGCCAATCGAGGGGGACGTACCAATGGCTTCCATGAGGTTCTTGGCGGAGCCGAGCAGCGTGGCGGCATGCTGGGGATCGTGATCGTTCTCGCTCGCCGCGATCCAGGCCAGAGCTTCCAGACACCAGGCAATACCAAGCAGGTCGCCGATCGAGCGTTTCAGGCGCAGGCTCCCGCGTACGAGGTCGACCGCCTGTCGGGCCTCTCCCTGCAGCCAGGTCGTGAGTCCGAGACTCCACAGGGCCAGCGAGCGGAACCAGACCTCGTTGCGAGGCTCGGTGATCGCGAGCATCTCCCGCTGGCAGGCGAGTGCTCGCTTCGGATCGTGCTGGATGCTCATCAGCGAAAGTGCGAAGAGGGCTTCGAGGAGCCCACGGAGATTGTTGTCGGCGCGGAAGACGTCGAGAGCGGCCCCCAGAAGTACGGGACCGCGGGCGAGATCTCCGTTCCAGTGGGCCAGATACCCGTTGGCGAGATTGATCAGCGCGCTCATCGAAGGATCGCCCAGCTTCCGGGCCACGTCGCCACCCTCGTCCGCGCGGGCCGACTCCACGGGAAAGTCGCCCTGATGCCCGGCCAGCATGCTGCACGCATAGAGGGCGCGGACTCGGTCGGAACTGATCTCGACAGGGCAGGCTAGGGCTTGGTCGAGCCAGCGCCGCCCCTCGCTGAGTGGCCCGCGGGCGATCCAGTACGAGTACAGCGTGGCGGCCATCCGGAGAGCGGTTCGGGCATCAGCACGCTCGCTGAGGGCGAACTCCAGTGCGGCGCGGATGTTTGGCTGCTCCCGGTCGAGCAGGGTGAGCCAGTCCACCTGGCGAGGGCCGACCCACTCGGTGTCAGCGCGCTCGACGAGCTGGGCATACCAGTCCCGATGCCGTCGGCGCAGCGCGCTGAACTCGCCGGTCTCCTGTAGCTTCACCCGGCCGAACTCCCGGATGGTGTCCAGCAGCCGGTAGCGAGCGAGCTTCGCATCTCCTTCCCGGATCACGATCGACTTGTCGACCAGCGAGGCCACGACCTCGAGCACGACGTCCGCCACCAGGTCCTCCCCGGCGGTGATGGACTCCGCGGCGTCCAGGTCGAAGCCGCCGGCGAAGACTGCCAGCCGGGTCCAGAGCAGCTGTTCCTGCGTGGAACAAAGGTCATAGCTCCACTCGATGCAGGACAGCAGCGTCTGCTGTCGGGTGGGAGCGCCGCGTGGGCCCTTGTCCAGCAGCCGGAACCGATCCTTCAGCCGGTCGGCGATCTCCTGCGGCCTCAACACCCGCAGCCGCGCCGCCGCCAGCTCGATCGCGAGCGGCAGGCCGTCCAGCCGGCGACAGATCTCCGCCACGGCGGCCTGGTTGTCCCGGGTGAGGGCGAATCCAGGCGCTACGGCCGTCGCCCGGTCGACGAACAGGGCCACCGCCTCGATCCGGAACAATTCCTGTGGGGAGGCCGGCAGTTGTTCGTCCGGCAACGGCAGAGACGGCACCGGCAACGTGACTTCTCCGTAGGTACTCAGTGGCTCGCGGCTGGTGGCCAACACCCGCAGCTCCGGGCAGGAACGCAGCAAGGTGGCGACCAGCTTCGCGACGGCGTCCACCAGATGCTCGCAGTTGTCCATGACCAGCAGGAGCTGGCGGGAGGCGAGGTAATGCTCCAACACTGTCATCGGCGGGCCCTCGAACGGCTCACGCAGACCCAGCGCTACTGTCACGGTCTCGGCGAGCAGTTCCGGGTCTTGCAACCGGTCGAGCTCGACCAGCCAGACCCCATCGCCGAATGCGCGCCGTACGTTCGTGGCCACCCGGAGCGCGAGCCGAGTTTTGCCGACACCGCCTGGCCCGGTCAACGTCACCAGACGCGACGAAGCCAACAATCGCCGCACATCGGTCAGCTCATGCCGACGGCCGACGAAGTTGGTGAACTCCGGGGGAAGGTTCGCAAACCCCCGATCAATGGGCGGCATGACATCTTCACGTTATCGGATGTCGGTTGAGGTGTATGGGGCCGTGATCGAGAACGACCGTTCATCCGGCGCGGACGAGCCTGAGTCCTGCGATTGCGGGGGTGTCGCGCGCCTGCCTGAACTCGACCGTCACCGCGTCGACGTTCGCTGGGGGGAAGGTGAGAATTCGCTGGTAGCCGACACAGGTTGCCTCGGCCAGGATGGCGGTGGCTCCGTCACGGTGTCCCGACACCACAACGTGTTCCAGGCGCTGGCCCAGCGAGATCTCCTCTTTCAGGATCAGTGCTTCGACCACCGTATCGCTGCCCAGGTTGACGGTGATCGACGCAGCAGCGTCGTCCTCGTCTGGCTGCCACCACCCGGTGCCGTTGGCAAGGTCCAGGGTCGGGTCCGGTGGGAGGTCGCTGCCCCATCGTCTCGCCACGGATTGCTGCGTCGCCCCTTCCACCACAGCTCCGGACGAGAACGAGATCTCTGCGCCTATCGTGCGATCGCGGAGGCCAGAGATCATGTCGCCGAGTTCTGCCAGCGTCGCCACGTCGGGCGCAGCGAGCAGGCCGTGCGGCGTCGGAGGAACGTTGAGGAGGAATGTGGAGTTCCCGCCTACGGACGAACGGTAGATGCTGAAGAGCTCCGCCACATTCCGCACCCGGACGTCCTCGGCTTGGTGGTAGAACCAGCCGGGACGAATCGACGTGTTGACCTCGGCGGGATACCAGATCAGTTCGTCGTACCCGGCGAGCGCGGCACGGCTTCCGAGGTCTTCCTCGTTGCTGCGGACCAGTCTGGCGAACGTTCCGTCGTCCACGTGTTGTGACTGGTTCGCGATGCGCTCGGTGTCCTGCAGCGTCCGGGAGACCACGCTCCATTCGTCCTGGCGCGTGTGCCCCGCCTCGTTTCCGCACCACCGTACGTCTGGCCCACAGACGTTGATGACGGCATCGGGCTGAAGTTTGCGGATGGTCGCGTAGTAGCGCTCCCAGTCGTACACCTGTTGCCTGCCGTCCGCGGCCTCGCCGTTGGCTCCGTCGAACCACACCGAGAAGAGCTTGCCGTAGTTCGTCAACAGCTCCTCGAGCTGAGCCACGAAAAAGTCGTTGTACGGTTCACCGGTGCCGTAGGACGCTTCACTCCGGTCCCACGGTGACAGGTAGATTCCGAACGCCAAGCCATGTCGTTCGGCCGCCGAGGCGGCTTCTGCGACGACGTCTCCCTGACCACCCTGCCACGGCGAGGCAGCGACAGAGTGCTGGGTCAGTCGACTCGGCCAGAGGCAGAAGCCGTCGTGGTGCTTGGCTGTCAGGATCGCGCCCTTCATGCCGGCGCGGGCGAAAGCGGACATCCACTGGTCAGCATCCAGGTTGGCAGGGTCGAAAGCCGACGGACTCTCGTCGCCCAGGCCCCACTCGCGTCCAGTCATCGTGTTCATGCCGAAGTGGATGAACGCATAGAACTCCAGGGACTGCCAGCGGAGCTGTCGGTCGGTCGGGCGTACCGCAGCGAGGTCAGCCGCTGTTCGAATGTCGGAGGCAGCCATCAACCCTCTCCCTGTCTGTCACATGTGAGGCGACCGGATATGTCACTTCTATGTCTGGCACCGGAGTGAGATTGCGCGCCGGCATGACTCGTTCAGGTGAGTACGCATCGCGTCGGCCGCAGCGTCAAGGTCACGGCTTTCGATCGCGGACACGATGGCTTCATGTTCCTGTCTGGTGACATCAGCCTTCGATGCTCGACTTTGGATACGAAGGAGATGGAGGTGGCAGTGGGTACGCGCGAAGGCCTGTGCGACCTGACGGTTTCCGCACAGTCGCATCAGGAGGCCATGGAAGCGGATGTCGTGGTCACAGAGCAGCCGGTATGGAGGCTCCGGTCCGGATCGTAGGGAGGTGGCGAATTGGTCAAGCTCTGCTCGGAGTCCGCTGACATCGATGTGTCGGGAGGCGGCGGCGACCTCTGCGGCGGCCCAGGGCTCGAGAAGGAGTCGGAGCTCGAAGAGTTCTCTCACTTCCTCGTTCGTCAGCAACTCGGTCGCGAAGTATCCGCGTTGTGGTCGCTTGACGACGAGTCCTTCTGACTCCAGGCTCGCGAGCGCCTCGCGAACGGGCGTGTGCGAGACCCCCAGCGCCGTAGCGAGTCGGCCAATGATCAGGCTTTGGCCGGGGCGGATCGTCTGGTCCATCAACAGGTTGCGGACCGCGGCGACTGCCTCGTCGACAAGCACTCGCCGCGGTGCGAGCCGCTCGAGTGGGAGAGGGTCAGTCGACACGTTCACCATCCAGGTCCCGGTGCCATGCAGGCACTAAGAATATATACATACACACAAATCTGCACTCGCGAACTTTGCGCAGGCTGGTCGATCGCGACTGTCGATCCTAGGCCTATGCCCAGTCCGTGGGGGGAGCGCAGCGCCCGCAGCGACTGCCCGCATTCACCGGCGGCCGAATTTGGCCACGACTCTAGACACTACATATCTATCGTATAGATTCTTGCCCACATCAAGCGGCACTCTCCAGCCGGGTGGGCGCCAGACCTCGACTCCCGGTTCATGCACCCGTGGCCTGCATCGGCTCGCGGCGGGTGGAAGTTGGCCACCCAGCCAACGCGGCAATCGGAACGGCTCGCCGGAACCACCAAGCAGCTGTCTGTAGTGCCACCAGGCAATGAGCCGATCAGACGCTGAACGGTGTCCGAGGGAGGTTGCGGTGAGTCCAGAGCGGACGCCGGTTCCAGACGGTACTGGCGCGAACACCGCCCCTCGTCACAACGACACGGCGGTGGTGACCCTCTGGCCACGTGGGCGATGCGCACACCTCGAGGTGTTCCTGGCTCGTCCGCTTCCGATCTACAACCGTGATCCAAGCGACGGGGGTCAGTCCGACAGTCGACCTTCCCAGCACAGAGGAGTACGCACATGGCAGTTGAAGAGTGGCATGAGTCGGCACCGCACATCGGACAGAGTGGCTTCTCCCGACGGCAATTCGTCACCCGTGCGCTAGGTCTGGGCTTGTCGGCGGCGACGGCAGGCTCCCTGGTGGCCGCGTGCAGCGGTGGTGGCGAGCCGGAGGGGGGCGGGCCGGCCGAGAAAGCACTGGTGCCGAAGGGTGGCCCGAAGTCCACACCGAACCAGGACGTCATCTATCCCGAGGGCTATGTCGGCCCGATCGCGTCGAAGAAGGCGACGATCGTGAAGGAGAAGGTCACGTTGAAGATCGTCGTGCCACAGAGCACGTCGGTCGGTGACTGGAAGGACAACGCCTTCAGCAAGTGGTACGAGGACAAGACCGGTGTCCACGTCGAGTGGCAGGTGGTGGCTGGCGAGGCCGGCTCGCCGGACGCCTTGACGAAGGTCAACGCCATGATCGCGTCGGGCGATGTTCCCGACGCTTTCATGAACATCAACTTCAGTCCGGCGCAGCAGATGCTTTACGGCTCGCAGGGAATGTTCATCCCCCTGAATGAGCTGATCGAGGACTACGGCGCCGAGATCAAGGGGATGTTCAAGGACTACCCGGACGTCAAGGACCTCATCACCGCCAACGACGGCAACATCTACACGATGCCGTACGTCAACGACTGTTTCCACTGCAACTGCGGCATCCAACGGATGTGGATCAACAAGGCGTGGTTGGACAAGCTCGGCCTCGGCGTGCCGGAGACGCTGGACGAGTTCGAGGAAGCGTTGAAGGGGTTCGCCAACGGCGACCCGAACGGCAACGGGAAGAAGGACGAGGTGCCGCTGTCGGGCGTCTCGGACCAGCCGTTGAGCAACTTCTTCATGGGGTCGTTCATCTACAACCCAGGACCGTGGATGGATCCTCCGTGGCTGTTCTTGAACGACAGCAAGGTCGACTTCGTGGCGAACAAGCCCGAGTGGCGTGAGGGTTTGCGCTACCAGAATCGGCTGTTCAGCCAGGGGCTGCTCGCCAAGGAAGCGTTCACCCAAGATGTCGAGGCGCTGCAGCGGGTCGGGAACAGTGCCGGCGACAACATCCTGGGAGCCGCTCGGGTGTGGGACTGGGGAAACTTCGTGACCGTTGACGTCGAGGACCCCAAGGCGCGTTGGCGCGACTACGTCTGTGTTCCGACCCTGAAAGGCCCGGACGGAACCGCGACGGCCCACTGGAACTACTACGGTGCGGCGGGGATCAACGGTGGCTTCGTCGTCACCAGCGCCTGCAAGAACCCCGAGGTCGCGGTGGCGTGGGCCGACGGGCAGTACGAGCTCGAGGCGCAGCTGCAGGCGTACAACGGCAAGGACTGGCGATATGCCAAGGACGGCGAGGTCGGGATCAACGGCAAGCAGGCTCTGTGGACCACGATCGGGACCTGGCCTCCCGACGACGGCCTGTGGTGGGGCCAGCTCGGTGTGAACTACCGGTCGAGCGACTTCCGGCTCGGCGAGGTTGTCGACCCGGAGAAGCCGACGTTCGAGAAGCCGTTGTACGAGGAGTCCCAGAAGTACTACAACCTGCGCCAGGACCGGAGCCTGCAGCTCCCGCCGGTCTACCTGACGGAGGATCAGGCCGCAGTTACTGGTGAGCTGGCCACGTCGATCGAGAACCACGTGCTGCAGCACGAGGCGAAGTTCACCATGGGACAGCTCGACATCAACGACGACGCGGCGTGGCAGAAGTACGTCGACACCTTCGACCGGATGGGCGTGGCGAACTACCTGAATGCCTACCAGGCGGCCTATGAGGAGAAGTACGCCTGACCCGAACGTCGCACAACGACCAAGAAACCAGTCGAACGAGCGGGCGAGGAGGGGTGGCGTGGCTTCCACAGCCGTCAGGATAAGGGAGACCCGGTCCGATCGGATCTTCACGATTTCGAACTACGTCGTGCTGACGTTGTTCCTTCTCGCCGTGCTCTATCCCCTGGTATTCATCCTGTCCGCGTCGATGAGTGATCCGCTCGCGGTGTCGTCAGGGCGGGTCTGGTTATGGCCGGTCGACTTCAACTTCACCGGCTACCAGGCCGTCGTCGAGTACCGATCGATCGTGCGGGGATTCCTCAACTCCGTCT
>NZ_JBEEAB010000079.1:0-998 GCF_040120725.1 Actinopolymorpha sp. B9G3 | reverse complement strand
TACCCCGTGGTTGAGATCTTTTGACGGTTCGTTTTGGTGAGGATCTGGTCGGCGGTCTTGGTCCAGACGAAGGGGTGGCAGCGGTCGTTCCAGCCGGTGATGAATTGGCGGATCTTGGTGATCAGGTCGCGGACGGAGCGGAAGGTTCCGCGGTGGATGGCTTGGCGTTCGATGATGGAGAACCAGACCTCGACCAGGTTCATCCATGACGCCGACGTGGGTGTGAAGTGGACCTTGATCCGGGGGTTGGCGGCCAGCCATTCGCGTACTTCGGTGCGTTTGTGGGTGGCGTAGTTGTCCATCACCAGGTGCAGTTCGTCCTCGGGGTAGGCGCGGGCGAGGTGCTTGAGGAACCGAAGGAACTCCTGGTGCCTGTGTCGTGGCTGGGTTAGCCCGGTCACCTTTCCGGTGGCGATCTCTAACGCGGCGAACAGCGTGGCGGTGCCGTGCCGGATGTAGTCGTGGGTACGTCGTTCAGCCAGCCCTGGCTGCATCGGCAGCACCGGTTGGGTGCGGTCTAGGGCTTGGATCTGGGACTTCTCATCGCAGCAGAGGACAACCGCGTTCGCCGGTGGGTCCAGATACAACCCGACCACATCGGTGACCTTGGCAACCAGTTCGGGGTCAGTCGAGAACTTGAACGTCTCCGCCCGCCACGGCTGCAAGCCGTAGTCGCGCCACGCCCTTGCCACGGTGGTGTTGTCGATCCGCAGCCGCCGGCCCAACAGCCGAGACGACCAATGCGTGACCCCTAGCTTTTTTGGTGGCGGCTTCAACGTCTCAGCGATGATTGCCGCGTGGTCGACCTTGCGTGGCCTGCCCGGACGCGAAGCGTCTTTGAGTCCTTCCAAGCCACACTCGGCGTAGGCAGCCCGCCGCGAGATCACCGTCTGCCTGCTCACCCCAACCAGCTCAGCGATCTCGGTATTCGACACCCCGTCCGCAGCCAGCAGCACAATCCGAGCCCGCCGAGCCAACCCCGCCGGCACCGAATGCGA
>NZ_JBEEAB010000078.1:0-1042 GCF_040120725.1 Actinopolymorpha sp. B9G3 | reverse complement strand
CTAGATCGTTGATCGGAAATTTTGATCAGGTCAGCGATCAGTGGTCGTAGGCGATTAGGGAGCGTTTTACGGGTGCGCCGATGATCCAGTTGTGCCAGATGGCGGTGTTGAGCGCGAGTAGGCGTTGGAGGATGCGGGTCCATAGCCCGGCAGGGATGCGTCCGCCGTGGCGTTCCAGGCCGAGCTGGTTCTTCAGTGTCCAGATGATCGCCTCGATCCGCTGGCGCAGCCAGTTCGGGAACGGTCGAGGTGTCTGGTCGTCTGTGCGGGCTGGGCGGATGAGCTGCAGGTCCAGGTCGGTGAAGAACTGTTCGATGCCGGTGCCGGATAGGCCCTTGTCGGTGACCACGGTGGTGCCAGGGGCGGGTCGGTTGGCCGTCTGCTCGGTGAGCATCCGGCGGGTCTGTTCGCGTTCGCCCATCAGTTTGGGGTTAGCCAGGCCGAACCCGGTGACGGTGCCGTCGGCGGTGGTGATGAGCATCAGCTTGGCCCCCCAGTAGTAGCGGCTGTGGGAGGTCTCGTAGCCGTAGCCGGCGTAGCCGAACAGGTCCGAGCGTGTGCTGGTGGTCTTCGACTGGCCGCAGCCAACCGGAGTGCCGTCCATGAGTCGCAGTAGCTCAGCCGATCCAGGGGTGTGCTCGGCCAGCCACCGCAGCGCAGCTTCCATCAGCGGCGCTACCGCTCGCAGCCTGGTGTTGTATTCGCTTTGCGACAACAGCCGAGGAAACAGGTGCCCCACCCGCGCCGGCGCGGCACGCAGCCAATGCCGCTCATCGTTGTAGCGCAGCAATACCTGCGCTACCGCCAAACACACCAGCTCTGCCTCGGTCACCACGACCGGTCGGCCCGGACCCTGGCGATGTGTCGGCCGATGCGCAGGGATGATGCGGTCGGTCAGTTCCACGTAAAGTGCGATCAGAAGGGTGTCCAGGTCGGCGATCACGAAGACCTCCAAGTCGGCGTGTGTAGACACGCCGATCCTGGACACCCTTCGCCCCATCACCCCAGGTCAGACCCAGCGTGTCGCACACATGTCCCGACC
>NZ_JBEEAB010000077.1:0-1139 GCF_040120725.1 Actinopolymorpha sp. B9G3 | reverse complement strand
CTAGTGTCCTCCGCCTGAAATTCGTGCGATATATCGGGCGAGGGAGTCGAGGATCTCCTCGGCGGTCTTCTTCCAGATGAAGGGCTTGGGGTTTTCGTTCCAGTTCTTGATCCACTCGCGGACGTCTTTCTCCAGCGCTTGGACGCTTTTGTGGACGCCGCGGCGTAGGAGTTGGTCGGTGAGGAAGGCGAACCAGCGCTCCACTTGGTTGATCCAGCTGGATCCGGTTGGGGTGAAGTGCATGTGGAAGCGTGGGTGGCGGGCGAGCCAGTCGTTGATGGCGGGGGTCTTGTGGGTGGACAGGTTGTCGCAGACCAGGTAGACGTCGAGCTGGTCTGGTACCGCTTTGTCGATCCCGATGAGGAACTTCTTGAACTCACTCGCGCGGCGTCGCCGGTGGGTTTGGGAGATGACCGTGCCGTCGGCGATGTTGAACGCGGCGAACAGGCTGGTCACCCCGTGGCGGACGTAGTCATGGCTGCGCCGCTCCGGCATCCCAGGCATCGCGGGCAGCACCGGCTGGGACCGGTCCAGGGCCTGCACCCCGGACTTCTCATCCACGCACAACACCACCGCTTTGTCCGGCGGGTTGTGGTACAGGCCGATCACGTCGACCACCTTCTCGACGAACATCGGATCGGTGGAAAGCTTGAACCCATCGCTCAGGTGCGGCTTGAGCTCAAACTTCCGCCAGATCCGCCCGATCGTCGACTCCGACAACCCCGAACGGGCAGCCATCGACGCCCGCGACCAGTGTGTCGCATTCTTCGGCGTCTCCTCCAACGTCGCGGTAATGACCTCCTCAACCTTGTCCAGCAGGATCGACGGTGGCCGACCCGGCCGCGGCTCATCGACCAAACCGTCAAGACGCTTGTCCACAAAGCGACGACGCCACTTACTCACCGTCGCCGGATTCACCCCGAGCCGGGCCGCGACCTCAGCGTTGTTCGCCCCCTCACCACACGCCAGCACAATCCGCGATCGCAACGCCAACACCTGCGACGACTTCGCCCGACGCGACCACCGCGTCAACGTCTGGCACTCCTCATCGCTCAACACAAGCTCAGCCTTCGGCCGCCCAGTCCTCGCCATCCACCAAACCTACACTTACCCGACGAATTTCAGGCGGAGGACACTAG
>NZ_JBEEAB010000076.1:0-1245 GCF_040120725.1 Actinopolymorpha sp. B9G3 | reverse complement strand
TCACCAAGATCCGCCAATTCATCACCGGCTGGAACGACCGCTGCCACCCCTTCGTCTGGACCAAGACCGCCGACCAGATCCTCACCAAAACGAACCGTCAAAAGATCTCAACCACGGGGTACTAGCGACCTTGAAGGCGTGTCCGAGCAGGTCGAAGCGGGCAGGGTGGGTGCAGCGTTGAGGGAGTACCTGCGCCCAGCTTCCGCTGTCGATGTCTCCCGACGGATAGATGTGCGGCAGAGTCTGGAAACTGTCATGAATCACACCGCCCCCGGTAACGTGCCGTTGGGTCGCTGGCCGGACAGCCCCGAGCGTCCTCTTGCGATGAGCCAGCAGCTTGCAGTCAACTCTGTGATGCGAATGCTCGACCCCAGGCACGCTGGAATCTTCGCGGTGAACGGGCCGCCCGGAACAGGCAAGACGACAATCCTGCGGGACATCATCGCTGCCGTGGTAGTCGAGCGGGCGCGCCAGCTGGCGCGGCTAACCAGGCCCAGTGAAGCGTTCACGGGGCGGCGGCAATGGAAATCTGGCAAGTACACGCGCATAGTACACACATGGAAGCCGGAGCTCACTGGGTTCGAGATGGTGGTCGCGTCGGCGAACAACGGAGCCGTGGAGAACGTCACTGACGAGATACCTGCGCACGGGGCGATTGATGATTTTTGGCGTGAGGACGCAGTCCGGCTTGACTACTTCCCTGGAATTGGCTCAGCACTGCTGACTATCGATCGGACAGACGGCAGCGGCAATCCCACCCGTGCCGAGGTCGCAGGCAGTGCATGGGCGCTGATGGCGGCGCGGTTGGGTAACAAGGTCAATCGAAGCGGCTTCGTCAGCGCAGCGTGGTTCGGCAAGCATGAGAATGGTCAATCCAGTGAGCAGAAGAGCGAAGCGTTCGAGTCCGACGGGCTGCCTGAGGACGGACTCGCGAAGTCCGGATTGCGAGAAGTCCTGGAGAGCTACGAGCGGTCTGGGCCTTCGTGCAGTTGGTCGGATGCTGTCGATCGCTTCTGTCGCGTCCTCGACCGTGCCGCATCGATTCAATCCGATCGTCATCATGCCTACTCCAGCCTGGCAGAGAAGGACCAGTGCCAGCGCGCATTAGAAGCCGCCCACCTAGTACCCCGTGGTTGAGATCTTTTGACGGTTCGTTTTGGTGAGGATCTGGTCGGCGGTCTTGGTCCAGACGAAGGGGTGGCAGCGGTCGTTCCAGCCGGTGATGAATTGGCGGATCTTGGTGAT
>NZ_JBEEAB010000075.1:0-1358 GCF_040120725.1 Actinopolymorpha sp. B9G3 | reverse complement strand
GATGCGCCTCACCACGAACACCAGGGAGAGTGCCGCGAAGAACGTGTAGATGCCGTACGCGAATCCGAGGCCGATCGCCTGCAGCGTCGGGAACGTCGTCGAGACGGTGAAGTTCGCCAGCCACTGTGCGGCGGCGGCGACCGCAAGGGCCTGGGCACGGATCTGGTTGGGGAACATCTCGCCGAGCAGGACCCACACCACGGGTCCCCAGCTCAGTCCGAAGAACACGACGTAGAGGTTCGCGGCGACCAGGGCGACCGGCGCCATGATTCCCTGCAGCACCGGTTCGCCGCCGATGACCGGAGCGGTCCCGAAGGCGAACGCCAACGTGCCCAAGGTGAGCATCATGCCCGTCGACCCGATGGTGAGCAGCGGCTTGCGCCCGACCTTGTCGATGGTCGCGATCGCGATCAAGGTGGTGAGAATGTTGGTCACCGACGTGATCACCGTGATGATCAGGGAGTCCGCCTCGCTGAACCCGACCGCCTGCCACAGGACGGACGAGTAGTAGAAGATCACGTTGATGCCGACGAACTGCTGGAACACCGACAACAAGATGCCGACCCACACGATCGGCAGCAGGCCGAGCCGGGGGCCGCGCAGGTCCGACAGCCGCATCCTGCGATCCGCGGCGAGGGTCTGGTCGATCTCGGCGATCTTCGCCTCGACGTCACCGCCGAGGTACTTCCGGAGGACCTTTCGCGCCTCTGCGGTGCGTTCCTTCGCGACGAGGAAGCGCGGTGACTCGGGCAGGCGGGACGCGAGCGCACCGTAGGTGAGCGCCGGGATCAGCAACGACAGGAACATCCACCGCCACGCGTCGAGGCCGAGCCAGAGCTCCTCGCGGGCGCCTCCGGCCAGTGTGGCCAGTACGTAGTCGACGAGGAGGGCGACGAAGATCCCGGTCACGATCGCCAACTGCTGCAGCGAACCCAGGCGGCCGCGGATCCGGGCCGGCGAGATCTCGGCGATGTACGCCGGAGCGATCACCGAGGCGGCACCCACGCCCATCCCGCCGATGAACCGCCACAGCGCGAGGTCCCAGATGGCGAACGCGAATCCGGAACCGAGCGCGCTCACGGCGAACAACGCCGCGGCGATCAGCATGACCCGGACCCGGCCGAGGCGGTTGGCCAGCGGACCGGCGGACCAGGCGCCCAGCGCCGACCCCAGCAGCGCCGCCGCCACCGCCAGGCCGAGAACGAACGGGTTGACGGCAAAGGTGTCGCGCACCGCACCGACCGCACCGTTGATGACAGCTGTGTCATAACCGAAGAGAAAGCCGCCGAGCGCCGCCGCCGCGGCGACCGGGGCGACCCTGCCGGTCGGCCCCGCGGGTGCACCCGGGGGTTCGGTCA
>NZ_JBEEAB010000074.1:0-1412 GCF_040120725.1 Actinopolymorpha sp. B9G3 | reverse complement strand
GCCGGGCGGAACGGGCCGGGATGGAACGGTGATCGGCCTGCTGGTCGAACGGCTATTGGTGTCGGTGCCTGCGGCGGGGCTGTTCGTGAGGTTTTGGCAGGCGTGGGGCCTGGGTGGTGGGGTAGATGGCGGCCATGAAGGCGTGAGCTTGGCCCTGGTCGAGGCTGGGTAGCTGGGAGAATTCGTTGACCAGTTGGAGAACTCGGTCCCAGAACTCGTTGGCGTGTTCTTCGCTGATCCAGGCGTAGCGCCTGATCGCGCGGAGTTGGTCAGCTTCGTGTGCGGGAATGGTGTCGGCGGCCCATTGGGGCATCGCGTTGGGGATCAGGGAGACCTGCTCGGGCGTGATCTCACCGACTCTGAACAGGCGGGCGGTCCGTCCGTAGAAGCGTTCCTGCTGGCCCCGGATGGTGTGCGTTCGAACCACTTTCAACATGCCGGCCGCGGTCAGCACGCGGACGTGATAGGCGACAGTGCCCTTGGGTCGCCGGGTTGCGACCGCCAGCTCTTGGATGGATGCCGCTCGTTCGAGCAGGAGTTGGAGCAGGACGCTACGGAAGGGGTCGAACATCGCCTTGAGCTCTTGATCGGACGTGACTGTATGCGCGTCGTCGAGCTCGTAGTCAGGTACTTGCTGGTTGGTAGACAACGTCTCCCTGCTCCGCTACCTTTCACTGATTGAAGATCTGAATCAGTCTGTCAGACGCCTCGATGGAACCGATAGATCATCATGCGATTCAACACCAGACAGGAAGAAGCGACGCGTGACCGAATTCAACGCCGACAACGACCTGCAGGGCGCCACGTTCACCAACGTCAAGCTGCAGGAGGCTCGTTTCGACCGCGTTGATCTAGGCGGTGCCCGGTTCCGGAGCAGCAACGTGTCCGGAGTGGTGATGCGCGCGGTCGACGTGGACCGATCCGAGATCGACGCACCCTGGCTCTACGACGGATCGTTCATGGTCAACGACGTTGACGTGGTGCCCCTCGTCGACGCCGAGCTCAATCGCCGTTTTCCCGGCCGATCCGAACGCCGGGCCACCGATCCGGACGGGCTCCGCGCAGCGTGGGCAGCAGTCCAAACGGCCTGGGAAGCAATCCTCCAACGGGTGGCGACGATGCCGGACGGAACCACCGACATTTCCGTCGACGATGAGTTCTCGTTCGCCCAGACCCTGCGCCACCTGGTGCTGGCCACCGACAATTGGCTCGGCAAAGCGGTGCAGGGGCGAGAACAGCCGTTCCATCCACTCGCCCTCGCCGGGCTGCCCGAGTCCACCGAGACTCCGACCTACTCGGAGGTGCTGGAGGCTCGGTCCAGCCGCGTCGCGATGGTGACCGATTTCCTCGCGACCGTGACCGCAGAAGATCTGGGCGGCAAGAGGTCGGACCCCAACGCTCCCGACTGGGAG